>MFOV01000031.1:13689-13790 GCA_001782515.1 Candidatus Levybacteria bacterium RIFCSPLOWO2_01_FULL_39_10 | reverse complement strand
AGGAAGCACTGATAGCGGGTAATTTAGGACTACTCAAGAAGCTTTAAGGGAATCCAAGTTCGACAGCCAAGACGGGCATGCAGAATTATTTCAAGCATACA
>MFOV01000031.1:0-13659 GCA_001782515.1 Candidatus Levybacteria bacterium RIFCSPLOWO2_01_FULL_39_10 | reverse complement strand
AATAAAATCTCTTCGGGTATGCTTAGTGTATTATGTACACTAATTCTGAAATAAAGCCTCGTGATTTAAGTAAAATCGAAAAACCAGCTGTTTCGGTAACAGTTCTTATTTTTTCTATTAATGATGGTAGGCTAGAAGTCGTTCTTATAAATAGGGTTAGGGAGCCATTCGTTGGTTTTTGGAGTCTGCCTGGTGATATTCTTCCTATAAAAAACGATCTTGATGAAGCAGCTAAAAAAATTCTATTCGATAAAACCGGAATAAAAAATATTTATCTAGAACAACTCTATACCTTTGGTGATCCCAAAAGAGATCCAAGGGGAAGGGTTATAACAGTTGCTTATTTTGCACTCCTTCCCTATAACAGTGTCGATTTATCAAAAGCGCCCGATGCACTTCATGCCAAATGGATTCCTGTTAAAAATCTCTCCACTAATTTAGCATTCGACCATAAAAAAATTATTGCTTACGGCGCAGAAAGATTAAAAAATAAAATTGAATATTCAAATATCGCTCGTGCACTCCTTCCAGAAAAGTTCAGATTGTCGGAACTTCAAAAAATCCATGAAATCATTTTAAACACTAAGCTTGATAAGAGAAATTTTAGAAAAAGGATGCTTTCAATGAAATTGATTGAGCCAACAAAAGACTTTTATAGGTTAGGAAATCATAGACCGGCAAGGCTATATAAATTTTCTACCAAAAAACTAGTTACATTTAACTAAATTTTTTTGGCCTTGACTTAGTGTAAAAAATACAAGAAGTAAAAATGAATATTGAGTTACTAAATAAAAATGAAGCGATTGAGGCTCAAAGACGATCTGCCGAGCTTAGTCAAAGATATAAAGGCTTTCCTGAAGGCTTAACTTTCAACGAATTCCAAACTCTTAGTCCCGAGCTTAAAAAATTAATAATTCTAAGAAACCCAATTTTACATACAGATTCTTATAACAGAACTATGGAGCACGTTGAAGGTGAAGATTGGAAAAAAGAAGCAACATATGCGCTGCAATTCAGAAAAGCGGAAAAAGGATACATAATAGTTGCTGGAACGCATGACTTATTTAGGAAAATTGCAGATATTGAAATTACCAGAGATCAAGTCGATTTTGCTAGAGATTACTTTGAGCAGGTGGCTGGTATTAATTATTTCAATGCTGAAAAGTGGAATTATATCATTGAAGAACATGGGGGAAAGCTTCCATTAAAAATTGATAGTTTAAAAGAAGGAAGCGCAGTTCTCCCAGGAGATCCAATTTTAAGGGTTAGCGGACCGAATGAAATCGTAGCCCATTTTGAGCCATATTTCCATCATATTTTTTACCAATCGCTTGTTGCAACAAATGCACACGAAATTGCCAGAAGAATAGGCCCGGACAGATTTATTGAAGTTGGATTAAGAGGTGTAGAAACCGAAGAGAAACATCTTATGGCTCTTAAGGCAATGTATATTGGCGGAGGACTTAGGTATACAAGTAGCGATTTAGCAGCAGCTTATTATCCTCAATTTAAGCTGGTAGGGACAATGGGACATAGATATGTGCAGTCCTACGAGTCAGAAGAAGCTGCATTTAGAAAAGCAATAGAGTCTTTAGATTCTGTTTCCCTTCTAGTTGATCTAAACAACTCAATGAATGGAATCGACTTAGCTATAGCTCTTAAAAAAGAATATAGAGAAACAGGAAAGGGTATCTGGATTAGACTTGATAGCGGAAATGTTTTGGAGCAGTTAATTTATGCATTAAAAAGACAAAACGAAGAAGGATTGAGTGATCCCACAAGAGATAAAGTTGTTGTTGAAGGGATAGAGACAATACAGGATATGGTGGAGATAGATAGGGCAATTGAGAGCTTAGGTATTGATGCAAAAAGTTTTGTTATCTACGGAGCAGGTGGACTATTGGTTTCTGAGGATACACAGAGGTGCGATGCTTCTACCGGATTTAAGCTTGCAAAAATTGGAGATAAGCCGACAATGAAGTTTTCAGACTCCAAAGACAAGGCATCAATTCCTGGTATGCCGACAATAATACTTAGAAAAGGGATAAGAGAAATAGCCCAGCTGGGTGAGTTAGGCAATGGCAGGTCATTATATTTTCCAATGTATAGAGATGGCGCACTTTTGTCCGTAGATAATATCGAAGGAGCCAGGATAAACGCGCAACAAACTTTTGATCTAATAAAACATAAGGTCCAAGAAGGACAAACAACAGAGCTATCATATCAAACAAAGTTACTAATTGCAGATATTAGAAGGAAGGCATTTGAAAGAGGAAGTTCTAGCGGAAATGGAAAAGTTGGCATGGAAGAGGAAAAATACATTTTTCTGGGATAGAGTATGGAAAAAGAAACAAAAATACAAACGCTTAGTTTAATCGCGGGGACGGAAGCATGTAATGCAAGATGTCCTTTTTGTGTATCAAAGATGACTCCGGTAATGGGAGTAAACATGAGAGAAGAGCCAATAAATTGGGAAAGATTTAAAGAAGTTATGGGATTAGCAAAAGAAGGAAACGTAGATACTGCGATGATTACTGGAAAAGGTGAGCCCACACTTTTCCCAGGTCATGTTTCAGGTTATCTTACAAAGCTTGATAATGAAGAAAGAAGTCAAGGATTTCAGATTGGAGCGAAAGAACTTCAAACTAATGGAATCTTGTTTGAAAGAAAAAGAGAACATTATGAGCCGCTTCTAAGCGAATGGAAAGAAGGAGGACTTGGGACAATTGCAATATCAATTGTACACTTTGAAGCAGATAGAAATAGGGAAATCTATTTACCATATTCAGATTCCTATATTGATCTTCCAAGTGTTATAGGTTTTCTACATGGTTTTGGCTTTAGAACAAGACTAGCATGCATTCTTGTTAATGGATTTATAGATTCTCCAGATAAATTAGATCAACTTATAGAATTCGCCAGACGGAATGAATCTGAGGAGTTGACTGTAAGACCCGTAAATAAACCTGAAGAAACAAGAAATGATGAAGTTTTCAATTGGATCGATCAGCATCACCTAGAAGAATGGCAATTAGATTCTATAGCAAATCATTTAAACAAACTAGGAACAGTTCAAAAACAATTTCCATATGGTGCAACAGTTTATGATGTTGATGGACAAAATGTTTGTCTGACAAATTCTCTTACAAGGGATGATGGCCAATCATACATGAGGCAATTGATCTTTTATCCTAGCGGAAGGATAGCAACAGATTGGACAGAGGAAGGAGAGACACAATGAAAGAATTTGATCCAATGAAAGCTGTCTACAGCTATTACTTTCCTGAATCAAGAGATGTAATAAGTGATTTGTCTCTTCCGGAAGAGATATTTTTAACACAGACACCATCAGAAAGTGCTAATCAAGCATTAGAAAGACTTCATTTTAAAAAGGGATTTCGTTTGCCTCGAAACGAACATGGAAATGTTGATCTTGACTCAATGCACGAATCTGTTATAGATGCGATATTGGAAGAGTATAAAGACATAATTCCAGGTTTGTCCGATTTTAGATATAGATATCCAACATCCGGATCCAGCGAGGGCATATTTCATTATTTGTCTTATCTTAAAAATAGAGGAGTAAACAGAATAAGGGTATTGTCAGGAGAATATGAGGGATATAGAGAATATGGAAAGACGTTGGGAATCGAAACTGAAGAGCTCCCTGATTTTGAAGGAGTTTCAACAGCAGGTGATTTTTGGTTTATTTCGAATCCAAGCGCAAGAAACGGAAATATTATAGACGAAGAAGAAATTTTATCAGTCGCGCAAAGAGGTGCAAATATTGCCCTTGACCTCGCCTATGTTGGGAGCACAGAAGAACACGTATTTGACGTTTCTAACCCGAATATAAAATCAGTTTTTCTTTCTTTTAGTAAACCGTACGGATTGTTTAGGTTTAGGATAGGGTTTACATTCTCAAGAGATGAAGTGCCGTCTCTATATGCAAATAGATGGTTTAAGAGCATACCTGCTTTATTAATAGCATTGAAAGTTGCCCAAGAAATAGGACCAAAAAAACTTGCTGAGAAATATAAACCGATTCAGAAACAAATTGTTGATGATATAAATAGACAAACCGGACTTAATATGTCTCCAAGCGATGTGTTATTGCTGGGAAATATGACTGCAGATGATGCAGGTAATCTTGAGGATAAAAGTAGAGAGCTCATAGAACAGTTTAGAAGAGATAGAAATTATAGATTTTGTCTTACGCCATATTTTGAAAGAAAGGAGAAAGGAGGTGATGAAAATGCCCAACAAGGAAACCGCAGTTTTAGGAGTTGATCCTCAAAATGACTTTTGTCCAGGAGGCGCTTTGGCGGTTAGAGAAGGAGATCAGGTGATTGAACCCCTGAATAAAGTTTTTGAACATGCAAGAAGACAGGGATGGAAGTTAGCTTTGTCGCGCGACTGGCACCCTGAGGAAACAGTGCATTTTGATAAATGGCCTATTCATTGTGTACAGGGAACAACAGGTGCCAAGTTTCACCCTGATCTAAATACAGATGGAATTACAGTTTTTTCTAAAGGTATGGAAGATATCGACGACGGTTATTCTCCATTCGAAGGCATAGACGATGGAGAAAGAAAGCTGGATGATTTTCTAGATGGAGTTAAGAGAATTTATGTTGGGGGACTAGCTACTGATTACTGTGTCAGAGCTGCAGTTTTGGATGCAATAAAAAGGGAGTATGAGGTATACCTCCTGCTTGATGCTGTGAGAGCAGTTGATTTAGAAGAACAGGATGGTCAAAAAGCTATAGAAGAGATGGAAAGAGCAGGGGCAATAATTACTGACACGAAAGAGCTTTTGGGGAATTGAGGAGATTTAGATTAATTTATTTTAGGATTTGGTTGAAGAAGTTGACTTAGGTATTTTTTCCACCAGAGAACTTGCTCGCTGTTATCATTTGCCCAATCTTCTTTCAGCTGATTGTATTTTGTTTTCTTAGGTATTCTTGCGGTGTGGGTATTTCCGCCTTCAACATAGCTTGGGTCTATCCATTGAAGAAGTCCTATTTTTCTAAATTCCCAATCATCGTCATATTTATATACTTTTCCGTCAATATAGGTCATTTGTGCTGTCCCGTCATCATTTGTGACCCTATACCAATTAAAAGGATTGGTATCTAATTGCCATTTTTTCTCCAGCTCAAAAGCACTAATATATTCTGCCATTTGCTTGATATCTTCCTCTGACAGTTTGCCTTGTCTAATCAAATCTGCAGCAGAGACTGAGTCCTCGGCTACTCTTTCCTGGATAAAATATCTATATGGTGGACCGCTCGGATCAATTTCTAAAATCTTCATATGAGGAATATGATGCGAAATAAGTAAATGTTCACGCACAATTGATTGATACATCGCTTTAAACATATTATGATCGTTTAATCCATCTTTTCTGACAACCTTAAGTACTTTTCCTGGTTCTCCCTCAAGAAAGTAAACATTCTTTTTGGTTCCTGTTGGAATTTGTTTTTCAGGATGAACTCTAAATTCATGTCCATCTACTGTTAAGATGCGAGAACCCTCGTCGTATTTAATAGTCTTTTTAAGAGCGTCATAGTCGATTCCTCCAGTTGGTTCTTTTTCCACAAGGTTGTCTTTAGGCTTTATTCCAACAACAACCATGTGGGTTGGTGGAAAATCAATTTGTGAAAGTTCAGCATCCCCATTTTTTTTGAATAAGGCAATTTTCCCTCGAAGACGATTTTCAAGAATGTATCCGTTTGGATCGGGGATTACTTCAACGTCATCATACCCTGAAGCTTCGAGGGTTTCTCGGGCCTGGCTTGGGGTCCAATATGTGTATTTTTCATTTATTTCTTGTCTCCAGTTGCCTGTATAATCTTTTCTTAAATAAAATTCATGTGCCCACTCAGGATCAAGTTTTATATACTCGGTTCCGTCAATATCAACCATTTCAAAACCAAATGCATTTCCTCCCCTAAATTCCTGGTGGAACCTAAGAAAAAGAGCCTTTGTTGATAATAAATTGTAGTCAAGCACCCCGCCGGTTGTTGCTTCTTCAATATTATCTGTTCCAACTTTTGAGAGAATTTGCATGTAGATAGGTCCCGTAATTTCAGGCTTTGCAAAATCACGAATAACAATTCTTCCTCCGGGTTTTAATTCTTTGTAAGTTGCACTAACGGCGTCTTTCATTCTTCCTTCTCCCCCAAACGATTCGATTTCATGTCCAACAGTAGAAAAATATTTAACATCAACTGAATTATCTGGGAAGTTCTGTTCTGCTGCATCTCCAAACACAATGTGAGTTAGGGCTTGTTCTTCAGCTGCTCGCTCCATAAGCTCATGTGAAATATCCAACGCATAGACTCTTGCTGCCCTGAAATCTTGTGCTGCAGCCTCAGCCATGATTCCTGTTCCTGAACCCGCATCAACTATGACATCGCCATCCTGAATATCTCCAAAATGAGGGAACATTGAGCGCTTTTTTGCTTCCAACGCAGCATCCATGAGCTCTGTATAAACATCATAATCCCTATTTTCATTAGCATTTTTAAAAGACGATAGGCTATCGACTCTTTCTTGAGGAGGAACATCCGTATTTGACTCAGTCATATCTGGATTTTATCAAATAATAGCGCAAATGTGTCATTTATTAGTAATTTGAGGTTAATTTTAGTAAAATACACTTAATTGCTGGATCATCTAACGGTAGGATAGCGGACTCTGAATCCGTTCATCTTGGTTCGAATCCAAGTCCAGCAGCTGATTCGACTCGCTTCGCTCGCTCACAGCTATAGCAGGAGAACATCTCTTCGAGCCTGAGCGAGGCCTCAGAGCCGAAGGCCCGGACGACTTACAACGGTGAGCGAAGTCGAACCGTGAAAGGAGTCGAAGGAAAAATGTTCTATTTATACATTCTACGAAGTTCCACTGATGAGCTTTATATCGGGCAAACAAACAACCTTCCAGAAAGGGAAATCCAGCAGTTATCAAAGTCATCAAAGGCCGCCAAGTTTGTAAAGGACGGAAAAGACTTCAGGCTAGTTTACAAAGAGGAATATCCCACAAGACTTGAGGCAATGAGACGAGAGAAACAACTTAAAGGTTGGACGCGAGCTAAAAAAGAAGCACTCATTTCAGGAAACAAGGGTTTATTGAAAAAACTTTAAGGCTTCATTTTCCTCGCACAACTCAAGACATGCGTTCCGTTAATACATTTGTCCATTTTAATATCCTATAGTTGACTATTCTTCACATTTTGTTATAATCTCCCGCATGATTGAAAGTTTTCCGGCTTTTGTATCAAACGAGTTTTCCTGGGGAGACTCTTTACGTAACAGAACTGAAGCACCTAGTATTCCTAATCATAGTGAGCGTCTGGTGAGGCGTTTGTTTGAACCATACAAAACTCCTGAATCCGAGCTTGCGGCACTCGAAGGAGTAAGAGTTGAAATTAAAAATTCTTCAAATGGAGAATATCAGGATGTGCATCAGGGAGAAGTGAAATCTGTAGTCGGAAGAATTCTGTTTGTCGATGTGGATGCGATACATAGGTATTTTGGTGAGGGAGATGACGAGTTTCTGCCAGTGACAGACGGGTGGTCAAAAGTGGTACACGCATACTTTATTACCGATGATCCTTTGGAATTGGGAGTAGTAGACCCTGATGATCCAAGAGTAAAATATGAAGTTTTAACTCATTTGCCTCCAAGGATGAGTATTTTTGAAGGACCTCTTGATCTAGTTGGCTTTGACCTTAAAGATCCAGATCTGGATAAATTTCTTGACAGAGGCTTAAAGTTCTTCCCTCGAATAAGAACTCCGGAAGATTTAGCGCTCCTTACAGATTATGTTAACACCTCTATAGCTTACAAAAATAAGGTTTGGGATTCAGAAAAATGGTATACGCCGGGGGTAGGAAAGGCTGTTGCCGGAAACGGGGCTGTTTGTACTGATCTTGCAGCTATTGAAATTGCTATGCTCGAACTTAGGGGGATAAGCTGTAAGTTTGTTTTATCAAAGACTCATGCTTATCTTGCTATAGACAATGGTTTGGAGGGTCAAACCGAAAGGATTTTAGCAGACCCTACGTGGAATATAACAGGTTATTATAATGATTTTTTAGCCAAGCATAAATCAAGCGGACTTGGTTCTAGACATCATTTTCCCGCAAAAGATTATCGTTTCGAACCTAACTGGGATAGAAGAATGTAGAAAAGTAAAAACAGGATAGTTTTTAGTTATAATGACTAAACGGTCTTGACAGTGTCTCTATATGTAGCTACAATGTAATTACATATGATAACAAATATTATTTCTATTGGTAATTCTCACGGAATCCGCATTCCTAAGCCACTACTTGAAGAAAGCGGAATTGGGAAGACTGTGGAATTGAAAGCAAAAAAAGGTGAGATTAGAATAGTTTCACTACCGACAAAGAAAATTTCCACTGAAAGTTCTATACTTTCCGAAAAAGTATTAGCAATGGATTGGGATAGACCAGAAGAAGATAATGCATGGAAAAGCTTACAGTAGGCGCTGTCGTTTTAGTTAACTTCCCCTTCTCGAATTTAAAAGGTCAAAAGATTCGCCCGGCATTAGTTCTTGCGACTGTAGAATTTGAGAATTTAATACTCTGTCAAATTACATCAAAGCCTTATTCCAGTAAAACTGCCATTCGAATAGAATTGAACGATTTTGCAGAGGGTAAGTTGCCCATCACAAGTTTTGTCAGACCGGATAAACTTTTTACTGCAGATGCTTCTATAATAGATGGTATCGCCGGCAGGTTGAATACAAAAAAGAAAAGCGCAATCTTGCTAAAAGTTCGTGCTTTATTCAAATAAAAACATGGACTATAATGACTAAGCGGTTCCAGACCGGCATGCTCAGTTTAATTAGTGGTGATATAATAAATTTATGGAGAAGGAGAGTAAGAAAAAAGTTAATTTGAAAAGCAGTACGGATGCCGGAGTGGGAGGAGCTTTTTATTTTGTAGGATTTATTGGAGCACTCATTTATTTTATTCAGCAGGCAAATACAATAAGTGAGGGCTTGGTCGGATTTGTAAAAGCAATATTTTGGCCCGCATTTTTAGTCTACGAACTGTTTAAATATCTTCAGGTATAAAATTCATCAGTAAATATTATTAGGTTTATTTCACTTTATATTATTTCAGTACTACAAGTATCCTTAAATACTGGAGTTTTTAAGGATAGATTAGTGTATAATATAGTCTATCTAATATTTTGAATGGGAAGGCTAAAGACAGCGAAGCAGATGGAGAGACATTTGAAAGGAATTTCAAATCATTACCGAATTGAAATCCTCCTTCTTATTGCAAATAACAAAGATATAACTCTTGTGGGAATTGTTGAAGGACTTAAGGCTAATAAAAAAACGATCGGCGAACACACTAGAAGACTTTATCAAGCGGGACTTATTAATAAAAAATATCATGGAAATTATGTTCAGCACAACCTGTCACCCTACGGAAAAAAATTTGTAGCTTTTTTAAAATCACTTCGGAATCTAAACTGAAATACTTAAGAATTTAAGGATAGTCTAATTGTTTTTTTTTGTTTTATATAGAGCTAAAGTAATTTGTCAAGCTGCTTCACTTTGGGAGTGAACTAGGAATCCTCTGAGTGTAAAAATCCTCAAGAACAAAATAAAAGCTTGACTAAGACTATAAGTTAATGCTGTACTATATAGTATGGAAAAAAAGATTGAAAAAATTGTCGGAGCGCCTGCAAATGCACTTGATAAAACAGTTGAATACTCAGAAAAAGTAGTTAAACGAACGGGAGTAAGACGCGCAAAAAAATTCTGGCACAATCTTGGCCCGGGGCTTACAACCGGCGCGTCAGACGATGACCCCTCTGGAATTGCTACTTACTCACAGGCAGGTGCTTCTTACGGATTTCAGTTTTTGTGGATGGCGCCTTTTACTTTTCCTCTCATGTCCCTAGTTCAGGAGATGTGCGCAAGAATAGGCCTTGTCACAGGACGGGGACTTGCGGCAAACATAAGAATTCATTTTCCAAAGTGGGTACTTTACCTTTGTACAGCACTTTTGTTTTTTGCAAATACGCTTAACATAGGCGCAGATATAGGTGCTATGGCCCGCTCCACTCAGCTTGTTTTGCCGGGCATCAACTTTGCAACACTAGTTTTTGGATTCGCATTTGTTAGTCTTGGACTTCAAATCTTTGTAAGCTATGAGAAGTACGCAAGATATCTTAAGTGGCTCGCACTTGTTCTTCTTTCATATATCTTATCAGCACTTAGTGTAAATCTTGACTTTAAAGAACTTTTAAGAAACGCAGTTATTCCAACTTTTGAGTTTACAAAAGACCAGATTATTATTGTTGCGGCAATTCTGGGTACCACAATTTCTCCATATCTTTTCTTCTGGCAGACATCTCAGGAAGTTGAAGAAAATATTCTTAAGGGCCAAACAAGTGTAAAACTAAGACGCGAAGCAGTAACAGATGATGAAATAAAATCAATGAGACTTGATGTTGTATCAGGAATGTTTCTATCAAATCTTGTAATGTTTTTTATAATCGCTGCTGCCGCATCAACTCTTTTTGCAAATGGAATAACCTCTATTCAAACTGTTGAGGAAGCAGCTTCGGCACTCCGCCCAATTGCGGGAGACCAGGCGTTTTTGCTGTTCATGCTGGGAGTTGTAGGAACAGGAATGCTTGCAATCCCTGTTCTTGCAGGATCAGCGTCATACGCAATGTCTGAGAGTTTTGGGTGGAAATTCGGGCTTTATAAAAAACTAAAAGAAGCAAATGCATTTTACGGAATAATTATCATATCAACTTTCTTAGGAGTGGCGCTTAATTTTGTGGGAATAAATCCACTTAAGGCTTTGATTCTTGCAGCTGTTGTGAACGGTCTTGTTGCGCCTGTAATTCTTGTTTTGATACTGCTTCTTAGCTCAAACAGAAAAATTATGGGAGCAAGATCAAATCACCGGGTGGCAAAAATATTCGGCTGGGGAATAACAATTATTATGGCACTGGTCGGCGCTGCTACTATCTACTACACGCTTGATTCAATGGTTTAGTTTTTCAAATGAATAAAAAAAGAGTAATTGGAGCTTTGTTTGGTCTAATACTTCTTATTTTTGCAATTGTTGCCTCAAATGATTCTTCTTCTTTCTCAAAAAGCTTTGAAGATATACTTAAAAACGCTGACTCAGGTGATTTTACAGTCATTTCAAACGAAGTCGAAGACAAAGAAGAAACCGGCGTTCTGGGTTCAATTTTTGGTTTGGATGAGGAAGGGGAAGAGGAAGATCTTGAGAACGGGGGAGAGTCAGAAGAGGAAAATTCGGAGGAGGGGTATAAAGTTGTCAAAGTGGTTGACGGGGACACAATCGATGTTGAGATAGAAGGTAAGGTGGAAAGACTTCGTTTGATTGGTATAAATACACCAGAAACTGTTGATCCCAGACGCGAGGTTGAGTGCTTTGGAAAACAGGCAAGTGAGAATGCAAAAGACCTTCTTCTTGATAAGTTTGTAACTTTGGAAAATGACGAAACCCAGCAAGAAAGAGACAGATATGGAAGGCTCCTCCGCTATGTTTATCTTCCGGACGGTGCAAGTTTCAATAAATACATGATTGAGGAAGGATTTGCATATGAATACACATATGGCACACCGTATAAATATCAGACTGAGTTCAGACAAGCCCAGGCTGATGCCCAAAACCAGCAAAAAGGCCTCTGGAATCCTTCTGCGTGCCCTAATTAGAGAAAATTGATATAATTGCCCCCATGAAAAGATTAAAACCCTATGCAGATTTTCTATTTGAAGTAGGTGCCCTCAGTAGAACTCCAAGATCTGGTTTTCGACATTTAGGAAGCTTCGATCAATCAATTTCAGAACACCTGTTAAGAACTGCGTATATTGGTTATGTATTAGCTCATTTAGAAAAAGATAAGGGAATTGATATTGGCAGAGTTGTTGAAAACTGTATGTTTCACGACTTGGGAGAAGCAAGAGCATTGGACCTTGATTATATTAGTCAAAAATATTCTCAATCTGACGAGCTTGCGGCAATAAAAGATGCAGTTAAAGGATTATCGTTTGGAAGAAAGATTGTTGAGTCTTTTAAGGAAACTGAAATAAATCAAACAAAAGAAGGCATTATTGCAAAAGATGCAGATCAGCTTGAGCTTATATGCAGTCTAAAAGAAATTATTGACAATGGAAATTCTCAAGCAAAAGATTGGATTCCGCATGCCGTGAAACGGCTTAAAACAAAATCCGCAAAAAGTCTTGCTAAAGAAATTTTAAGGACAAATTCTAACGACTGGTGGTTTGAAAACAAAAAGGATAACTATTGGGTTACAGGTGGTAAAAAGTTAAAGTAAGTTATGTAATAAATTTCCTTAGTGGACATGATTGGTGTTTACAATTTGCTTTACAGTAGGTTCTCCCGTAGTCAATAATTAAATAAGTAATGTTTCCCCACTCGGATTTTGGCAAAAGTTCCATTAAATCTTTTTCAATTTTATCAGGATTAGTTTGTTCGGTTAGTCCGAAAAGACGGGATAAACGTTTAACATGAGTGTCAACTGCAATTCCCTCAGATTTTTTGTAAATATTAAAAAGCAAAACATTTGCAGTTTTTCGCCCCACTCCCGGAAGTTTCACCAGCTCTTCCATTGAGTCGGGAAGTTTGCCTTTGTATTTTTTAGAAACAATTTCTAAGGCTGCTTTTATGTTTTTGGCCTTTGCTCTAAAAAGTCCGATTCTTTTTATATCTTGTTCGAATTCGGAAAGCGGGGTATTTATATAATCTTTCAAAGTCGGATACTTTTTAAAAAGATCCTCGGTCACAACGTTAACTTGTTTATCCGTTGTTTGTGCAGACAAAACTACTGCAACAAAAAGATCAATTGGGGTCTTGTAGTTTAGGGCAATTTTTGCATTTGGGAAAAGTTTTTTTAATTCTGAGTTGATTTCCAGGACTTTATCTTTTTTACTCACGTTTCTAGATCAGGATTCTTATTTGTAGTCGAGACTGGTGATTTTTCAATCGATTCAATTTTACTTGAAATAATGCTCACGGCATTTTTAATTTCATCTAAGTCTTTCTGAATGTCCTCAACGTCCTCTTCAAGCTCTTCCTGCTCTTTTTCCTCTTCTTGTTCTTCCTGCTCCTCCTCAAGTTCGCGGTATGTCTCAACTAAAGCTTGTCTATTCTGAGATACCATGATAAAGGTGGCTAAGAAAACGGCCTCAAGCGATAGTAATATATTAAAAATACTTGTATCAAAGGGTTTAAAAATAAAAAAGAGGGTAAATACAACAATATGAAGGTAAACGAAATACACACTCCCAGACCACTTTGTGATAAATTCAGCGATTCTACCTTCAAGAGAATGAATTTTTTTGAGTACTTGTTCAGGTTTGGTGCCCTCAGGAAAACCGAAGGGTAGAATGGGGTTTTGTTTTATTTTATTCCTCATAGTTCGATTTGACTCACCATGACCTCTTCGAACCTGAGCCTCAGAACCGATGGTCTGAGCTTGTCGAACGGTCACAATTATAATTTTAGTTCCGTTCGCGCAATTAAGTCAACCCTACGCATTGTGTAAATACATCGTGGACACTTTCAATTAGAATACTCTTTGGAAAGGAGGTACTACTCAGAAT
>MFOV01000030.1:5666-7750 GCA_001782515.1 Candidatus Levybacteria bacterium RIFCSPLOWO2_01_FULL_39_10 | reverse complement strand
GGCAGGGCAATCTATCAATCTCTCAAAAAGATTATCTTGTATTTATTTTCAACCAGTTTTGGCGAAGTTTTGGTAATTTCCGGTGCCGTATTTTTAGGTTTACCTTTGCCTTTGTTTGCCGTCCAGATTATCTGGCTTAATTTTGTGACAGACGGCTTTTTTGTTGTAGGGCTTGCTCAGGATCCGCCTTTGGAGAAAAAACTTTTACATAAAGTTGAAATCGTCAGTGAAAATTTGGTTGACAGAAAAATGATTTTGCGAATGTCGGTTCTAGCACTTACGATGTTTGCTGCAACAATGCCAGTTTTTTACTTTTATCAAAACTCAGCACCGCTGGCTATTGCCAGGACTATGGCTTTGTTGATACTTTCTGCAACCCAATGGTTTAATGCCCTAAATGTGCGTTCAAAAGACCAGTCCATATTCAAGGTTCCTTTAAATAATAAATTCTTGTTAGCCTCGTTTGTTATAGTTTTTGTCCTGCAAATAATTGCCATCGAAACAAGTTTTGGCAATAGAGTTTTGCACACGGTTGACCTTAATGTTGGTCAATGGATGTTAGCACTCGGAGTATCCACTCTGATAATTTGGGTGGAGGAGATAAGGAAGTTTTTTATAAGAAATCCTGACGTTTATAAAAGATGGTTTAACCGACGCGAAAAACACACTTCGTCATTTGCCTTTCAGTAATTGGTGACAATAAATAGTCAAGATGATAAGCTAAAATTAATGCCCGAGAATTTAGACGAACTTTCAAAAAGAGTTCGTGATCTGGAAACAAGAGTCAGTTTCCTTGAAAGCGAGAAACAAGTCGCCGCAGGTCACATCCCTCAGGAATCAAAACAAAAGGTAAAAGGTTTTTCCATACCTTCAGTTATCTCCGGAATCATTGGAATTATTATTCTGTTTAACTTTTTACCATCATTATTCGTTCCTACAGCCTACGGATATTACCGTTCACAAAACTACATTCTTGGTTTTTTGGGTGTGGGGTTAGTTCTTTTTGCAGTCAGATCCTTATTTTCTTCTAAAAAAGTAGAAACCGAACAAACCACTCAACAATTACAAGTTAAACCTTCAGGGTCGGTTGCAGAGCCAATTTTAGAAAAGCATAAAGAATCGGATTTTGAGTTTAATTTGGCAGCAAACTGGTTTGCAATAGTCGGAATCGTGGCTATAGTTTTTGCAGTTGTTTTCTTTCTTAAATATGCATTTGACAATGGGTTGATTGGTCCTGTCGGTCAGGTAATTATTGGATTAATATTTGGAATTACTCTAATTTTTACGGGGGAATTTTTAAGGCAGAAAGTTCATAGATACAGTCAAGTAATAAGTTCAGGCGGAATTGCAGTTTTATATCTTTCGATTTGGGCCGCTTGGGGACTTTTCAATTTGATTTCTCCGATAGCTACTCTTTCTTCGATATCGGTAATTACAGTTTTGTCGTCCCTCTTGGCTATTCGATATGAGGCGGTTTACATTGCTGTTCTTGGCGTAATCGGGGGCTTTGCGACGCCGATTCTTTTAGGGAAAGGCTTTGACAGCCAGATATTTTTAATGTCCTACGTTGTTGTTTTAAATGTGGGGGTTCTTGGTATTTCTTTTTTCAAAAACTGGCGGGAGCTAAATGTAGCTACTTTTGGCGGGACATATATTGTGATTATTTCCTGGATTGCTGCTTATTGGAAACCGGATAAGTTAACAATCACCCTTTTCTTTTTAACGCTTATCTTTTTGATATTTGCGATTAGTCTTTTTATCTACAATTTTGTTTATAAAAAAGAAGCAGAAGAGAGCGATATCATACTGATGCTTGCCAATGCCATTGTTTATTTCGGCCTTGGATACTATTTAATTACTGATGCCGGATTTAAGGATTTTGTCGGTTTTTTTGCTTTTGCTCTCTCTGCTTTTTACTTTGTTTTGGGTTCTTTCAGTTATCAAAAATTTAAAGAAAATTCTTATCTAACCCTTGGCTTTTTGGGAATTTCCATATTCTTTTTAACAATCGCCGTACCCCTGCAGGTTAAAAATAATTTAATCACCATAGTTTGGGCAATCGAAGCGGTTTCTTTACTGCTATT
>MFOV01000030.1:3651-5580 GCA_001782515.1 Candidatus Levybacteria bacterium RIFCSPLOWO2_01_FULL_39_10 | reverse complement strand
TTTTGATACACAAATAGACATTTCTAAATTTGTCTTAATCTTCAACATGCGGTTTTTGACCTTTATACTCTCAGCCATTTCAATGGGGCTCGCTTCTTATCTATATGCTAAATATGGGCAAAATTTAAATGACGATGAAAAGAAAATACTGCCTGTTATTTTAATTGCGGCGAATGTTTTATTGATCTGGGCTTTTTCTTGGGAGTCAATTTCATACTACGCAAGGAGAATCGAGCAAGTTAACAAAGCCCGATTGCAATCCACCCAGACAGATATCAGAGTTCTGGGCATGCGAATTGCCCAGGGTGTAGATATATATAACAATACTCATCCCGCTTACCCTGCTACGGGAAGCGGACAAATTGAAAAACCGCCAAATAATTTTCAGCCAAATTACAACTATCCGAGTCCAACTCCCTATAACAGAAATATTCCTAAATCCGTTGCTCCTAGGCCAAATAATAATTATCAGCCACCCAAATCTCTAAGCAGCAAGGATCTTGCAAAAATAAAAGATCTGGAAAGCTCAAGAGATATTTCGCTTTCGGTAATATGGTTGCTGTACTCGGTTACGCTTCTGGCTGTAGGTTTTGCAGCAAAATATAAACCGGTTAGACTTTTTGCTTTAGGATTTTTGATTCTTACGATTATTAAAGTTTTCCTCTACGACTCAAGGAGTCTTCAGCAAGGCTACAGGATTGTTGCTTTTATGATATTGGGGACAATGTTATTGGCGACCTCTTTTGTATACCAGAAATACAAAACACAAATCAGCTCTTTCCTTTTGAATGATAAATAAAATTCTTTTTATCTCAGCATTATTTTTACTTCTTACGAGCGTAATAAAGGCTGATTTTAACCTTGGAAAATGGAAATACGGCAAAGAAATTAGGGTTAGCGGCAACCAAAAACTTGCATCTTTTTCGCTTGATAACCAGGTTTATGAGCATTCCAAGGATGGACTTTCTGATTTAAGAATTATCGACGGTTCAGGCAAAGAAGTTAAATATAAACTCACCATAGAAAGCGGCCAAAAAACGATTGAAACTATTCCTGCAAAAATCCGTGATTTGGGAGTAAAAACCGGTGAATATACTCAGTTTATTGCGGATTTAGGAAAGAGCGGGATTTTACACAACTCGATCACAATTCAGACCCCTGCCATTAATTTTAGAAGACAAGTAGAAATCGAGGTAAGCGATGATTCGGTAAACTGGCTTTTGGCAAAAAAATCAACCGAAGGTTCTTATATTTATGACTACTCATTGGATTTTAAAGCTAAGAATACGACAGTTTATTATCCGCAAAGCACTGCAAGATTTTTAAGAGTCAAGATTTTGGACAGCGGGGAAGAGCCGATTAAAGTCGCTGGCGCTGCGGTTGTTAACGACATCTACACAAGTTCGAAGACGGCAACTTATGATCCCAAACTATTGGAATCAAAAGAGGATCAAGATAAGCAAGCCAGTGTTTATCTTTTGGATTTGGGTGCCAAAGGCGTTCCAAGTAACAAAATAAGCTTTGAAACGTCAGATACAAATTTCAATAGGGAAGCTTTGATTGAAGGGAGCAATGATAATAGTACTTTTACAAGAATTGCAAGCGATGTGATTTTTAGTTACCAAACCCCAAGATTCAATGGAGCAAAAGATAGCGTCTCCTTTGGTGAAGGGAATTATAGATATTTGAGGTTAACCGTATTTAACCGGGATAATTCTCCCGTTAAACTTTCCGATTTCAAAGTTTTTGGGACAGTAAGAAAAGTAATTTTTGAGTATTCGCCGAATGAAACTTACAAACTTTACTACGGCAATGGGCAAGCGCACTATCCGGATTATGATATAGAGTCGTATCTGCAATACTTTAATCCTTCCGATGTGAGTGCGGCTGTTTTAGGGAGCGAGGAGGAAAATAAAGATTTCATTCCCG
>MFOV01000030.1:3292-3585 GCA_001782515.1 Candidatus Levybacteria bacterium RIFCSPLOWO2_01_FULL_39_10 | reverse complement strand
GAGTATTGATTTTAGGGACGATGATTGCTAGGCTTGCAATGCAGGTTAAAAAATCAAGATAATAGGTTTTATGATCAAAGTTTTGTACCTTATATTGATTTCAATTGTGTATTCACTTGGCTTGACACATATTATTAGTTGGTTTAATCCTCTTGGTGCGGAGGGTTTTGGGGTTCTTGTGTATTTTTATGTAGTAGCGCCGATTCTCTTTTTCATATTATTGTTGGTTTTCTTGCTCTTTAGAAATAAGTTTTCAAAGACCCAACTTAAGTTCTTAGGTTTTGGCGGATCTT
>MFOV01000030.1:0-3048 GCA_001782515.1 Candidatus Levybacteria bacterium RIFCSPLOWO2_01_FULL_39_10 | reverse complement strand
GGCAGAGGGAACAGAAGGAAAGCAAGTCGGAATGTTGAAGGTCGAAGATGTCGAGGTCAAAGTTTTTGCAACCAAGGAACCGGAAAAACTCCCTTGGAAAGATTTGGGAATTGATGTTGTCATTTAATCAACCGGCCGGTTTACTAAAAAGGAAGATGCTGGCAAACACATAGCGGCGGGTGCTAAAAAAGTAGTGATTTCTGCGCCGGGCAAAGAAACGCCGACTTATCTTTTGGGCGTCAATGAAGAAAAATACGCTGGTGAAGATATTATCAACAACGCTTCCTGCACCACAAATTGTATTGCGCCGATTGCCAAGGTGATAAGTGATAAATTCGGTATTAAAAAGGCGATGATGACAACTATCCACGGGGTTACTGCAGAACAAAATCTGGTAGACGGGCCGCCGCCGGGAGGAAAGGCGCAGGATTTGCGAAGGGCAAGAGCTGCCTACGTCAACATTATTCCAACAACAACAGGGGCGGCCATCGCCACAACCGAGGCGATCCCCACTTTGAAAGGTAAATTTGATGGAGTTGCGCTGAGGGTTCCGGTGATAGTGGGTTCAATTTCGGACTGCACTTTTCTGCTTGACAAACCAACGACTGTTGAGGAGGTTAACAAAACTTTGACTGAAGCTTCCGGTAAGATGAAGGGTATTTTGGCAGTTTCCGATGAGCCACTGGTATCAACTGATATTGTCGGTAGAAGCGAATCATCGATCGTCGATTTATCACTTACTCAGGTAGTCGACGGCGACATGGTCAAGGTTTTTGCCTGGTATGATAACGAGTTTGGATACAGTAATAGATTGATTGAACAGGTGATACAAGTGGGTAAATTCACGTCTTCTTGATTCGACACTTTACTAACACGCCAGAATTCTGCGGGTTGATTTAAACTATTGACATGATGTACATACTTTTGTTATCATTTTAATATGAGTAAAGTTATTATCAATGCTACTGATGTGCGCAACGATTTTTTTAAACTGGTTGATCGTGTAGCTAAGACTAAAAACCCGATTTATATCAAGAAAGACAAAGAGGTTCTGGTTAAACTAGAGTCGGTGGGCCGCGAACTTGAAGAGGATTGGGAGGACACGAAAAAGCTACTTAATGAATTGAGAGGTATGTGGATTGACAAGACTGAGGAAGAACTGGTCGGCAGGTTTCGTGAAGCTGACAAAAAGGCCACGCGTAAAATTAGGGCAAGGAAGTGGTAGGTGCAAAAGGTAGTTCTGGATGCAGATGTAATTATTGACTACACCAGAAATGCGGATTTTTTCCTTGAGATTCTTCTTGAAAAAGCTAATCAGCGTGAAATAAAACTTTTTACTCCATCTGTAGTTATTTCCGAACTGATGGCAGGTCGAGAAACACGCAAAGCAGAAAAGCTAGAAAAACTTAGGCGGTTTTTTAAAAAGGTCGAATTTGTTCCTTTAACGTATTATTTAGCTGAGCAGACAGGTTTTTTGCTTCGAGATCAGCGCAATTTGAAATTGGCAGATGCTATTGTGGCGGCTACCTGTTTATTTCTTGGTGCCAAGCTGGCGACGAGAAACAAACAGGATTTTGCAAGTATTGACGGGTTAAGATTTTTCAAGAGATGACGAAAATAAGCTTGAGAGATGATTTGCCGTTTTTGAGTGTTTCGCTCTAATCCAAGTTGGCAAAGCCATTTCTTCTTGAATTAACTCCAAATTCCTGTTATACCTCAGTCAATAACAATTTTGAATTTTAAATAATCTTACGAAGTTTTGCTTCGCAAAAGTGAAATTTTTAATCAATATTAAATTTTCTAAATTTGAAACATTAAGAATTCATTTAAAATTGAAAAATAAGAATTGAAAATTATAAACTGCCCATGGATCTTTCAAGAATTTATCCCAAAAGACAAGTAAATGTCCACAAAGGCCAATTCGGGACGGTTTTGGTTGTTTGCGGATCAAAACTTTATTCGGGTTCTGCCGCTTTGGCCGCAGTCGGAGCAGTTCGCGCAGGCGCGGATTTGGCAGTTGTCACGGCTGTCGAAAGGGCGGCAAACATTGCCGCAAATACCTTACCCGATTTAATTACTTACCCCCTTGGCGGCAGTTACTTAACATCAAGACACATTAGTGAAATTTTAAAAATTGCCAAGTTAAGAAAAGTAAACAGCATGGTTATCGGATGCGGATTAGGAAATCAAAGGCCGACCATGGCTGCAGTTAAAAAACTGATACAGAAAATTACAGTGCCATCGGTAATTGATGCAGATGGGTTGACCGCAATATCAAATGGCGATATTAAGCTTAATGACCGTCCGGCCGTTTTAACCCCACATTTGGGTGAACTTGCCAAACTTTTGAGTCGAGTTTCTATCGATGACAATATGGAAGCAAGGCTTGTTGCTTCCAAACAAGCGGCTTATAAATACAAGGCCGTTGTGCTTTTGAAAGGGTCGGTTGACATTATAACCAACGGCGTAAGCACGATTACCAACAACACCGGCACGTCTTTTATGACAAAGGGCGGAACGGGCGATATTTTGGCAGGAATTCTAGGTGCAATTTTGGCAAGAGGAGTTGATTATATGCAGGCTGCCCATGCGGCCGCTTATATTAACGGTAAAGCGGGAGAGTTGGCATCGGAAAAAATGGGCGAAAGCCTTGCCGCAAGCGATTTATTTAAGTTTATCCCTAAAGTAATAAATTCAGGGAATGAAGATAGTGGGATACTAGGATAGTAGAAGGATTTTTATCGGGTAACTTGAACTGAAGACGTTATTGAAGGATGGCAGTTTGGTGTTATTGAGAAGCAGGGGTGGCTTCGTTTGGAGAGGGTCCACCGGATGGCGGGGGGCTTTCTAACGTAGTTTCGTTGAAAAGCTCGATTTCGGCGATTTCTGTGACTGTTATCATATTGGCTTGGCGATTGTAAATCCCGGTTATTAATACTAATTTGTTTTGGTATTTGGTCAGTCCCAGATTCGGAGGAATCTCCAGGAGTACATTTTCCCCATTTTTAAGCGCCAGCACGTATTTGGTTTGGGTGCAAAAGAAGAAGA
>MFOV01000029.1:857-14704 GCA_001782515.1 Candidatus Levybacteria bacterium RIFCSPLOWO2_01_FULL_39_10 | reverse complement strand
ACTCAGGATCAGGCCGCCCAACCAAAAAAATTGCACTTAACGCTGAGTACCCGGGAGCAGTGCCAACTGCGTCTGGTTCTGGAGCAACTACGGGTACTATGACGTCTGAGGCATCTTCGTCTGCTGCGCTGTCAAATTACAGATCTTACTATGAATGGAACTCACCTGAGACTTCCCTTCAGAACTATACAATTATGGTCAGGGTTAAACTTCCTGAGGATTTCTCAGCCTGGGCAACTTCAAATGCGATAACAATAAGCTACAATACCGAGCTTACAACATCTGACACCTCCAAAATGGATGTATTTGTTTACAATGCTGATTCAACTCTTTCAGCAGCAGACAGCGCAACACCCGTTGCATATTATCAGGCAAATGTTTCAGCAACTGTAAAAACGTGGCTTAATTTATCAATTGATGATTCAGATCTTGACGCCGAAGCAAATAACGATTTAGATGCCCCGGGGGATGAGGCAATTATATTCCTAAAACTCTACTCAAAAGACAACAATCACGTTCAAGTTGGAGACATAGTGCTTTCGTATCTGGCGAAATTCTAGCGCGTAGCGCGGAATCATGAATTATGGAAGGATATAAAAATTTAACAACGTATATTTTTGCAACAGTTATTAACGATCTTAATATGCAGTTTGTGGCAAGATTTATTAATCCAAAATCAAGAACAGTTGATCAAATGCAGCAGGCAGGCCGATCCGGAAAGCAAAACATAGCTGAAGGATATACTATGCAAAGTCTTGAAAGTTACATTAAGCTTTTAGGAGTTGCTCATGGTTCCTTTAAAGAGTTGGCTGCAGACTATGAAGATTTTTTAAGACAAAAAAATTTATCAATTTGGCCAAAAGATCATCCCAAAATTAGGGCTTTTAGAGATTTTAGGGCTGTTTGGTTAAAACCTAATATTCCTAACACCCCCAATCTTCCTAAAAATGCCGAAGAAGCAGCCAATATGCTTTTAACTTTTATTCAAATGGAGACTTTTCTTTTGAAAAGGCAAATAGACGGACTCATCAAAAAATTTATAGAGCAGGGTGGGTTTAGAGAGAATTTATTTAAAAAAAGGCTGGCTTTTAAAGACAAAAAATGAGGCAGACGCTTTTAAAGAATCTGCCTCTATGTTTTATGAATTTATATTATCACAATTTAAAAAAAGAGTCAAGAAATGAAAATTGATAATTTTAAGTTATGAATAAAAAATACAAAAGATTACAGATTAAAGATTACAGATTAAAGAATACAAATCTGGCCTTTGGTTTTAGAGAAGTAAATGAAAAGACAAATATAAATCACAGGAACAATAGATTTATAAGACCATTTATGTTTATCAGGAATCAGAAATCAGAAATCATTAATCGAATTCCTGCTAAATATAAAATACTAAATACTACTAACAGGAAACGATTTGCAGGAATAATTGGAATTATTATCTTTACTCTATCTATAATCCTGTCCGTTCTTACCCAAATTGAACAGTCCAGACAGGTTATGAAACCTCCGAATCTGCCGTATCAGGAAAAAGTTGCAGACGGCGTGTGGGAGCTTAAAAATAGAGAACCGGTGCATCAAGTTCTTGCGTCTTCCAAGGAAGACTTGAACTTGAAGCAAGTTGAAAGTTCAAAGTTAAAAGTTAAAAGTGGAGAAGAAGAAGTTTACAAGTGGTATATGGAACTTAGTTCCGGGACGAAGTTTGAGTTTGGCGCTTGCCCTTCCGAAGCTTCATGCGAAGGAGGGGTGTTACCTGAAGTTAAAATTACAAATAAAGAAGGATTCTACGTGAGATATTCACCGCACAAGATTAACACAGATCAATCGGCGGATATCCGCGGATCCAATCAGCGAGAATCATTGACTTATGTAGAACCGAAGGTTCGGAATAACATCATCGAGTGGGAGATAGCAGATGGGATTACTGCCAGATATACCATGATGGAGGACAGAGTAAAGGCAGACTATATAGTTGATTCAAAAGACTCTCTTTGTCATTCTGAGGCGCAGACGAAGAATCTAGAAAGATCCTTCACTAACGTTCAGGATGACAGTTGCAGTAATCCCAAATTGGAGTTTGATGTGGAGTCGGGGAATATTAACAATAAGCCATCAGCCATTAGCAATCAGCCATTAGTTGGTTCATTAATGCCAAATGGGGACATAGCATGGCTAAGTGATTTAGATCAGGAAGTCTTCACATTCCCGGCACCTGTTGTCAAAGACAGCAGCAAGGCTCCAAGGCCAGGCCTTGGAGCCTTGGAAGCCTCTGATTATTCTTCGACCAAGGACGCCGAAGGCGGCCGCGTGGAGAAGTCTGGAGAAGATAGTTCTCGACTTCGCTCGAACAATAACAAAGAGGTAGACAGCGAATACAGTTTTTCCAAAACCAAAACCGGAGAATATTCCCTGGGAATTGTTCTGGATCCCAATGATTTGGAAAAAGCTCAGTTTCCATTGGTGATCGATCCTGTGGCTATTGATTCAGCTGCAACGGCTACCGGAACTGCATATGGAAATGGAAGAAAAATCCACAGGGACGCATGGGGGAATCTGATAGCTGTTTTTGATGGTAGTTCAGGTAATGACAGCGTTTATACCAAAGACTATGATGCTACTTCATGGACTGACGAGGCAATTGATTTAGGTACAGGATCATCTTTTCCTGCCTCAGATATAGATAGCAGTGGAAATATTCACGTTGTTTTTAGAGCGACTACTGCTTCTTATATTATTTTATATTCAAAGCTCACAGTTAACAGAGATGGAAATAACCGAATAACTTCTGTTTCGGCAGGATCAAACTTTACTATTGAGAGTCGTATGGTAATTGGAGGTAATGGTACTTTAGATAGGCCAAGTTTAATTATCGCAAATAAGGGTGGGGGAGCAGGAGTTGAAAAAGTGGCTGTTGCATATGCATCGAATTCTGGTGCCAGCACTATCCGCGGTGAAATCCGCTTTATGCAGTGTGATGTGGCGGATAATTGTACTACAGCTGCGAATTGGAAAAATGCCTCAGAGGAAATTAACGGAAACGGGACGTGCAGTGACAGCGCTACTTCAGGTGATGCAGGACTTCCAAATGCCACAACATGCAAAGGAACTGCGGATAAATTATTTGCATATACTGCAGCGCACACCATTCACCATGGTGTGCTCACTCAAATGCCCGGAAAGCCAAGAAGAACACCTCTTGCCGTAAAAGTTTATACGGCCACTAATTCTGCTTATAGAGATTTAGGAAAAACTTTAGATAACAATACCGGTACAACAGAAGATGTTAGTAGCTTTGGCTCATCAGACTACCTTTATATTGGAGATGATAAACCTTTCTCTAAAATTACTGTTGATGTTACAAACACTAATTCTACGGCTTTTACAGACATTATTACGAGACAATATTGTTCTGCTGTTTCAGCCGGGAACTGTACTACGTGGAGCTCTGTCTCTGATTTTGTAGACAGCACAAATAGGACGACCAATAGTCATGAAAACGACGGATCCATACTATTTAATGAGCCTTCTGACTGGGTCAAGGCGACAGTAGATGGTGTTGCAGATAAGTACTGGATAAGGTTAAGACCGGCTGGATCATGGGATAGTACCGTGAGCGTTGCTGAATATTATATAAATGACCGTAATTCAAAAGCTCTTTTAATAGTAGGAGGAGTGGATAGTACGGATGATTTGAGAGCTGCTTATATTGTCTGGGATGAAATTAACAACGATAGATGGGAAAAGTATTATGCCTCAGGTGGTGCGCCGTGGAGAGCGGATTTGGGGGGGGCGAGTTCGGCTCTGGATGATTTAGGGGGGAATTGGGGTACTTTTACTAATTTCCCCCTGACTGCTACAGTGGATTATAAAAATAACGCAGTTTATGTTAGCTATGTTTGTGATGCAACAGCAGAGTTTGATTGTGGGGGAGGCTTTGATACGCCCAAAGTTAAATATGCTCAAAATAATAAGGATTTAACAGTTGCTGCTAATTGGCTAAACGTTAATCTTGCAGCTGGTACAGTCGGAACAGATATTGTATTAAGTCTTACAGCAGATGGCGCAGATATTTATTTATTTTATGTCTTGGATCCGGGGACCAATTCTTATGTATTCCGGCGGTGCACAGGCTCCGGCGGAGGATTGGGAGGAATTTGTGATAACGCTTCTGACTGGGGAAGCGAAAAGATTCTGGATAACGGGACGGATAATACCCATCCTCAGGCAGTGGTTACCAAAGTTACCGGGGACACAATAGCAATTGATAGTATTTATACCACGACCACGGGTCCTGCAGTAGAATATGAGCGCCACTACGCAGATCTGGCAGACAGGACTGTGGTGGTTGCAGCAATTAGTGACAATGCATCACATAATGAATGTGAAAGTGGTACAGATGATCAATATATTAATGGAGGCGCAAATGGACTTTTCTTTGGAAGATACACTTCTTATGCAGGATGCGATGCATCTGCCAATGCTGAAAATCACGTAGGGTATAGATTTCCAGCTGTTGTAGTCGCTCAAGGCAGTCCAATTTCATCTGCCTTTATTGATTTACATGTTAATTCTATGTTCGGGACGGGGAATGCAATAGATTTTACAATTTATGGAGAAGATGTAGATGATTCAGCTTCATTTACAGCTCTTTCAAATTGTACAGTACCATGCAGCGGAGCAGTAGGTGAGAGAACCCGGACTACATCATCAATCTCACATGCAGTTCAATTTGATAAAATTACTTACAGATTCGATGTTACTGATATAGTTCAGGAAATTGTTTGTAGGGGTGCTTCTAGTGCTCAACCTTGCGTTGGAGACTTTAATGGATCAGGCACTTGGGCATCCGGAAATGATTTGACAATTCTACTGATTTCTTCCGAGGGTGGACCCAGCAATCTTGTTAATTTGGAAGAGTACTCTGGATTTAATATAAAACCTACTTTGCAGATAAATGTGGGAAGTACAGGGAAGAATTATTCGCTGGGAAGTGCAACTCAGTTGGCCACAGGATCAGCTACTCTTGCTGTTGCTGATCTGGACCATCCGCTGTCTGCATCTGAAATGGGCGCCGTATTAACGGATGACACAAATTATGCATCGGTTTCTGCCACCACCAATTATGCTTCTGCCTCTGCACAGCCTGCATTTATGTTTAAGCAGAATAATTCCAATAATACAAACGGACAGGGAATTGATGCAACAGCTGTTGTCCGCTCAAGCCTTCCTACAACAACGCATCCAATTCATATGCAAGTTTACAGGGGCGGAAGTACGGATAACTGGGTGGATGTAGCGGTAAATAATAATACTCCGGCTGGGAATGACATAACACTAAATGCAATTCCTATTATTTCAAATCCAACTGATTATTATTTTAATGAAACTCCGGGAATCGGGACACGCTACGCAGAGTGTACAGATGCTACTGCCAACTGCTGGACATACTTTCGGGTGTATCAGGAGAATCCTGGGACTTCCCAAAACGCGGTACTTGAGGCGGATTACTTCAATGTAACCTTCAATGACCTTGGGCCAAGTAAGATCGTCTTTACAAATGCCACGCGTACTCTTACACAAAATGTCTGTAATGGCGCAGGAAGTGTGTTTACAATGCAGCTTCAAAATAGCAGCAATGAAGCAACCAATCCACTGGCTACTACAGTTGTCCGGGTAACCTCCAATTCGTCAAGTTACATTGTTTATTCTGATGATACTTGTACGACTGAGGCTACCAATGGGGATTTTACCTATACTACGTCCCAGAATACCAAAAGCGTTTATATAAAAGATAACGCCGTATCAACCACATACACCCTTACCGGCACGCGGCAGTCCGGAGATACGCTGACTACAGGAAATCAGAATTATTCTATTGCAGGTCCCACAAAAGTTGTATTTACAAATGCAAATCGTACTATAAATAAAAATGTTTGTAACGGCGCAGCAAATGTATTTACCATGGAGCTTCAGGATGCCGGGGGAACTCCTACAAATCCATCAACCTCAACAGTTGTAAGGATTACTTCAAATTCGGGAAGTTATACCATCTACTCAGATGCCACTTGTGAGACCGTTGCAGGTAGTGGCGACTTCACTTTCACTACAGGCCAAAATAGTAAAAGTGTATACATAATTGATACATCAAATTCCAATCCTTATACTCTAACCGCAACGCGTCAATCCGGTCATGTACTTATTACAAGCACCCACCAGCAGAATTATGTTTTAGCCGGTATCCCAACGACAAGATTAAAAGCAGGAAGCGCAATATTTAGAAGCGGAACAAGGATAAAATAACATTAAGCTATGAAAAACAATACTGAATATATAAATATTAATATTAAACCTTCAAAGCTTTTTGCTTTGTTTCTTCTTACAGTTTTTTTTCTAAGCAGTACCGGAAGTGCGCTGGCTTCACCTCTTACTTCTGCTACTCTAACTCAGACGCCGAAAGAGGAAGTTCCGACTGAGGAATTGGAAGGCCCAGCTCTTGTCAGACGAGTTGTCGAGGAGGCGCCGAATCCTGTTATTTTGGGCATAACAGATGAAAACTCCCAAGATTCGGCAACGCCATCACCTGTTTTAATAGGCGAAACTGCTGTTCCCTCAGCCCAGATCTCGTCACCGCCTCTCATAAGGAGATTATTTAAAAAATCTTTCAAGGCAAATGAGGAAATAGAGGTAATAGTTGATAATGCAGCGTCTGAAAAAGTTACAGTCAAACTCTTTTATAATGGTGCGCTCGTTGAGAATTTTGAAGATTTTATAGAAGACCAAGGAAGCCGAAAAACCGTAGTTATTAAGCCCCGTGCCCACTTCAAGCCCGGAAAATATACAGTTGAAGTGAGCGCCGGCAGTCAAACATTAAAACAGGACTTTACCTGGGGAGTTTTAGCAATCAATACCAACAAGTCTATTTACACTACGGGAGACACTGCCAAAATTGCAATTGGGGTTTTGGATGAAGGGGGAAGGATGGTATGCGACGCAAGCCTCAAGTTAATAATTAAAAGTGAAAAGTTAAAAGTTGATGAAGAACTGAGTACGGAAAATGGGAAGATAAAGACAAATCCTGATTGTCTCAAAAGGGAAGTAAGACAAAATCCTGATTATGAGGCAAGTTACAAAATAGGTTCTGAGATCGGAAAATACGAAATGACACTTTCTGCTCAGACCAAAAACGGCACATACATGATAACCGATGCGTTTGAAGTTAATAGCAATATAGCTTTTGATGTTGAAAGAGTGACGGCAACCCGCATTTTTCCGCCCAACAAATATCCTGTGGAAATTAACATAGCTGCGAATCAGGATTTTTCAGGCACCATTGCAGAGCTAGTTCCGGGAAGTTTTGTAGTAGAAGATTTGCCGGAGAGTGAAGTCAAGTTTGAAGAAATAAAAAGCGTTTCAGAAGAGTCCGCTCAGGGAGTTTTGGGAGTGACCACTTCTCAAATCGGCCTTCCGTTTCAAGAGGAGACACCAATAAATTTGGAATTTGGTCAACCTCTTGAACACCCTTCACTTAAAAAACTTTATAAAGCTTTTAATCTTTCGGGTCATGACGGAGTGGATTTTGCAACACCTGTTGGAACACCAATCATGGCAGTGGACGGGGGGGAAGTGGTTTTATCAGGTGACGGAGCATACGGAACAACAGTTGTAGTAAAACATGAGTGGGGGAAATCCTATTACGGCCATTTGAGCAAGATGCAAGTTGAAGTTGGGGATAAGGTTGAAAAAGGAGAACAAATTGCCCTTTCAGGAGACTCAGGAATCACAACTGGTCCGCATCTGCATTTCTCAATTAAATTAAATGGGCATAACGCGCGGAACGGATACTATGGCAAAACCGATCCTTTGCCAATTCTAGGAATCCAGTCAACACTTGATCCGGAAAATCAGCTGAAACTAATTACTTGGAATGTAAATCTTAAAAAGGGAGATAAAATCAAGCTATCATATACCTATAAAGCGCCGGACATTAGTCCTGAATTTTATAAGCTGGGACCTTTGAGATTTTATTCTTCGAGTGATCCTGAGCCTGTCGAAGGAGAATCGAGAAGTGAAGAAGAAGAAGAGAGTTCTCGACTTCGCTCGAACAATAAGAAGATTTTTGAAGAGGGAAGACAATGGCAAATAGCAGCGGATCAAGTAGGGGACAAGGTGATAATTGCGTCAATTCCGCGTTCGGTTTTATCTCTTACCACCGAACAAGTGGGTGGAACCCAGGCCCATGTTGTCTTGATCGACTCTCCCAATCAGACTCCATCTTACAAATACCAATTCCTCACAAATGGCCTTAGGATTTTAGTAGATAAAAAAGACGGCTTTGGATTTGTTCAGGCAGTTTCCCAAGTCCTGACTTCCCCTGAATATATGAAACAGCAGGGTGCTCCGGGCAACTTTGTCTGGAATCCATATGGATTAAATATAAATACCACGGGATCAAATGTTTTGCAGGGATTTGATAAGCAAAATCAGCCAGACGGTTCGGTAAAATTAGTCAAAACTTATTCAACAACAGAAGAGGGTATTGCGGAGGCTTTTACAGAAACCTGGACAATTCCAGACTCAGTAGAAGAGTTTGCAGAAAAGGGACCTAAGGCAGAGTACCAGATGTCCAAAAACCGCGGAATTGTCACAACAAAAGGAGTAGAAGAAGGTACATGGCGCATGCGCTGGGAAATTTCAGGAATTTCAGATATTACGTCAGACAGCACAGACATTAAAGACTCTGAAGGCTGGCCAATAAGGACAAAAGAATATTTAAACGGCCTCATCAAAGTTGACGTAAATGACTTTGATACAATTCAAAATGATGCAAATGCATACACTTTCTCAGAAGTAGGAGCCAATAACAAAGCCGAAATCCTCTTTTTCAAAGACGGCACAACTGGGGATAGAATAGTAGACCCTACAATTGTTTCTACGCTTATACCTATCGCATGGGAAAATGATACACAAAAAAATGTTTTTTATAACGGCTCTAATTTTTTTGTTATATACCATAAAGGGAGTACTACGATATATTCAAAAGCAGCATCTACTATTGCTGGACTGGCGGGAGCAACGGAAAATTCAATTATAACTGATAAATCAAGTCCCAACATTTTCGAAATTTATGTTGTTAATGACAGTAAATTAGATATTGCTTATTATAATACTTCTTCGACCATATATGTCCGGACATGTTCTATTTCAGGTACATCAATTTCATGCGGAGATCCATCTGTCGAAAAAGAGAGTAATACGGTTACAGATATAGAAATTACCCGTACAGCATCTGCAAATAGAATTTGGTTAAGTGAGCATGATGGGATATTTAGTGCTGGTCAGACTGGTGATGCTAACAACATCACATCTTGGACAACAGAAAATGGAGATCTTGCAACCGGTAATGAAGATAGCAGTCTGATCCCCTTTAGCGGTGAGGACAGCATTTTAATGATAATTGATAATGATGGGGGAGGAACTAACAACGATGCTTTGAATTATGGTGATTGCACCGCTGGATCTGCTTGTACCACGGGAATTGTCTCTGCACTAGATAATCCTGACGCTACTAAAGTAGGAAATTTAATTCGAATATCAGATACTGATTTTAGATTTGTTTATGTAGATAATAACAGCGATGTGATTGAAGCAAAATACAATGGTACTTCCTGGACAGCAGCACATGCAACTGTACACACCGGGACGGATCAAAGTCCTGTGATGTTTTATGACAGGACTGGGAATCAATCATATGTTTTATACGAAGATTCTGCTGATGATATTTTTTATCAACTTAAGACTTGCACGAGTAACAGTGGCTGCAGTGAGAGTGCATGGGGAGCGCAAGTCAATGCAGATAATGATGAGAGTGATGCAAATAGTTTTCCCGTAACTCAAATGCATGAAGCTCCGGATGGATCTTCCAGGACTTCGCCTAGAGAATTTCCGTGGTGCTATCTGAATGCGAATAGTACAAATTTTGATATTGTCTGCGGGAGTGTGAATTTGGCTGCGGGCGGGCCTACGCTTGAGCAGACCATGCGCCACGGCAAATGGTGGAACGCCTCAGGAGTAAGACAAGCCTTTACTTTTTAGCGTTAGCTAAAAAGCGCAGAATACCGCAGAATCTGACGCGGAAGAACGCTGGAGTGGTGGAGTTGACTTATGTAAGACAATGTCTTACAATAATTTTGTGGTCGATGATATTGTTGTAGACGTTTTGATTGTTGAATCAGATAGGCCCGAGCACATCGCCAAACACAAAATAACTATTGATGAGGTAATTCAGGTTATTGAAAACGATTATGTTTATATTGAGGGAAGAGGAAAAAGATGGCTTTTGATAGGAAAAACTAAAAAGGGAAGGTTTCTGACTGTAATTATTGGAGAAAGAAGAGAGAAGAATACATATGGGTTAATAACATCACGTCCGGCTAGACGCGATGAACGAGCTTTTTACAAAGAGTTTACTATTAAAGTAGGAGGTGAGGAAAATGACCAAGATAAAAAAAACTAAAAAAACAGGGATTAAACCCATTCACCCATTTAAAACCATAGAGGAGGAGGCTAATTTTTGGGATACACATTCGGCTGTAGGTGAGATTAATGATGGAACCTTAGTAGGCTTTCACCAAGCAAATAAAACAAGCACCATTACAATAAGGTTTTCCCCTAAAGATTTAACAGCGCTTAAAAATCAGGCATTCAGAAGAGGTGTTGGGCCAACTACTCTTGCACGGATGTGGCTACTTGAAAAATTGCAAAGCTTCAAAACTTAAAATCTATGAATAAATGTTATCTATGCGGCGGAAAATTAGAAAGAAAAAATGTAAATATAGCAAGGTACTGGGGAAAAGAGTTAATTGCCTTAAATGATGTACCGGCGCTTATATGTCAAAAATGTGGAGAAAGATTTTTTGAGGCTAAAATAAGTAATAAAATAGATGAAAAAATTAAAGGAGTGTTAGAAAATAAAAAGATTATCCCCAAAATAAATATCCCAGTGGTACAATTCTCCTAGAGCTGATTTAGTTTTAATCCACATTGCAAGGAGAGGAAAGTATGAAAGTGAATTATAATAAAAACGACGATATATTAATGATAGAACTCAGTCATAAAAAGATTGATGACTCGTATGAAACTGAAAATATGATAGTTCATATCGCACAGGATAAAGAGCCGGTGCTTTTGGAAATATTCAAAGGATCGGAGCTTTTAGAAAAGGCCGCCGGGCAGCTACCTAAAGATATCATAAAAAGAATCTCTTCTTTATAGAAGTTGAAAACACTTAAGACTCGCAATAGCCCTAAATCTTAAGCAGTTTCAATTTAAAGTTATTTATCTTCCTTGACCCAAGCCATATCTTACCGTTCGCCTTACCCGCCTGCAATGCAAGCATGCTTTGCGGGCAGGCCTACTATTCGTAGCGCGGCCCCGCCTGCCAAAGCCTGGCACTGGCGGGCAGGTCTCGGAGCGATTATTGGCGGGTCTGCGGTCGCTTGGCTCCCTTGACTTTCAGGGAGGTAATTTCTATCCTTATAGTTATGGCGGAGAAAAAAACACCAATTATAAATAAGAATTCAAGAGTTTCCTCGCTAAATCCCAAGTCTAAGAAATTCCTTCTGATACCGCTTGTTGCAATAATAGCTCTTGCTTTAATTGGTATCGGCGCATATTATTTTATTAACCTTTCAAAATCAGATTCAAAAGTTTCCTCAACTCTAACGCCAGAAGAGTCTCAGAGAGTAATTGCAGCAATTGGGAAATTAATAGAACTCCCCGAAGGTGAGGAGCCGATTCTGGCAACAGTGACCGACCTTAATCTTTTAAAATCTGAACCATTTTACGACAAAGCTCAGAATGGGGATAGAGTATTGATCTATAAAAATTCAAGCCTGGCAATTCTTTACAGACCCTCATCTAATAAAATAATAAAAGTGGGCGCTGTTGCACTTGATGAGTCAACAGAAGAGGGTAGTCCTTCGGCAAGTTCATTGAGTCAAGAAGAGGAGAGCCAAACAGTTACAGTTGCAATTTATAACGGGACAAGTGTTGCAGGGTTTGCAAAAACAACAGGAGATAGTTTGACAGACAAATTTGAAAATATTGAAATTGTTGAAACTGCAAACTCGGCAGAGGATTATACAAAAACAATTGTAGTAAATTTATCAGGAAAAAATAAATCTGCAGCAGACTCACTTGCCAAAGAGCTCAGAGGTTCGGTAGAAGAACTTCCCGAGGAAGAAGAGAAGCCTTCCGCGGACATCCTCATAATATTGGGACAAGCCCAATAAATATCCAATGTCAAATGTCAAATATTTTTTATTCTTCGAGCGAGAAGCCTGAGGCGGCGAGTCGAGAAGTAAACATGAGTTCTCAACTGTGCTCGAACAATACGTTCGGCAAGTCATTCGACCGTGAACTCAGACCGAATCGGCTCAGTACAGGTATTCTTCGAGCGGAACGAAGTGAAATCGAGAAGAACACCTGTTCGAGAAGAGTATCAGTTCTCGACTTCGCTCGAACAATAAAGTCAAGCTCGAACAATACGTTCGGCAAGTCATTCGACCGTGAACTCAGACCGAATCGGCTCAGTACGGGTATTCTTCGACCAAGCGAAGCGCATGGAGAAGCATAATATGAAACGGTGGAAATGGGATGTCTACATACTGGAATGTTTAGACGGAACATATTACACGGGTATGACTTGGAAACCTGGGATCAGATATGATCAGCACTTATCAAAATTTGGAAGTAAATAAAATACACAGCAAAGCATGGAATTAGAAAACTGGCTTATCTAGAAGAACATGAAGATTTAGAAACTGCAAGAAGAAGAGAGATTCAAATTAAAAACTGGAGCCGGGAGAAAAAAAAGAAAAACTTATAAAGGATGAGTGGAAGAAAGATTGGTAGATTATTCTTCGAATGAAATCGAAAAAACATAAGTTCTCGATGCGCTTCGCTTACTCGAACAATAGTTAGTTATTGGATATTTGAAATTGGTACTTATTTGTATTATTTATAGTGGCGGCTGTGGTGGAGGACAAAAAGCCAAAGAACCAAGTTTAATATCGAAATAATAAGAAATGGTAGAGTTCGGATCAAACCAAACTCCAGAATAAATAAAATTTGAAAAACTATAGTAAGAACTATCAAAACTTCAAAAACCATCCCTAAACTTCGCGAAAATAATCTTTCAATATTTTCAAAAAGCCCCAGTCCGATAGCGTCTTTTTCAAGTGTTATTTTGAATTTAAGATGTTCGCGTTCCTTAAACGCTAGAAAATCAGATGATCGCAGTCCTTTTGCTGTCACCATAACATTAAAGTTTGCTCCATTCCTTTTCTTCCAGAAAAACTCGCCTTTTCTGTTTGTCCGCGCATTTCCGACAATTTCCTCTGTCTCCCTGTTTTGGATATAAACATTTGCGGACGGAACAGGAGCATCGTTCTCATCAAAAACAACACCGGTAATGTAGTTGGCATGGCTTTTTTTGTGATCAAATAAATAATAAAAATATGTGTGCATACCGGATAGGGGAATGTGGTGTTTTTTGGAAAAGGCGATAAGCGTCAAAAGTACAAGAGTCCCCAAAGTTACAAAAGACACAAGATCAAAAAACCTGAGAGATCCTGTGAGGTTTTGAAAATAGACTCTGGTGTTAGTAAAAAATACCTCGGTTAAAACTGATAAATAATAGTTTAAATTTCCGAGTATTCCAAGACTTGAATCTTCCAAATAAACTGTTGGGTATCCCGCGCCCTCATCATAATCAATCACAAATTCCACAGTTTGACTTTTATGTTTTAAAGACGAAACTCCTGCTTTGTATTTTGCTTTTGGAA
>MFOV01000029.1:0-825 GCA_001782515.1 Candidatus Levybacteria bacterium RIFCSPLOWO2_01_FULL_39_10 | reverse complement strand
CCCTAGCTCCTTCAATCGGCATATTATTCTTTTTTGAAAGAACTTTAAATCTTTCAACAACCCTAAGATCCGATAATTTTTCCTCAGTTATATTTCCGTTAATATCTCTAAGACTTATAAATATTTCATATTTTCCAGGACTTGCTCCTGTTGTCAGAGCACCTGAGAAAACATTCGGCTCAACTTCAATAAGCTCTGTCCTTCCCAGATCTTCTCCAGAACTTTCAGCACCTAAAGTTTGTTTGCTTCTTATTACAGCTTTTGCGGATACAATTTCAGCCTCGGCCCTAAGCGCAAACTTGATTTTAAAAGAAGTACTTTCCGGCACCACTAATTTTTTAAACTCTTCTACCTCAATACTGAGAGATTTCATAAACGAAATAATTGCATCCTCCGAAATTACAACAAGTGTTTGCGGGTCAACCTGAGGGGCAACAGAAACTTTTGCGGTAGTGAATGTATAAAAATCAGATCTTATAGCTGTGCCGTCTGCCTCAGTTGATGTAGCTCTAAAGTAATATTTTGTCTCCGGTTCAAGACCCACCAACCCAAACACTCCCGACTTTCTAAGACCGGAAAGAGTATTTGTCCTTGATAAATTATTAACATTCGTGCCGTAGGAAATTGAGAGAGTAGAGCTGTTTTTTGTCCCAACAAAGACAGTTGCCGAGTCTTGCCCAATTGTTCTTATATCAATAGATGTGAATGAGTTTGCGCTGGGTATTGGGGTAGGAGTCGGTGTGGTAGGAGCAGGAGTTGATGTGGGGCCGGGAGTTGAAGTCGGGGCAGCACTTGAATCGTATTGATAGTTTCTTGTGACTTCAG
>MFOV01000028.1:1933-5121 GCA_001782515.1 Candidatus Levybacteria bacterium RIFCSPLOWO2_01_FULL_39_10 | reverse complement strand
TAATCAAGATCAGTAAATTTGCCTTAGAGAAAGTAGATAAGACCTTAACGCCCCACCATAAATAATTCCGCACATTCTTTAATTCTCTTTTATTTTTTTCTACTATTGGCTTTTGAGCCTATTTTGATTATAATTACACTACTCTTTAACAAAAAATAATTCCCCGGTAGCTTTTACCTCCCGCAGGGAGGCAACGGTACCTGCCTGCCGGCAGGCAGGGAGTAAGATGATGATAAACTAAAATATGTATTTAGTTTATGCAATCAGAAGTGAAGTTGATGGGAGAATTTATGTAGGAATAAGTGCAAACGTCCAAAGGAGATTAAAGCAACATAATGCTGGTTATGTATTTTCCACGAAAGGATTTCGCCCTTGGAAATTAATCTATAGTGAAGAAACATTTAATAGAAAAAGGGCTCGGGTTCGTGAAAAATATTTAAAAAGCGGCGTAGGTAAAGAACTTTTAAAATCAATTCCCCGGTAGCTCAACGGTAGAGCAACAAGCTGTTAACTTGAAGGTTCGTGGTTCGAATCCACGCCGGGGAGCCAGATGGGATGCAGAGGCAACAAAGCGTCCTTTTGAGTTGAACTGTCGGGCTTTTTTGTAAGTTCGAATTTTTCGTTTTCCAAGTCGTCAATTTTATCCACTTTCGGACAATTGGTTGCTTCGACTGCTTCTGAGAGGATTTTGAATGTCTTGGAGTAGGTGTAGCTCAACTTTCCCTCGTCAACCGTTAAGGTGGCAAATATAAACCTGATCAAGGCTCTTTGCTCGTCCACCATGTCCTTAGCCTTGGCTTTCAGGTATAGTTCTTTGGCTCTTTGGGAGAGTTCGTAGATGTTCACTCCTAAGTTGATGTAACCTGTGCTTGCCTGGGAGTGCTTCTTTATCGACTCTGTTATTTCATCCTTTTCGTCTGAGTATTGTTTGAGTTTCCTGCTGTAAAACTCTGGCGTGATCTTTTCGTCCAGCTTGTCGTCGTATAACTTGTCCATCCGCTTCTGAACTGCCTCATAGCGGGCTTGTAGCTCGCCAACGGTGCTGTTATGGTAGGCAATCTCGTCCTGGTGGCTTTCTTTGAGTGCCTTCTTCAGCCACCCGACTATACGGCTGTTTTTGATTTTCAAGGTTTCAAAACCGTCTAAAAGCTGGGCTTCAACCTCGTATTCCTTGACCCAAGTTTTCTGGGGACATTCGTGATAATGGTTGCAATGACCATAAATGTGACCTTTGGCTGTTTCAAAAGTGATTGAGTTATGGCAGCCAGCGCATTTAAGAAGTCCCCGAAAGAGGAAGTTGTGCTTGCGGTATTTAGGTGTAGTTCTGCTTTTGAGCATAGCCTGGACTTTATTAAATTGCTCGACGGTAATCAGGGGCTGGTGTTTACCCTCATAAATATCATCGTTCCACCTAATTTTACCAATATAGAAGGGATCACGCAGCAGAGAATGTATTCGGCTGTGCGGAAGTTTATGTCCCAGTTGTGAGCGCATGCCTTCAGCAAACATCTTTTTGGATAGCCTTTTGGTTGAGTAGTTGCCTGTAAGATATAGATCGAACATTTTTCTGACAAAGGGAGAGGTGTCTTCATCGATGATGTGGATTTTGTGTCCAGTCTCACCGATGGTTTTATAACCGTTTGGTGGTTTAGTTGGTAGCCATCCCTGGGCAATCTTTTCTTTTTGCCCCTTCTTTACATTCTCTGAGAGGAGTCGGACATAGTATTCGGCTGTAGCTACCTTTACCCGCCACATAAACCATTCGTGGGATCGGGAGGTGTTGTGGAGAATGCAGCCTTCTTTTGCCAGGTGGACTTGGTGATTCTCGTCCTCAGTAATCCATAAGTCAATAGTGGGGACATCGGCGAAGTTCCTGGTTAAACGGTCTGTGGTTTCGACGATAATCGTAGGAATATCGTGCTTGCGGACATAAGCGATCATTTCAATAAAAATCTTCCTCTGGACTTTGCCTGCTGCGGACTCAGAGACGGCGAAGACTTTGGCTACCTCCAATCCCTGTTTATCAGCATAATCCCTCAAAAACTTCTCCTGGGCTGGTAAGGAGTAACCTGTATCTTCTTGTTCTTTGCTGCTTACTCGGCAGAATATGGCAGTTTTCATAAGTTTTTTTGTCCAACACAGAACATAAACAAATTGTTAAGTAATATCAAGCGCTGGTAGGTTAGGAGGTTGTTATTGGTCGCCTTTGGTCGTCTTTGGTCGCCCTGTTTTCTGGTCGCATTTGGTAGCATCTGGTCGCATATTACCCTCATTTTCTGCCCGCATTCGCACTCATTTGCCCTCATTTTTGTGCCTGAGCCTGTTAAAATCTGCACCGATTCACACCGATTTGCACCGATTTTTTGACCCGATTTGACCCGAATTGATCCGATTTCTGAAGAAGCATTGGAGAAGAGTTGGAGTAGTTGTTTAAGGCTAAATAGTCCGAATTCTGGTGTAGCCTTAGTGTATCCTTGGTGTAGTCTTTTTAGGTTAAACTTCCCGAATTCTGGCATACCCTTGGAATACCCTTGGCATATCTTTTTAAGGGTAGATTTCCCTAATTCCGTTGTATCGGCGTTGTAACCTTCTTGTGTCTTTATTGACCAAGTTTTGACCAAGATCTGACCAACCTCGTTTATGCGTTCTTGCCAAACGAGCCAGCGAATTTGTCGTTCAAGGAGAAAGATTAATAACTGTTGAAGATCACCATATAGTAACTGTATATAGTTACTTCCTCTTAAAGGAACAATAAAGTTACTATATAGAGTCCCTATATAAAGCCTTATAAAAAGTATCTTTGTGTTTTTCATAGTGGGATGTCGTCAGGATTAATATCTTCCAGGTTGTCTGGGATTTCGATTTCCTCGTCCTTCATTGCCTGGGCTATACCTTCTTCGCCATTCTCTTTATTACGCTTTGCACAGAAGGCATCGTAGATTTTTTCTTCGATTTGATCATAAAGACCTCTATCGTTAACCCAGATTATCTCGTCCCAGATTCCCTTCCCATTTTTAATTGCCTTTTGAAAACTTGGTGCTTGAATCCAGAGTTCCTCTTGGAATCGGGTATGCTTTTTAGTGGAGCGTAAAATCTTCCACCCCTTTGTTTCGATAATATCGGAGAAAATTACCGTTGCCTGGGCTAAGAGCCAGGAGCGGTTTAGTAGTCTTATTTTTATTGTTATA
>MFOV01000028.1:1257-1828 GCA_001782515.1 Candidatus Levybacteria bacterium RIFCSPLOWO2_01_FULL_39_10 | reverse complement strand
TTTGCTTCGGTTAACAGTGATTAGCGGTAAACTTTCAAAAGTCTTCTTTTCTAACTTTCTGATCCGTTTGCTCACACTCGCAATGTCAGCAAGTCCTAAAACGGCACACAAGTCTTCTAGGGAAGGCTTACACTCTCCTTGCTCGTCAATATTGGCAACCAAGGCTGTAAGGAGCTGCCAATCTACAGGGCTTATTTCTACCAAGAGTCCATCCTTTATGATGGGTTCGCTCCACCCTCCCCACTTTTGCCTTAAGAATTTTTCAAGCTCATCTTTCTTCAGACAATCTTTCTTGTGTTCAATCAATGCAAGCGCTTCAAAAAAATCTCCGAGCGTGTTTGCTAGTATCGATGCTTCCTCCTGAGTTAGCTTGATACCAAACTCTGTCTGCAAAATTACTCTTAATGCGCTCACTAACTTGTTATCTGTGATTGTCATTTTGTTTACCCCCTTTGTTTATTGACTCGATTATTATTAAAGTCTCGACATATGCTAATAAATTCATGCCCACTTCCATCACTTCCTGGAGTGTTAACTTCAAATTGAAGTCGTCTTCGAGTATCTGTTTTAG
>MFOV01000028.1:0-1218 GCA_001782515.1 Candidatus Levybacteria bacterium RIFCSPLOWO2_01_FULL_39_10 | reverse complement strand
TATAGGCGGGCTTTAACAACCCGCAGCTGGTTAAAATAAACTTGTGGTGATACCTTGATTTCGTTTCGGAAATACTGGTCGATTAGCTTTTCCAGCTCAGGAGTTTTTCGGAAGATAAACACAGCCTTACGGGGATTGGAACGATCAATGTCTTCAATGGGGTAGAATAAGGAAATAGTCGTGGCAAGTGATAGGTCGCTGGTCGAATAGTAATGCTCGTTTAATTCTTGATGCGTCATAGTGATAGTCATTTGTGGTGACTATCAACATTCTTATGGATAAACAAACAAATCTAAACGGAGACATTTTTGACTGTTTTGTGAGGAGGTTTGTGAGACTGATATAACTACCGACGGATTTTGTATCCAAAATTTCGTTTCGTGAGAATTAAATTCTCGATTCCTTCTTTTGTCATTCCTACAGATTCAAGAATTGGAGCTAAGTCTCGTCGAATATACTGAATTGTTCTCGCTATATCCTTGTTTGTTATTCCCTTCTGGTAGCTGTTTAGTTCTAGTCTTCCCGCAATTTCGGAATATTCAAATACTCGATCAGCTCGCATTAGGAGAGTTAAGAGCCTTATTTCAATCTGGGTTGGTGATATTTCTCTGACCTTATCCTTGTATCGAATTATCGCCTTTGAAAGGTCAAGAGTTAAATCGCCACAAGTATAGGTTTTGTGCTCGCTCCTTATAGCAGCTTCTACTTCTTCGTCGTTTTCGAGAAGAGAGAGTAGTTGTTGATTTATTTTGATTTCAGCAAAGAGGTCGGTATTATCGTCCGTTCTGTTATAAATAAATCCGTCATATAATCCAATATCTTCGATTGTAATGAGGTCTTCTTGCGCCAAAGTTAAAAGTGTGCCTACAGTGTTCACTCTATCGAGATCTTCACCAAACAATTTATAATCTTCACTTTCTCTTAAAGAAAGTGAAGATCCATAGCGTTTGATATAGGTGGCAACATTTTTTATAAAATTTTCTTTTTGGAAATCATAAGTAAAGCTGTTCTTTCCTTTATGATGCGATGCCCAGAATTTTCCAACTTTATAAAGTTCGACCTTTTCTCTTAACAACTCCTTAATCATTTCTTGGCTGTTGAACACATCTATAAACAACCCTAAATCAAGAATTTCTTGTTTTATCGTTTCTGGTTTTCCTCTAACTGTGGACAGCTCATCCAGCTGTTTTATTTCAAAGTGGTTATCTTGTTGATCAT
>MFOV01000027.1 GCA_001782515.1 Candidatus Levybacteria bacterium RIFCSPLOWO2_01_FULL_39_10 | reverse complement strand
AAGCTTTCCGTCTTTTTTACTTCTCAAAACGTAAACGTAATACATATTTTTCAAACCAAACAGGTGCGGGACTGCGCACTTCAAAGTTCACACTTTGTTTCTGTTTCTGCATCGCATGTATCTATCCCTGAATCCCCGATTGCATTATCCAAGTCTATCCCGCCAGTTAAGTTGTCATTTCCTGATCCACCGTGAAGAGTATCGTTACCGCTGTCTCCAAATAGGAGGTCATCGCCAGATCCCCCAAACAGCTCATCATTTCCGTTTTCTCCGTGCACAGTGTCATTTCCTGACCCTCCAATCAGATGATCATTTCCTTCTCCACCAAACACCTGGTCATCCTGAGATCCTGCATCAATTTTGTCGTTTCCCGCTCTTCCAAAAATAATATCTGTGCCGGCACTTGGACTGTTCTGATCATTTCCTTCTCCCAAATCTATAACGTCATTACCTGTCTGTCCGTCAACTTTATCGTTTCCTCCGTTTGTTACTATGCAGTCGTGACCGCCGCCGGCATCAACTTTGTCATTGCCTTCAAAAGTTATGATCAGCTCGCTTTTTGATGTTCCCTGAATTTTGTCATTTCCTGAAGTTCCGAAAATTGTGGGGCCGGTAAACGTTATCAATTCGCACTCAGCAGGAAGCTCAACCACTATTCCTATTGTTATATCAAAAACAACTTCAGTTGCCTGAAATTCGTTTCCCGCGCTTTCAGGAAATATAACTTTGAAAGTATAATCAGTTGAATCACCATTATTAACGTTTGATAAAACAATCCCGTTTGGAGAAGTGCTATCATCAAAAAAGTCCTGAAGTGTTTTTGCGCCGGCTGTCCCGCCGTATAAATCTGTTACCCCCTCAGTTATTACAAAATCCAACTCTCCTGAAAGAGTTCCAGTCTCACTTGTCTTTAATCCTTTGACTCCGACTGTATGAGGACTAAGTCCATTATTTATCACTTCTACATTTCTGTCTTCTGAATCTCCCGGGAGAAAATTGTTAACAGTAAAAATAGGGTCGCCCTCAGGCACCACAAAATCCCAAACAACATCCAAATCCCCAACAGCATAGGCTGTTTCTTTATCAAAAAGCCCAAATCCATTGCTCTGTATTACCAAAGCTATCATCAAAACCAAAGCTAATAATTTAAAAATTCTTTTTTTCATATCATTCTTCAACATCACAACTTGTTATTTCAAGTCTCACATAATCCCAAAGAGTTCCGTCTCCTTCAGGATGCAAAAACGTAAAAGTGTGATTTCCAGAGCTAATTTCTATATCTTCGATTGGATCTTCAAATCTTTGCATATTCTCCCACCATCCTGGAGCATCTACGCCGACTCTTGTTGGGGTTGAACCGATTGAAACATTATCTAACTTTATATCTTTATGTTCTGTGCCTGATTTACCAGGACTCCATGAAATTGTTAACTTTGTTACTGCTGTGTGTGGCATAGCAAAGTTAACATCAAAATCTGTAGCGTAATTTTGATTAAAGTTTGAATTCCATGGAAATTCTGTGTTTGTATTCGTATTTATAACAAAAGGGTCAGCAAATGCAGGAAAATTTCCAAAAACACCTGGCCAATTTAACTCATCAACAGGATTATCTAATTGAGATGCTTCTGTGTCGCCGATTTGAAAAACTTGGCCTTCGGTACAAAATGATTCTGCCGCTTGAAATATGTTTCCTGTAGATACCTCTGAATCGCTGAAAAAGGCAAAAGTTGATGGTATTAATAGACTGAAAGCTAGGATTGGAACAATCAATTTTAGACTTATTAAACTTTTTCTATAAGGTCTTCTTAGGTCATGATTTACAAAACCGAAATTAGTGTGCAATCTTCGGCGTTTTCTTATTTCTTTAAATATAGACCATGCCTCAATCAGTATTACAAAAAGTGCAGGAAAGATGATTAGGGCAGGGAAGCCTATATCAGACTTGGCAAAGCCCAAAACTTTTCCAACATACGGGACAACTATATATGTTTTTCCCAAAACATTTTCTTGTTTTACAAGTACTGCATCTGGCGCATTATTTGCATCTCCCTGAGTCCTGTAAAGGACAGCGTCTTCTTCCATTACAGCTTCAACAATTCTGTGAGTGGTAATAGTCTCTCTGTTTTTCTCAGACCTGAATGCTATAACATCTCCTTTGCTGTACGAATCATTTAGAGTTTTTCTGACAACCGCCACAGATCCAACATCTATAGTAGGTATCATTGATCCGCTTCGGACAATCAGTGCCTGATTGTCAAAAAAAGGAAGCGCAATGTAGGTTACTGCAATAGCAATAAATACAAGCACTCCTGCAATAACTATATTTAGCAATTTAAATACACTCTTCATAAAATTTTAAGATATTTACTGATCTCTAATTCTCCCACTCAGCCCCGGGCGGGGGAACTCTCCAAGCCAGAGGCTCTTCCGAGCCGGTGGCATTTCCACCCGCCCATTAAAAACTATTAATCTTGTGCTAGATCCTGACAGTTGAAATTAAGATTGTTTCTATACTGAACAGCATGGAAAGTAATATCAGCTGTAACAGAATCCGTTTGAGCTTCATTTCCCAAAGTGCTTCCATCACAGTTAAGATTAACGTTAGCGCCCATATTTCCGCTACCTACGCTTTGCGTTAGATCACCAGCGCACCAAGCCAATCCTATATAATTAGTTGTACTTTCTGTGAATGGAATACCACCTGTTGTTGAATCAGCCAAGGAGTAAATTACTCCGTTTAATACATCACTAGCTGGACCGACTAAGTTTGAGAATAATTCTTGTTCATTTTCCTGCCAGATATTATCTCCACCATCTGCCCATGCAAAGAAATTTAAACCTTCGGCAAGCTCACCGCTTGTAACTCCATCAGCATCACTCCTAGAATCAATTTCTAATTGAAGAAATGCATTCTCAGCATCAACCATATTATCTATCTCAGCGCAAACCCAAGCGTCATTGTCTACTACATGAAGACTGATTGTGTTTTCTCCATAGTCTCCTGGCTTTATGTCATTAAAGTTAAAAAACTTTTCACTTGTTAAGTCTTTTTCATCCCATGTGCCACTGAGAACGTTTACTCCTAGGTATGAGGCAGTACTGTCAACTTTTAAATCTACGCTTCCTGCAACAAATGTATTATCTTCTGAGGTTTCTGAATCGCTGAAAAAGGCGAATGTTGCGCCGACTATCAGAGCAGCAGCTGCCAGAATTGTTGCTCCTGAAAGTAAAACTTTTGTGTTTATTAAATTTGTCATTTATATCACCTCCTCCCTATGAAGTAGCTCTTATGGAACACTTCATGGGACCACGTTGGATGATCCCTTATGGGCTATCCAACTGTGGCCAATTTATTTTGTATTTTCATATAGTTTTTTATTCTATTTTTCACGTATCTTTTACCCCAGCTTGTTTTTAAATAAATTTCTCTATGCAATGCGTCAGTTTTGTTTTTACAACCTTCAAAATAAACTATCTCAAAAGGACCTCTTCCCTTTGTTGACAAAACTTCACCTGTATTGTGTTTTTTCAGTCTTTTTTCAGGATTTTCTGTAAAACCTGTATAAAGCTTTCCGTCTTTTTTACTTCTCAAAACGTAAACGTAATACATTTTCTACCTATAAAACCTAACTAGGTGCGGAATTTTACCTGAATAAATCACTTGCATTAATTGTTGAAGTTGCAAAGCCGATATAAGCGCCAAGTGCAATTGTTAAGGCAAATGATATTTTCAAAGTTATGCTATTCATATTTATTTCTTTTGATATAAATAAATAGTTACTGAAGGGACAGGTCTTCAATAACTATTTAATTATTTAATTTCAACCATCCGCCATATCTTCCTGTTCGGCTTTCCCGCCTGCCAATGCCTGGCACTGGCGGGCAGGTCAGTTTTATCCAAACACGCCTCACAGAGCGATTCTTTGGCGGATAAACAAAAAAAAGCCCGTATATTTCTATACTAGGCTTAAATTAAGTTTACTAAATTTTCGGACAGTCATATTATTCCTCCGTTTGCGGTCAGAATTTGTTCAATTTATCAAGTATTAATGGGATAAATTGACGAGTTAATTTATCAAAATCTTATGTCGTGAAAAATGCTGTGTCAATCGGTACAAAATATGTCAAAAAAATTCAAAACCTATAAAACCCGTTAGATGCACGCTATCTAATGGGTTAAATTTCAAAAAAACATAATTTTTTTATTGATTTGTCAAGATTTTTTTACTAATATGTGATAAGTGTTTTTTCTTTTTGGAACTCTTCCGATAATTTCTGCCATTTTAGGATTTTTAATTTTCTCAAATTCAAATCCTGAAATCATTGCAGGGGAGAGCATAGGGGTAATCGAAAACACATCCTTCGAGATTAAAATCTCTCCGGACCGGAGGCCAACTTCTACACCCGCTCCAACGTTTACCCCAACTCCAACTACTATTCCAACAAACACTCCGATCTCAACTCCTTCCACCAATTCCAATTCTTCGGATCTTCTCGTCCAAGTCAACAACTTTAGAACTGGGAAAGGGCTTTCGCCGCTTACTGCAAATGATGAAACGTGTTTTTTTGCAAAACTTAGGGCTAACGAGATAAGTTCGAACTTTAATCATGACGGTTTTCGATCTCGAATTGATTCAAACACTCTTCCGTATTCTTCATGGAGTGAAGTTGCCGAAAATATTGCAATGAATTCTGACTCAAATGCAGTTGTTCCGGGCTGGATTGACTCACCGGGGCATAATGAAAATTTAAGCAAAAGCGTGCCGTATGGGTGTGTTGCAAACTCTGGCAGTTACTATGTTTTTGAAGCCTGGGCACCTTGATTAGGGGATAGCGCGTAGGGAGTAGCGTTTAGATAACGTAACAAATTATACCCTACAACCTACACCCTAGACGCTAAAGAATTTTTCCATTATAATATTTATTCGATAAATTTCACTTATGGACCCCGAAGAGTGCTTACTTGTTCCCGAGGTTTACATCCTCGCGTCGCAAGAGCGCATCAACGGGGCAAGTAAAATAATATGGATAAGATAATTATAAAGGGTGCGAGAGAACATAATTTGAAGAATATTGATCTTGAGATTCCAAAAAACAAACTGGTTGTTTTTACCGGCCTTTCTGGATCGGGAAAATCATCTTTGGCATTTGACACAATTTATGCAGAAGGACAGCGCCGCTACGTTGAGTCCCTTTCCTCTTACGCCAGACAATTTCTTGGAGTTATGAAAAAGCCGGATGTTGATCTTATTGAGGGACTCTCGCCAGCTATATCAATTGACCAGAAATCAGCATCAAAAAATCCACGGTCCACTGTCGGCACAGTTACTGAAATTTATGATTATCTTCGTTTGCTATATGCTCGAATCGGCCACCCGCATTGTCCCAACTGCGGACGGGAAATTACCTCAATTGACCCAACATCAATAACTGAGATTATTACAAATTACTTTGAGCGAGAAGGAGTACAGCGTCTTAAAACTCTTATACTTTCGCCAATTGTCAAAGACAGAAAGGGAGAGTATAGAGATATATTTGAGGATCTTCGCAAACGTGGATATAAACAGGCTAGAGTTGACGGAAAAATATATAACCTGAATGATGATCTGGTTCTCATAAAAACAAACAAGCATTCAATTGACGTTGTGATTGACAAATTGATTTTGGATAAAAAAACAGATCGAGCGCGGGTGTCAACAGACGTTGAGCAAGGGCTTAAATTCGGTAATGGTGAAATAATTCTTTCACTAGTTAAGGACAAGGCGTTTGAAATCCCGGAAATTCCGAAAAATTTGGAAGATCATCTTTTTTCAACCAAATTTGCGTGCAGTTACTGCGGAATCTCAATTCCTGAAGTAGAGCCCCGTATATTTTCGTTTAATACTCCCCACGGAGCGTGTCCCGGGTGTAACGGACTTGGAAATATTTTAACAGTTGACGGAAATCTCGTATTTAACGATAACTTATCAATTCTTGAAGGAGGGATCTTGCCATTTTCAAATCTTCTCTCCCACGATACCTGGTTTTCAAGAACATTTAAAACAGTTTGCGAGGAAAATGGAATATCTTTAACTGACAGGCTGTCTGAGATTCCAAAAGATAAAAAAGAACTTTTGCTTAAAGGAACCGGCACCAAGGAATATTTTGTTGATGGGCAGAACCGCTGGGGAGCGGACACAACAATTCTTGAAACTTTTCCGGGGGTTCTTAAAGAACTTAGACAGAGGTATCAAAATACCGAATCGCAGTTTTTCAAATCCCAGATTGAGAAATTTATGAGATATGAAGTTTGTCCCTTGTGTCTTGGCTCCCGTCTTAAAAAAGAAGCGCTTCTTGTAACTGTAACTGACAAATCAATTGTTGATGTGTCAGATATGTCAATTGACCGGTCTTTAGAGTTTATGGAAAATCTCCCGTCAAATGTTTCAAAACGCGAACAGGAAATAGGCCGTCTTGTTATAAAAGAAATAAAAGAACGGCTTACATTTCTTAAAAATGTCGGACTTGATTATCTAACACTTTCGCGCGGTGCAGACACTTTAGCAGGAGGAGAAGCGCAAAGAATACGGCTTGCATCCCAGATCGGATCAGGCCTCACTGGAGTTTTATATGTTTTGGATGAGCCGTCAATCGGGCTTCACCAAAAAGACAACAAAAAGCTTATTGAAACTTTAATTAGGCTTAAAAATCTTGGAAATACAGTTCTTGTTGTTGAGCACGATCAGGAAACAATGGAATCCGCCGACTGGATTGTTGATTTTGGGCCCGGAGCAGGAGATGGAGGAGGGGAAATAATATTTCAAGGCGACGCCTTAAAAATAAAAAAAGACCCAAAATCTTTAACAGGAAAATATTTATCCGGAGAGAAAACAATAAAAATTGAGCCTGCGAAGATAAACGACATTACCGAAAAACTTATAATACGCGGAGCAAAACACCACAATTTGAAAAATATAGATGTTGAGTTTCCGCTGGGTAAACTTATTGTTATAACAGGGGTGTCCGGTTCTGGAAAATCCACGCTCATCAATGACATTTTGTTCCATGGCCTCAGGCAGATTGAAAACCCGTATCACAGAGAAAAACCTGGTGAACACACAGAAATTCAGGGTTTTGAACATGTAAAACATGTCTTTCTTATTGACCAGTCGCCGATTGGAAGAACTCCGCGCTCTAATCCTGTCACATACACCGGCGCATTTAACTACATCAGAGATATATTTTCAAAAACAAGAGAAGCAAGAGTAAAAGGATATGGCCCGGGAAGGTTTTCATTTAATGTCAAAGGAGGAAGATGCGAAGCGTGCGAAGGAGAAGGTCAGATTAAAATTGAAATGCAGTTTCTTCCTGACATTTACATAACGTGTGAGGTCTGCTCGGGAAAACAATATAACAAAGAAGTACTGGATATTACATTTAACGGAAAAAACATTTCTGAGGTTCTTAATATGAGTATTGCTGAGGCGACAAATTTTTTTAATTTTATTCCGGCACTTTCCAATAGGTTACAAACTTTAAACGACGTTGGACTCTCATATATGAAACTCGGACAACCTGCTCCAACCTTGTCAGGTGGAGAGGCACAGCGCGTAAAATTGGCATCCGAGCTTTCAAAAAGAGGTTCACGCTCCTTATATCTTTTGGACGAACCGACATCAGGCCTTCATTTTGCCGATCTTGAAAAACTTCTCCACGTTCTTCGCCGACTCGTGGACATTGGAAATACTGTAATTGTGATTGAGCATAACCTTGATATTATTAAGAATGCTGATTATATAATAGACTTAGGACCTGACGGCGGAGAGCGTGGCGGAAATCTGGTTGCGAAAGGTTCGCCTCAGGAGATTGCCAAAAACGCCAACTCTTACACCGGACAGTTTCTTAAGAAAGTTGTACCCCGTTAGATAAATGTCTAAATGGATAAAATATTATATACTTATCTAACGGGGTAAAAATGAAAAAACTGTCCGCACTTATCTTTTTCTTCGCAATATTTTTGTTTATTGCCAAGGGAACTTTTGCACAAAACACTAATTTTTCAACCACTTACAAAGTCAATTATCAGGTATCCGCCGATGAATCAACCAAGGTGATTTTGGAAATTGAGCTCAAAAATAAAACCTCAAATTATTTTGCATCCTCTTATGAAATCCTCACTGGTTTTGAAAATATAAGAAGTATAAATGCGCAAGATACAAAAGGCCCGCTTTCTTATGAAGTAAGTAAAGAAAACGGATCATCCCTTATTAAGTTCGATTTTAATGAAAATGCGGTGGGACTTGGCAATTCGCAGAAATTCCGCATTGAGTTTGTAACGGACGGGATAGCAGATCATCTCGGAAACATATGGGAAGTCAATATTCCGGGAGTATCAGATCAGGCGTCATATGATGTATTTGAGGCAATTGTAACGGTTCCTCAGGAATTTGGAGAACCGTCATTTATTAAGCCGGCAACAAACGCGAAGGTATCAGGAAATACTCTAAGATTTACAAAATCAGATCTTGGTAATTCAGGTATTTCAATTTCATATGGTGACGGACAGATTTATGATTTTGATCTTTTGTATCATTTGGAAAATCTCCATATTTTTCCGATCACGCGTGAGATTGCTCTTCCTTCAAATAATAATTATCAAGAGGTGCGTATTAATCAAATCATTCCAAGGCCTATTGATGTAAAAATTGATGAGGACGGGAATTGGATTGCAAAATACAGGCTTGGTCCTTCTGAAGAATATGATGTAAGAGTACAAGGGAGTGCTAAAGTTTCACACATACCCAAGAAGGAAGTCATATCGGATCAACAAAGAAATAAATATTTAAAAACGGATGAATACTGGGAGACGCAAAATCCTGAAATAGTAAAACTTGCAAAAAAACTCAAAACACCTGAGAATATCTACAATTTTTTGGTAGATAATTTAACTTATGACGAGAAAAGGGTAGGGGAAACCCAAATTAGAGCAGGAGCTGCAAATGCTCTCAGAGACCCTAAGAGTGCGGTCTGTCTTGAGTTTACAGATCTATTCGTTGCGCTCGCCCGTGCAGCCGGAATTCCCAGCCGCGCTGTTGAGGGATATGCAAATACCACAAACATTGCTCAAAGACCCCTTTCCGCATATAAAGATGTGCTGCATGCGTGGCCGCAGTTTTATGATTTTGAGAAGCAATCATGGATAATGGTTGACCCTACTTGGGGGAACACAACAGGAGGAATAGATTATTTCAATGTGCTTGATTTTGACCACTTTGCATTTGTTGTAAAAGGCGTTGATAGCGATTATCCCATTCCTGCCGGAGGGTATAAGTCAGAGGAAAATATAAACGATCAGGATGTAAATGTTTCAGTAGGCACTGTATTTGAGAAGAAAAATCCAAAGCTCTCAGCGTACTTTGATTTTCAGGAAAAATATATCGCGGGCATCCCGATTGGCGGAACCTTGATTGTTGTAAACGACTCCGAGGTTTTGTCTCCAAACCAGAGTATTGGGATAACATCTGATAGTCTCACTCCTCAAACGCAGGACCTTTTTTTGGATAAAATTCCGCCCTTTGGTAAAAAAGAGGTTCAGATTAAATTTGCGCCTCAATCTTTTTTGACAAATAGATCGGATACAATTAAAATCACAATCGGAAATGAAACAATCGACCGAGAAATTGTTATAATTCCTTTCTATAAAAGCAATTATTTTTATATTTTCTTAGGAGTGATATTAATTGGAAGTACAGCGGGAGCATTATTCATCTTTGCCCGAAGGACCGGGCGTTTACATCTTCCTAGAAGGCGGTAGAGAAGTTATTTATGTTGGAAAAGCTGTAAATCTTCGTAAACGTGTCTCCTCATATTTCACGAAAAAAGAACAAGACCCCAAAACAAAAATTCTTGTGTCACTTGTAAGTTTTATAAAAACGATAACTGTTGAGTCGGAACTTGAATCTTTAATTCTTGAAGCAAATCTTATTAAAAAATATGCTCCAAAATACAATATGCGCCTCACCGACGGTAAAAGTTACATAAGAATAAAAATAACCGTTAAAGATAAAAATCCAAAAGTACTTTTAGCAAGAGCTGAGGATGACGGAAAATCTCTCTATTTCAGCCCATACCCAACATCCTCGGACGTAAAGCTTGTTTTAAAGCTAATACGCAAAATATTTCCTTACCAGTCGGTTCTCAATCATCCCAAAAGATATTGTTTGTATTATCACCTTGGACTTTGCCCGTGTCCGCCAATGTTTAAGACTGATTTGGAAAGCAAATCATACCGAAAAGATATAAAAAGAATAACTAAATTTTTAGAGGGAAAGAGCAAGGCTTTAATAAGAGACCTTGAAAAAGAAAGGGATATTGAAAGCAAGCGGGAAAACTTTGAGAAAGCACAAAAGCTTCAGAAAAAAATTACGGCCATAAACTCCGTTACCCAGAATTATTACAGCCCATATGAGTATGAAATGAACCCTGATTTGGTTAAGCTGATACGGAAAAATCAGCTTATTATGCTTAAAAGTGTTCTTAATAACAGTGGTGTGGGTGTTTATGATCTTGCTCGTATTGAATGTTTTGACATTTCAAACATTTCAGGTAAATACGCAACAGGGTCTATGGTTGTATTTAAAAACGGAGAAAAAGATAAGCCGTCTTATAGGAGGTTTAAAATTAAAAATCCTCCAAAGACAGTTCCCAATGATTTTGCCATGATGCAGGAGGTAATACGAAGAAGGTTGAATCATCCTGAATGGCAAACGCCTGATCTTATAATTGTAGACGGAGGAAAAGGACAGGTCTCGTCCTCCCTTAAAGTTTTGAATGAAGCAAACGTTCAAATTCCGCTTGTGGGAATTGCAAAAAGAGAAGAGATAATCATAGCCTCTGATTTGAAAGAAATTAAAATTGACAAAAATTCGCCTGCGCTTCTTCTCGTTCGTCGAATTCGGGACGAGGCACACAGATTTGCAATAACATATCACAGGAAACTTCGCTCAAAATATTTGCTGAATTAAATAATCACTATCCTTAATGGTGAGCTCTTAGAACAGATAATAAAGCGGGTGCTACGATCTTGGAGGATACTTTTGCATGAACGCTTCAGTCGATGAATAAATAAACCCAATTTTGGGTTCGGCATTTGGATCTACATGCCTATGGAAGATATCAGCAACTCTCGTTGACCATTCCTGGGGAATATTAATTCTCACTGCTTTAAATCCATGTCTTTTTTCAGCTATTGAAACCAAGGGTTCGTATGTACAACCGGTGACAAACCTAGGCTTTAAACCATGGAGCCGGATATAATCTGAGGTCATTTGCATTGATTGTGTTAAGTCAGAAAGTAATTGTCTAGGAGAATCTGGCTGTTCACCTCTGGGGGGAATGTGTAGCTGGAGTAAACTGTCTCCTTTTCGAATCCTAACACTTCCAAGTTCATAATCTTGAGACGAAACTGTATCGTGGATTAAAAGTATTCCTATTTTTTTAAGCGCTCGATAAGTGGAGATGTCTTTTGGATCTGCCGTAGCAATATATTGAGCCATAGCTCTAGCTCTATCTTTTGCATACATCATTTCCAAAATTTTTCTTGCAAATTCACGTTGCGATTCAGTTTCTGCAACGGCATACGCTCTCTCGACTTCTTCGGTTAAAGTTCTTGGACGCTCACTGGAAAAACCGCGTTCAAATGATGGAAAACTTGGTCCTCTCTCTGACATAGTGGGGAATTATACAACGGTAAATAATAAAAGTCAAACTATAGGTTACAAATAATCTTCAGGCTTATTTTCTGCTGATTGTAAAAGTATAGGGGAAATATAGAAATATAGCCGGCATATCGTCAAGCAAATACTTTTGAAAATCAGCATAAATTTTCTGTCTCTCTTCAAGATCAATTACTTGCCTTCCATCCTCCAAAAGCTTATCAATCCTTAAATTTTTGTACTTTGTAATGTTAGTGTCATGACTTGAGTGCCAAAGTGTATACTGGTCAGGATCTGAAAGAACAGGAAATTCTCCCAAAAATGCCTGATAATAAGTCGGGACTCCCGCAACTACCTCTATTTTTGTATTAATTCCTAAAGCCTTCCAGTCGTTTGCGACTTTCCTGGCTATTGTCTCGTATTGTGGAAGAGTTTTTAATTCAATTGTGAGCTTGCTACCTTCGGATGCGGGCGAGTCTTCAAGCAAAAGTTTTGAGTATTCAACGTCTTTTTTGTATTTTCCAGGACTTGTATTTGCCCAAAAAGCTTCTTTGTATGCCGTGTTCGTTCTTTGTCCCTCCGAGTACTTTTCAGGAAGAACGTATGCAAGCGCTTTTCGAAGTTTTTTGTCAGACAAAAGTCCGTCCTGATTGTTGAGAAAAATCGTGACTATTTTTTCATCATTTATATTCTTTTTTGTATCACTGTTTTTAAAATTTGAAAAACTGTACTTTTTGGCGTAGTTAAGATCACTAATGTCAATAATTTCATCAACCTCACCTAAAACATACGCGCTCTTAACAGCTGCTTGTGTATCATAAAAGTCGTATTTAATATTTTTATTATCAACAAGGGAAGTGAGAGTTATATAATCAACAAATCCCGCATTTTCTTCTATATCTATTATTTCATAATTTGAAACACCAATATTTCCTTTTTTAAATATCTTGTTGTTAGCAAGAGTAACTAAAAACGGGGAATATTTGTCTTTAAGTCTAAAAACAATTACTTCATCTTTCGGTTTTTCAACTTCTACGTCGGCAAAGTTATAGTTTATATTTTCTGAAGTTAGTTTCTCTCCATCCGAAAAATAGATATCGTCCTTTAGATAAAATACGTAAGTTTTGCCGTCGTCTTTTATCTCCCATCTTATGGCTACATCAGGAAGCACAATTCCTGTATCTGACACCTTAGTTAAGCCTCTGCTTGCTTTATCAAGTATGATCGGCGGGAGATTGTTGGGAATATCCGATGTTCTAACCACTCCGGCGATTCCTATTTTTGTGGTTTTCTCAGGGGTTGGGATTTTGGCGATTATATAATCTTTTGAAATAAAAAGAATTGCAATTATACCTATTCCCACCAAGAATGCTAGTGTAAGAATTTTGCCCCATTTTTTAATGTAGGCGCGTGCAAGCCAGAAAATTAATCTTCTTCTTAGAAAAATCATAAACCGTCCTAACGCGGTATTACAAGAAGTAATGAAATCAGTGCAAAAAGTACTGCAAGAACAATTGTCGCATATATCAGGGATTTTTCAATACTGCGACGGGACCTGAATGATTCATTTGTGCCTCCAAAGCTTCCCGAAAGACCTGTTCCCTGTACCTGCATAAGGATTACTGCAATAAGCAGTATTGCAATAACAATTTCCAAAGTAAACAAAATCATCACCACATTATACCTTGGGGGCTCAGTTGATGCAAGCCTGCCCTCCAGAAATCGCTCCATAATTCGTATTCGAACAGAATTGAAAAGATAAATGGAAAGATTAGGAGGGTAAACGCTACCTTTTAATCACCCAGTTTAGGAAGTTAACAGTTATTGATAAGGCTCCTGCGGCAAAAACAAATGCCCAGAAAGAACTCAAACTAAAATCAGGTATTACAAATCCGGCAAAAGAAGTGCCGTAAAAAGTGAAAGCAGAAATTGTAATATTGGGCATAAAAACTGTCAGAATGTAAAGAAGAATTGTGTTTATAAAAAAAGAAAACAGCCCAAGACTCACCACATTAAGAGGTAGTGACACAAGATTTAGTACTGGTTTAACCAGCTTAAAAAGTATTGAAAGAATAAATCCGGCAACAAAATAGGTCTCGAGTCCTCCTTCAACAACCATTCCTTCAAGAAGTAAATTGGTAATATAAAGAGCAATTGCGTTAAATACGGTATATCTTAGAAGTGACTTCATCCCGTTAAAGATAGCGAGCGTCTTCCTAAACGCTTGCGTATATCTGTTTCATAATTAGTATATCATTATTTCCTTTAAAACTCCGAAAAATTCATCAACAAAGCAAGACGATCTTTAACGGGATCATAAAAAAAGCGTAACAAATGGCTTAATTCCTGTCAATTTTATGATATTATAGGAGGCACTTATGGATAAAATAAAATGTCCCTACTGCGGGAAATTGGTCGAGCTTTCTGGCGCTATAATTCATGAAATATCAGAAGAAATAAGACGTGAGGAGAAAGATAAGCTAAGAATCCAGTTTGAAAAAGAAAAAATAGAAGAGCTTGCAAGGCGGGAAAAACAAATTAAAGAAAGTGCAGAGAAGGAAAATGAAGCGCTTAAGAAAAAACTGGAAATACTTATAAAAGACGCGGAAATTGCTGAGAAAAAGATAAGAGAAGACGCTCTCAAAAAAGCAGAGGAAGAACAGCGTCTTAAAATTAAAGAAAAAGATCTTCAGCTTGAAGAAATACGCAAAGTTAATGAAGAGCTCAAGCGAAAACTCGAGCAGGGTTCCCAGCAAAGACAGGGAGAGGTGCTTGAGCTTGATCTTGAAGAACAGCTTAAAAAAAAGTTCCCCCAAGACCGCTTTATCCCCATCCCAAAAGGAGCTGAGGGCGCAGATATTTTCCAAAAAGTAATGTATAGAGGAGCTGAAGTAGGATCAATTATATGGGAAACAAAAAGAACAAAAGCATGGAGCAGGGGGTGGCTTGCAAAACTCAAAGATGATGCAGGAAAAGTGTCAGCAACTGAGGCGGTAATAGTCACCAAGACTCTTCCTGACAACATCACTAATTTTGACAGACTCGAAGGGGTTTGGGTAACAGGATTTGAAAACGCTTTGTCGATTGCTCGCTACATAAGGTTTCTCATAACAACTGTTTCTCAGATTAAAACTTCAACTGATAAGCCTGATGAGGAATGGCAAAAAATCAAAGATTATATGCTGTCTGATGCATTTAAACACAGAATGCAGGCTCATTTTGACGGCATAAAATCTCTTCGTGAAGATCTACAGCAAGAGGTAAGAAATACAACAATAAGATGGAAGAAGCGGGAAAAACAGATTGAAAAACTGGATAGCAACACTACAAATTTCTACGGAGAGCTCAGGGCAATTGTTTCGGATCTTCCGAAGATAGAAGGAATAGACCAGGATTTTTTACTTGAAGATGAAAACAAAGACCAAACCCTCTTTTGACGAAGAAAAAAAATATTGGACTCGGGGAATAGACTATATTATTGGTATTGATGAGGTGGGAAGAGGAGCATTTGCAGGCCCAATTGTTGCCGCAGGTGTTATTTATAAACCTAACTTCAAACATTTATTTCTTAAAGACGTAAATGATTCAAAAATGCTTAGTCATAAACGAAGAAACGAACTTTCGCCGCTAATCAAAAAACACGCGTTATTTTTTGCAATTGAGGAAATTGGTGTTCCATATATTAATAAGTACGGAATAGGAAAGGCAAATAACGCTGTATTCAGAAAAGTTCTTAAAAAATTAATACCTAAAATCGGTTCTTCAAATTTCTTTATCCTTGCTGACGGATTTCATAAAAAATATCTTCCGGGAGGAATCTTAAAGCAAAAAGGGATTCTAAAAGGAGATAGGACATCAATCTCAATTGCTTCAGCTTCAATAATTGCAAAAGTCCGAAGAGACAATATTATGAAAGACGCGGAATTTCAATATCCTAATTATAAATTTGCAAAGAATAAAGGATATGGAACGCTGTATCACCGCAGAATGATTCAAGAGCATGGCTTAACCATTATTCACAGAACGTCATTTCACTTTAGAAGCTTTTGATCTGAATAAAATAATATTTGACGGAGTTTCTCTTTCCCCCGCTATTATATTTGTCATTTGTCTATAATAAGTGTCTTCACGTCTTCTTGAATATAAAACACCAGTTTTAATAAGAGAATTTGAAGCTTCAACCAGCAAACGAATTGCCCTTCTGTGGTTGTTTGCCTCCTCGGACATATCTCCTGTTGTAGGCCTAATAGCGTAAATAACATCAGCAACTGTTTGCTTTGCCAAAATATTTGCTATCCCTCTTTTTATTTTATACTTTTTTAAATTCCAATATTCACCTCTTACTCCCAATACAAATTGTCTAGCTCTCTTTAAATCCTGTATGTCTTCTCCGAAATCAAATTCTGCATCTTGAACACTATTTGAAATACCTTGGTTTGGAGAATTTGAGGTGAATTCACTTCTGTCTATGTTAGGTTCAAGTTCAACGCACATAATAAGTAAATTTGAATCTTAATAAATACAGAAGCGGAATAATTTCGCCCTCAGTCTATAACGTGAAAAATTAAAAGTCAAGCAAAAATGAGATTATATTGCCTTAGCAAGCTGAAAAGTTAATGATTTAGAAAATTACAGTTGACATTCATAATTATTAGTAATTAAATGTACAAATGCCAAAGATTGCTGATTATACAACAAAAGAAGATTTAAGAACTCTTAGGAAAAATTTAGGCAGGGACATAGGGTTGTTAAAAGATGAGTTAAAAGACAACCAAACAAGGGCTACTCTATTGCAAGAAGCTAAAATGCAAAAAAATTCGATTTCTTATCGGGACGATGTCCTGACAAAGTTCGATGCGGTCATGAAAGAGCTTGAAACAATGAGAGAAGCGTCAAACGTTTATCCAAACTATAGATTCGAACAAAATAAAGGCTACGGCACAAAGAAACATCGCGATGCTCTAAAAATATACGGAATCTCAAAATACCACCGAATTTCTTTTTTAGATTGACACGTCATTATTTATTACTTATAATTCCCCAGTGGCATTAGAAAATAGAGCTTCACATACCTTAGGACCAGATAATCTGCGATCGGGAGAAACCTCTTTAGCCGGAAGAACAGCTATTCTGACCGGAGGAAGCCGCGACATCGGAGCCGCAATAGTTAAAGCACTTGCTCAAGAAGGAGTTACAGTAGTTTTTTCATACAGGGAAAAAGGGAAAAGAGCAGACGAAGTAGTAGCTAACGTTTTAGGGAGTGGTGGCGTTGCAATGGGAGTTCAAGCGGATATTTCAACCCCGGATGGAAGAGAAGCATTTGTCAGCTCTGCTATAGGAACGCTTGGAGATAGAATAGATTTTCTTATCTTGAGTAGCTCCGGCCCAACGGACGCAATAAATCGTCAAGCATCAAATGACTTACTAGACATAACCCTACCCTTCCTGAAAGACGGTGGCGTTGTTATAAGAATGCAAAGCGTTCCTAGTCATTTTGGTCCACAGATTAGGGATACATTCTCATTGGCAAGGTACAACAACGTGGCAATACACAAATATGACGACCTTCATTCTCTTCGAGCAAGAATGCCTGAAATGAGGAAACAGGGTGTCCGGTTTATTGAAGTATGTCCCCCTATAGTTTCCGATACTACAATGATAAAGCTACTAAACTGGCAGGTTGATAAAGAAACGCAAGGCGCTACGACGGGAGAGGCGATGCACGATGAGGTCACTCTTAGACTCGGACTTCCTCAGGCTGTATTAACCCAAGAAGTTGGGGCTAAAGTTGTCGAGCTTTTGAGAAATCCTGATATAAAACATGGACACACCGAATTTTTTAATGGTATGCTGGATGCACAAACTGCGCTGGAGCATTTGTATGGAGTACACCAAGTCTATGTAAATACACTTAAAAGAGAGGGTGAAATTGAAGGACAAAGAAGTGGTATTGGAAGAGCTATTGCTTCAATTGAACAAGCTACGAGGCCAAATGAACCGAAAATGATTGATGCGATAAGTCACGATGCAGATGGAAATTATGTGGGCTCTGTTAGAATTACCCCACAACATGCAGAAGGACATTTTGCCCAGGGAAGTGGTTTTCCAAGAATATTGCCCGGACATAAACAAATTCGCGCTGCCGTAGAAACAATAGGCATGATTGAAAAGGAAAGTGGAAATTCCTTAGACAACCTAAGACTGACAGGATTTGAAAATACAACATTTTCCGCAACCGTTTCTGCGCAAGGCGATACTGAACTTACTGTAAAACCTGTAAAAAACGCCGATGGCACTTATGATGTTGAAATTTCAAGACAAAGCGATGGGAAACAAACAGCCTTTATCAGAAAACTTAGGGTTATGCCTACGGAAGACTTAGAAGAACCGGAACTTTTAGAAGACCAGCTACTTGAAGGCGCAGCCCAATCCACAGGCATTGTTGCTCTTGAGGATTTAGATAGTCAAACAATGCCACTTTTATTGGGAATAGGCAGGACTGAGTTTCTTGGAAGAAGCGTTAAAGCAGGAGATGGAATTAAGTACGACGTTCACACAAAGCGAGTTGATAAAAGGGGGATTGAGGGCTCTGTGCTTATATATTCGGGTGATAGGATAATTGGAGTAACGGCCGGAATAAGAGCAATTTTAGTTCCAAAACCTGTCGCCACTAGACTTCTAGCATCCCACGCTTAGTTTCTTGTGAGCCGCACAGGAATCGAACCTGTAACCGTCTCCTTAAGAGGGAGATGCTCTGCCAATTG
>MFOV01000026.1:7551-8247 GCA_001782515.1 Candidatus Levybacteria bacterium RIFCSPLOWO2_01_FULL_39_10 | reverse complement strand
TATAGCCTTCCTCATCAGCCAATGCCAGGGAATCTGAACTTTGGACTTTTAGCGCAAATTTGGACTTTCTTTCTAGTAAATTTACTTGAAGGCGGTTTGGCAAAAGAATTTGAACAGAAAAATCTTTAACCAAAACCTCTGAAGTTAAAATTTCAGAGATTTGTTGCCTGGAATCCCCTATGGGTTTTCCTTCAAGCATATCTAGTCTTTCAACCAATATTTGGCTACATGGACCAAATTGGCTCTCACAAGCTATATCTCCTACTTTAAGAACCTTAGGAACAAAAATTATTACTAAAGTGACAATTATAATTACCAAACCCAAAGATAATTTCGTGGTCACATTCACTTCAAATGTACTCCTTAATTAGATTAACTAGTCGACCTGAAGCTCCAATGTCGGGACTTACTTTGCGTCTCACGCGCGAGGTAAAATAGTCCCAATTTTTGGCCATAAAAAGTACCTCCTTAAAGAGCCTCTCTGGGGTTATTTTTTCTTGTTCAAAGACCTTGGCTATGCCGAATTCCTTGGCTAACATCGCATTTTTGGTTTGTTCGTCTTCAAAACTCCAGGGAATAGGAATAAGTATCGAGGGAATTTTGGTAACCATAATCTCTGAAACCGTGTTTGCACCTGCTCTTGCAATTACTATATCGGCGTCTTTAAAAAATTTACCCATTTGTGTGGGGTCTACC
>MFOV01000026.1:7013-7534 GCA_001782515.1 Candidatus Levybacteria bacterium RIFCSPLOWO2_01_FULL_39_10 | reverse complement strand
TTTTGTTTTAAGAGCCTCTGGTAATTTGTTTTCTATTTCAATAAACTCTTTAAAGTCCATCGGCCCAACCTGATGTATTACATGGAATTCTCCCAAAAGTTTGGGCAAAATTGGTTTTATTAAATTATTAATAGTCAGGGAACCGCGTGACCCTCCCGTAACAAGAATGGTTGGTGGAAATGTCATTTTCTTCTTTGCTGCTAAATCAGTAATTTGAGTCATAATAGGATTTCCCGTAACAACACACTTTTTCTCAGGAAAATATTTAATGCTCTCTTTCCTTGCCAGGGCAATTTTACTAGCAAATATTGAGGATAATTTATTAGCCCGACCGAAAGTTATCGTTTGCTCATGAATTAAAACCGGAATTCTCAATAAAAATCCTGCAAAAACTACCGGGAATGCGGCGTATCCCCCGAAAGAAAGAATTACCTTAGGTTTTAACCCGACAAGATGCCAAAAAGCCATAGCAAGCCCCAAGGGAATTTTTAAAAGCGAAGGAATAGTATAAATACTAAAGC
>MFOV01000026.1:4795-6933 GCA_001782515.1 Candidatus Levybacteria bacterium RIFCSPLOWO2_01_FULL_39_10 | reverse complement strand
TTAGTCCCCTCCATGGCACTTTTCGGCCCGATCCAGTAAATGTCCCAAATCTGCCTACTACTGCTTTGTCTAATAAGCTCTTGAACGGTGGCAATTGCGGTTGTTGCCCCGTGTCCTCCCGTAAGAACGATTCTAGTCAGCTTTCTTCTTCCTTTAATTTTTTGCATGCTTTGAAATATTAAGTAGTATACCAGCTGCTACCAATACCATCGTTAGAGCGCTTCCTCCATAGGAAAAAAAGGGAAGGGGAACTCCGGTAAGGGGGGTTAAGGCAACCATTGAACCAATATTCAAAAATACCTGTCCGCCGATCCAAGAGGCAATACCAACCGCCAAAAGTTGGGAAAATTTATCGGGAGCATTTTTGGCAAGAATCAAGGCTTTTATGATAAACATCCCGAGTAAAATTAAAACTACCGAAGCTCCAAAAAAGCCTACCTCCTCGGCTATAACCGCAAATACCGAATCGGTCGCAGCCTCTGGTAAAAAAAGATATTTTTGACGGGAGGCTCCAAGGCCAACTCCAAAAAGTCCACCAGAACCTAGAGCAAGGAGAACTTGTCTTATATGATAGCTCCTGCCTAAAGGGTCTTGGGTCTCACTCAAAAAAGTTAGAAGTCTTGCCTTTCTATAACTAGATGTAAGAATTAATATCAAACTGGCTAACCCCCCCAGAAGACCCGCCCCAAAAAAATAGAGAATGTTTATGCCTGAAGTGAATATTTGGGACATTGCCGCCCCTCCAACAACTAGTGCCGTGCCAAGGTCGGGCTGAAGCATAATTAATGCCAAAACTATTACCAACGGCAAAAAATAAGCGATGTGACTTTTACCTTTTGCATAAAGCTTAGATAGATAGACTACCAAAGCGAGCTTGACAAACTCCGATGGTTGGATAGAGATAGGTCCTACTATTATCCAGCGTCTTGCACCTAGCGCTTCACTTCCGACTCCTGGTATAAGAACAGCAATTAGGCCCAAGGTGCTCACTATAAATAAAGGGAGTGCAATTTTTTCCCAAAATGAGTAGTGGATCTTGGAAACGACCAAAAGAAGAATGATACCTATCGCCCCCCAAGCGAGCTGTTGTTTTACAAAATAAAATTTGTCGTTAAAGACACTTAGAGCCTGTGGGGCTGATGCGTCAGCCACTGCAATTAAGCCCAAGATACTAAGAGTAATGGTAAGAAAAAACAGGGTCCTGTCCCAAACCTTTTTTTGTTTGGTTAGGCGGATAGTCTTTACCATCAAGTTGTTGCCAGCCAGAGCCCAAATATGGCCAGCATTATTCCAGCAAGCCAAGCCCTAATAACAATCTTTGGTTCTTCCCAGCCTATTGCTAGGAATGTGTGATGAATTGGAGCCAATGGGAAAATTGGCCTTTTTAAGACCTTCCAGCCAATGATCTGAACAAGAGATGAAACCGCTTCGATTACAAATACTCCGCCAATGACCACCAGTGCAACGAGTCCTCCCGTAAGAAGCCCGATAACGGCAAGCATTGCCCCAAAGGATAGAGCCCCGGCGTCCCCCAAAAAAAGTCTTGCCGGCCAAACGTTAAAGTAAAGAAAAGCCATCATTGCCCCTATCCAAAGGGAAATGAACATCGAAAGCGGTGTATCGAGGCTCCCCTGGGCAATAAACAGAAATGCCAAAAGGCAAATAACCAGAAGCCCCGAAGCAAGTCCGTCGAGTCCATCGGTAATATTAAAAGCGTTTGAGAAAGATACGATTACAAATGCGGCAAAAGGAATATAGCCTACGCCAAGGCTAAAGGTTTTATTAAGAATCGGTATATGTAAAATTTGAATTCCAAGGAATTTATAAATCCCGAATGCTATTAAAAATGCCAAACCCCACTGAATAAAAAATTTGAGTTTTCGGCTCATTCCAAAAGAAAGCCCCAAGACTCCTGTGTGACTTTTTCCAAAAATCTTTACAAGATCATCAGAAAGTCCCAGGAGCCCAAAAGACAAAAAAGTGACAAATATTATGATGAGCTCAGTTTGTAGATCAAATGAACTTTTGATAAAGACTCCCATTGAGGATGAAAGTGTAAAAGCCAAAGCAAAAAGTAAGCATACGAGGACGATAATTAATATCCCTCCACCAACTGGGGTCCCTGCCTTAACGTCGTG
>MFOV01000026.1:4582-4745 GCA_001782515.1 Candidatus Levybacteria bacterium RIFCSPLOWO2_01_FULL_39_10 | reverse complement strand
GAGCTTCCTTCTTCCTTGTAAACTTGAGTTTATAAAGAAGGTCGATAAAAGGAATAACCAGGATTGAAGATATGGAAAAAGAGAATATTATTAGCCCCAAACCAAGAGGTAAATAACTTGAAGCTTCCATCCTTAGAATTATAAGTTGTCCTTTACGCTAAGA
>MFOV01000026.1:2962-4467 GCA_001782515.1 Candidatus Levybacteria bacterium RIFCSPLOWO2_01_FULL_39_10 | reverse complement strand
GTTATTACACTTTTATTATCTAAAATATTTGAAGCAGCATAAGCCGTTTTTCTTGAGGCTTTACCAACACATATAAGTAGCTTTGGATTAAGTTTTGCGATATATTTTCCCAATTCAATGTGGTATTTTTCCTCCCAGCTACCCAGCTCCAGCATATCCCCAAAAACCACGACTTTGTCCCCAGGAAGCTCCTCAAGAGTGGAAATTGATTCCTTGGCGGCAATTGGATTATTGTTGTATGAATCGTCAATAATAATCGCCCCTGAACTGAGTTTAATTACATTCATTCTATGCTCAGGAGGGCTATAGCCTTCTAGCCCCCATTTAATTTCGCCTATCCCAATCCCCAATGCGTAAGCGGCCCCAGAAGCAGCCAACGCATTTGATATAAATTGTTTTCCTAAAACGGGAAGAGAAATGTTCGTTTTCTTCTTAGTGTTTTTATCTAAAATCAATAAAAATTCTGTCTTAAAATCCTTAGTTACTTTTTCATCTTGGGACATTACATTGGTTCCTTTGCCGAACCAGACGATTCGGTTTTTTATATTACTTTTTAGTTTCGACAGCAATTTGTCATCCTTATTTAGTACGGCAACACCATTCATATTTAGTCCTTTTACAAGTTTACTTTTTTCCCTAAAAACTCCTTCGACGTCTCCAAAAAAAAGAGTATGTGTAGGATAAATATTGGTGAGAACCCCGATATCGGGTTTTGCAAGCCATAGATAAAAATCTATCTCTCCCGGAAACTCAACGCTCATTTCCAAAACAAGAAATTTTGTGTTTGGAGAACACCTCAAAATAGTCGAGGGAATGTTATAAACAGGGTCGATATTGGCATAGGAGGAGGTCGTCTTCCCGACTTGTCTAACAATTGAAGTTATCATTTCTTTGGTAGAGGTTTTTCCTGTGCTCCCGGTAATTCCAATAACTTTTATTCCAAAGAACTTTCGTAAAATTACCAGGTAGTATTTAGCAAGCCTTCGTTTTATTGGATGAACAAGCCACCTGCGAATATAGATTCCAAGGAGGTGGGACAATTCTTTTGGACGTGAACCACCATCAATAAAAATGTGGTTTTCCGGAAGTTTCGGCGTCACCCACCACTTTAATAGAGGATTTAGTCTCTCCATAGTTTCTATTTATTTAATCAAGGTTAACTTTTTTTATCGGACTGGTTAACTTCTTTCCTAAGAACATTTCCGCGACTTTTTCCGTCTCTGGAGTTACATCAGTTAAAAAGTACTTTACTGAACCAATTTTGGTTTTATTTGTACTTAAATTTTTCTTTTCTAAAAATAGAAGAATACGTTTAGATAACTCAATAGCCGGATTAACTATTTGAACATCCTTTCCCATAAAACGTTTCAAACTTTTTTCAAGAATAGGGTAATGGGTGCATCCCAACACCAAAGTATCGACCTTCCCGATCCTCATACCCTTTAAATATTTATCAATCAAAAGCTCTATTAAATTTCCCTTAATTTCACCAGACTCGATAAATG
>MFOV01000026.1:2637-2882 GCA_001782515.1 Candidatus Levybacteria bacterium RIFCSPLOWO2_01_FULL_39_10 | reverse complement strand
GAATTACTTGCAACAGTTCCTTGTGTTCCGATGACTCCAATTTTGTTATTTCTACTTTTTCTTACGGCATCAGCTGCTCCAGGGCCTATTACATCAAAAATTGGAATTGCCATTTTCTTCTTAACATCTTGATAAGAAAAGGAAGAGGCTGTATTGCAAGCAATTACGATACATTTCACTCCCTGGCCTGCCAAAAAATAGGCGTCTTGTAAAGAAAATTTGGTTACTACTTCTTTGCTTCTCGT
>MFOV01000026.1:2052-2544 GCA_001782515.1 Candidatus Levybacteria bacterium RIFCSPLOWO2_01_FULL_39_10 | reverse complement strand
GCCAGAATCGAATACTCCAATTGGTCTGATGTCCATACTTTAAAGGTTAGCTACAGCCTCTTTAAACTTCTTCCCTCTTTCTTTGTAATCGTGGAACATGTCAAAAGAGGCGGCGGCAGGAGAGAGTAGAACTACTCCACTTGTTGGCGTTAAAGAAAGCGCTTTATTCACAATTTTTGTCATCGATTTTTTCCCCATGTCCACAATATTACCTTTATATTTAACCCCTGTAAACATTTTACCGAATCTTTGGGCTAAATCTCCTATTAGTATAATATTTTTTACATTTTTCTTGTTTGTAATGACCTTTATAAGATCTGCATAATCTAACCCTTTATCGTATCCCCCTAAAATTAGAGTCAAGGGCTCAAGGAAAGAGTTTATTGCGGCTATGGTTGGCTGGGGACCCGTTGCAAATGAGTCGTTATAAAATTTTATACCCCCTTTTTCTCCAACGAGCTCGAGTCTGTGTTCCAGTCCCTTAAAAGTGGA
>MFOV01000026.1:0-2042 GCA_001782515.1 Candidatus Levybacteria bacterium RIFCSPLOWO2_01_FULL_39_10 | reverse complement strand
CCTAATTTTCAAAATGTTAGAAACAACTAGGGCTCCCGCCACATTTTCCAAATTGTGCTCACCCCTCAAAAGTAAATTGTCTTTATATTTTTTTGCGAGAGTTTTGGAAAAAAAGATGACCTTACCCTTGGCTTCCTTGGCAAAACTTTTCGGAGTTACGTAGTCGGAATTAATGACTGCAAAATCGTCGTCTTTCTGAAACTTAACAATGTTTTTTTTGGCATCCACATACTCTTTTAAATCCTTATGCCAATCTAGGTGATCCTGGGTGATATTAAGAACAACTCCTATGTGGGGACTAACATCCATATCTATAAGCTGGAATGAGGAAAGCTCAAGGATAACTATGCTTTCTTTTTTAAGCTTAGGCAGAAGTTCCAGGTAGGCTTTTCCAATATTGCCTGCAAGGTATGCGTCGTAACCGCCCTCCTTTAATATTTCATATATTAGGGTTGAAGTCGTTCCCTTTCCTTTAGTCCCGGTAACTCCGACTATTTTTGCTGGACATTTTTCAAAAAAGAGCTTTATGGCACTTGAAATTTTTGCTTCCCGGCCCTCGGCCTCAACAATCTCCGGAATATACCTGTATACCCCCGGAGAGCGGAAAATATAATCAAATCCCCCCAAGCCGTCCTTTAAATAATTCTCTCCGCAAATAAGTGTTATTTTGTTTGTGTCGAGACCACCAAAATCTAAATCCTTTTCATTCTTTTTATCAAATATTGAAACGTCAGCTCCCTGTCCTAAAAGATAGACTGCTAGGTCTTTGCCCTCTAGGCCAAAGCCTAAAATTGCTACTTTTTTACCTTTAAACATTTTGGCTAAATCCTACCAGTTGTACCTCAGGTTCGAGTTTTATTCCAAACTTTTCCTCAACCTTTTTGGTATAAGTTTTGGCAAGTTTATAAAAATCTGTTGGATTTCCACCACCGGTATTAATAAATAAGTTTGCGTGGAAATCTGCAATAAGAATTTTACCTAGCCTTTTCCCTTTTGCTCCCACTTCTTCGAGAAGATACCCCGCGGGGATTTTCCCATAGACTATTTTTTCTTTGGGAATTTTGATAAGTTGTTCTCGGGTTAAATCCTTAACCTCAATGTTCTTGAAAAAAGATCCCGGGCACTTAAGCCCTGGTTTATATTTTTTAAGCCTTAGGGTAAGAGTATCTGCGGCTTCCTTTTTTAATTGGGCTGGGCTTACCTTAGATTTGAATAAAAACTCGACTTCCAATAAAACCCACTTATTCTTTTTAAAAATGCTCTCTCGGTAGCCAAACTGGCAAAGCTTTTTGGGTACCCATCTTACTTTTTTTCCATCAAACGCCCTGACTCTAGTAAGATTGTCGCTTACCACTTGCCCATAGGCACCGGCATTACCATAAACGGCTCCTCCGACAGTTCCAGGAATTCCCGTCATTTTTTCCATTCCTTGGCATCCTTCCATAATTGACCTATCAACAAGACTTTGAAGTGAAGTTCCGCACTTAACCATAAATTTGTAGTTAGAAGTTTTTATTCCTTGGATATTATTTTTTATTACCAAACCGGGAAAACCTTTCTCGCTTACAAGAAGGTCGCTTCCGTCCCCAATCACCATATTTTTGACTCCCAAAGAGTTTGCTTTTTTTACAATCGAAATTAGTTCATCTTCGCTATCTGCCTTAATAAAAAATGATGCCGGACCTCCTAGACCTAAGGTAGTGTGGTTTTCCAAAGGCTCTTGAGATAACACTTTGTCTCCAAAAATACTTTTAGGCTCGTTAATAGCTTTTGTTTTTCCCAACAGATCTTCGTGTAAATAAAAAATGTCGCCGGCTCCAAGTGTTAGAAGCAAATCTCCACTTCTTAAATTCTTCTTAAGCCAGTAAGTTGCCTCCTTATGACTCCCTATATAGTAAGAGTTTTTAACATACTTTTTTGTTTCTTGAGCAAGCCTTTCGGAACTCACATTGGGATCTTTTTTCTCTCTTGCCGAGGAATAAATATCCATGAAAGCTGAAACGTTTGCCCCTTTAAAGCTTTCTGCAAACTGCCCAAAAAGA
>MFOV01000025.1:49932-50345 GCA_001782515.1 Candidatus Levybacteria bacterium RIFCSPLOWO2_01_FULL_39_10 | reverse complement strand
AATGACTAATAAATAGCTTGAATCTTCCAGGTTGCCAGAACTCAGGATTTTTTTCGCTTACCAATTTTGAGCTCTTTTGCATTAGGTGATAGTGGAGCTGGGCTAAATTCTCATCATCAGCTCTATCAATCATTCGCATGATGTAGCCTTTTTTGTCGTTGGAATTCCATATCTCGGTTGTTGGTAGGCCAAATTGCCTAAGAGTCAGATCAATTATTGGCCAGTCGCTTTGCGAAAGCTCGGAAGAAATATCGATTATCTGTTCAATACGTTCTGAAGGACTTGACATAAAGTTGGACAGAGGTTGTGAGCCGCACAGGAATCGAACCTGTAACCACCTCCTTAAGAGGGAGGTGCTCTACCAGTTGAGCTAGCGGCCCTGAAAAAATGCGCTCATTTTTTTAGGGTGAACC
>MFOV01000025.1:38398-49593 GCA_001782515.1 Candidatus Levybacteria bacterium RIFCSPLOWO2_01_FULL_39_10 | reverse complement strand
AGTCGAACCCGCAACCCCCTGGTCCGAAGCCAGGTGCTCTATCCATTGAGCTACAGACGCATCTATAATTTTACCAAATAGCCTAGAGTTAGACAAGAAAGCGGCAAATTTCAGAAGGTCTTGATAGAAAATCTTAAGCTCTGGTGTAAAAAGCCTCATATTTAAATATTTCAGAAGTATCTCATACAATTCTTCCGTAAGAATTTGTTTTAACTTTCACTTAATATTATAATTTTTAAATGACTTCTAAGAATTCTTCGTTTGTCTCTCTTAAATTTTCAAAATTAAAAAAATACTGGCAGGAAGTGGCGCTTACTTTTTTTGCTATTTTCTATTTTATATACTTTACTGCAGCCAGTTTTCTAAGATACGAAAATTTTTTTACAGGAAGGTTTGATCTTGGTAATATGGCCCAGACTGTCTGGAACACCGCTCACGGCAACATATTCAGACTCACTGATCCCAATGGTGTTGAGGAAATATCGCGCCTTTCGATTCACTCTGACTTTATTCTTATTCTTCTTTCCCCTTTGTATCTTATTTGGGAGGATCCGAGAACGCTTCTTCTTGTTCAAACCTTAATTCTTACATTTGGCGGAGTTTTTGTCTTTCTTATTTCAAGAAGTGTTCTTAAAAATAAAACAATATCTTTGGTATTTGCTTTGTGTTTTTATCTTAATCCTTTGGTCAACTGGACAAATTTATACGATTTCCATGCAGTAACTTTAGCAACAACGTTTCTCCTCGCAGCTTTTTATTTTATTCTTAGAAAGAATTGGATATTAACCGTCATTTTTTTAATACTTGCAGGATTTTCTAAAGAACAGGTTTGGATTATAAATGCACTGTTTGGTTTATATCTTATTTTTTTTCAAAAACAAAAATTCTTGGGTTTTTTTATTTTTACAATTTCATTTTTTATATTTTATATTTTGTTCTGGGTTGCAATACCAAATGCAGCGCAAGGACAGCATTTCGCACTAAGTTTTTTATCTGAGTATGGTGGTACACCTCACGAGGTAATTAAAAGTATTATTTTAAATCCTTTGATGGTTATAAATACTGTTTTTGCTCCTGATAGAGTAGAATACTTACGACAGCTTTTCCTTCCCCTTGGATTTTTGTCTTTTATCGCTTTCCCATTCCTCGTTTTTTCAACTCCTGATCTATCAATTAATCTTTTAAGCGGATTTTCTCCAATGCATCAGATTTACTATCAGTACTCAGCAACCATAACTCCTTTTATTTTTATTTCTGCTATTTATGCTGTTTATTTTATAAGAAAATTCGTGCCCGATGTTCCAATTCACCTTTTTTCAGTTTTAATCCTTATAACAACACTTGTGTCCGCATATAATTTCGGCCCGACTTTACTTGCAAAAGACCCCAATGACGCAATGTTTCGAAACCAGCTTACTATAAGAGGTGGGGTTCAAAAATATATTGATTCAGTCCCACCTGATTTAAAAATCTCATCAAGCAATAATTTGGGAGCTCATTTGTCCCACAGAAGATATATCTATGTTTTGCCCGAGGGCATAAATGAAGCTGACAAAATTCTGATTCTTATGAGACCGTCATCAAATCAAAAAGAAAAAGATGTGCTGAATTTTCTTCTTGAGAATAGGCAGTTTGAACTTGAATACAGTTTAGAGAATTTTTATGTATTTAAAAGAATTATTCCCTGATATAAAATTGTTTTATAAGAGTTTTTATTTAATCTCTAATATTTTATATTTAATATTTCCATGGTAAATGTTATAAAAGCCGACGGCACACGCGAGTCATACAATAGAAATAAAGTTTTAGACTCAATAAAAAGAGCAGGTATCCCCGAAAGTCTTAACAAACTATTAATCGATGAGATTGAGCGGGATCTTTACGAAGATGTAACAACATACAAGATTTATAAGCACATTGAGGATTTTTTGGGTAAATCGGATGAAAAGTATCTTAAAGGCCGTTACTCGCTCAAGCAATCTATAATGCAGCTTGGCCCAACAGGCTATCCTTTTGAAACATATGTTGCCGAAGTTTTAAAAACAGAAGGATATAAAACTGAGGTAGGAAGTGTGATGGAAGGCAAATGTGTAAGCCACGAGGTAGATGTTGTTGCTGAGAAAAACAATGAGAAACTGATGACTGAATGCAAGTTTCATAATAGACCCGGCACAAAATCTGACATTCAAGTAGCTTTATACACAAAAGCAAGATTTGATGATTTAAGGGAAAAGCACGGTTTTACCAAAGCAATGCTCGTTACCAATACTAAGATTACAAAGGACGCACTTGACTACGCTCATTGTGAAGGGATAAGGGTTTTAGGCTGGAATTATCCCGGCGGAGAAAGCCTTAGAGATCTAATTGAAAAACATAAGCTTTATCCTGTAACGGTTTTAACAAGCCTTTCTCTTTCCCAAAAACAGAATCTTTTGGAAGCAGGGATAGTTCTTGTGAAACAGATTTGTCTTGATAAAACCTTAGTTGATAAAGGCAATATTCCTCCTAATTTAAAAGGGGAAATTATCAAAGAATCAGCGCTCATATGTAATCTTTAGTATACCCCTCAGAAAGCCTCTTTCTCTCAAATCTATCTAGCATATCATCCTATAGTTTGATATTCCTGTATTCACCTAGTATAATCCGCCTTATGTCAGAAAGATTGATACCTGTTTCAACTGAAATAAATGTCTCTTTAGCAAGTCATTTTACTCCTGATGCCCGTCTTCCTTTTCGTTCAGCTTCATTTTATGTCGATCAAGCGCTTGAGGCAGGATATGAAGGCCACGAGTGGTACCCAATGAGAAATTCTACTCTTGTTGGAGTACAGACCAATACCGGACTTTTACCTGACTATGTAAAAGAGAGTATTAAATCTGCCCACCAAAGCTGGCGAAGCGAAAGAACTCCACTTGAGGCATTGAGACATCCTAATAAAATCCTAGCTGTAGGATCCTATATTTTATTTCCTCATACTGATGCGTCATTGACTTCTATTGAAAAACTGCAGTCAAGAATAGGAAGGAAGCTCCCTGTAGTTATTTACCCGGATACCGAAGGCGGAAGAAGGAATTGGGATTTTGCCCAAAACACTTATCAGCCTGCTAAATCCGCGATGAGGGAGTTTGGGGCAATTGATATTCCTGATATGCTTGGGAAAGGCCATGAGCGAGGATTTGATTCAATAACATTGGATATCCATCACGCGCTTGGCTTAGGCCCGTGGCAAGAAGTTCTTCATCAACTTCTTCCATATGCAACTGAAATCCATATTGCAGTTGGAAGGACCGAAGATAATTCAGACCCCAAAACAGAGCAAAAATTGGAAGATCTATATTTTGGGAGAAAAGGTACCGAAATCTACCAGATCTTGGAAACAATCAAAAACAGCGGGTGGACCGGGAGAGTTGTAACAGAAATTCCATATCAAGCTCTCAAGAATTTACGGGCAAGAAGTAAAGACAGCATGGATCACCATGATTTAATGGAAGACCATAGAAGAATCGTTGACAACTTGCAGGAAGTTTTAAAATAAGTCAATTAGCTATCTTTTGATATAATCTTGAAATGCAGAAAGAAAGCAAATTAATAAGAGGATTTACAGAAGATGAGTCTTTAAGAATAGAGGACCATCTTTCCAAATTAATACCACATCTTACACCGGAAAGGTATGTGATTGTCGGCGGTCTGGCAATAAGATACCATCTCCAAAATGCGGGAATTGCCTATCCTCAAAGGCCATTCAATGATCTTGATATAATTGCAGAAGATTTAAGTGTTATTCATAGTTCAATTTCAAAAGATTTTATGATTTATCATTTTCATCAAAAAGATGATTTCTTTTATTTCTCGCTGGCAGACGGGAAAACTAGAACAAAAACTGATATTTTTGATTATGAAAATGCTCCGGAAGAAACAATCATGGTGCCCTTCGGCAATCAAAAAATAAAAATTGTAAGTATAGAAGATCAACTTGCCCAAACTGTTTACGACATACAAAGAATTTCTCAGGAAACAAGAGTGGATCCGAAGCAGTTTTTGGATGCAAATTTATTAGTTCAAATTGCAAATATAGACAAAGCCCAAGCGCAATGGAAAAAAAGAAGAAAACCTGAATTTCCAAAATCTATAGAAGGCGCCATTGAAAGAGCAGAATCTATAAGAGAGACTCACCCCGAGTGGATTCAAAAAAGCCCTTTCAGAAAACCTGAGCCATATAAATGTGATGGGTGTGTTCTAAGTCATGACTTTCCGTTAACACCGATGGATAAAATCTACAAGGCCTTAGGATATATAGAATAAGCAAATAATATAAATTTAAAAAGGGTCATTAAAGAGTCCGGCCTCATATGTAATCTTTAGTAAACCCCTCAGAAAGCTTCTTTCTCTCAAATCTGTCTGCCATATATCCGTTGGGAACTGTTTTTAAATTTGGACTATCCCAAACAAATCCATTTCGGATAGTATGATCTCCAAATCTATCGTTTATCTCGTCCATTGCTTTTTGGACTTTTGGGTTTTTGTACGCATTGTCAAACAAAGAAAGAGTTAAGTTTTGACTGTCTTCTAAGTTTCCCGCCCAGACCCCCATTTGACGAACCATCCTCTCGCAACGCTTCGGACAGGTTGGTTCGCAATTTTTTCCACAAATCGAACAATTCCCTAAGCCCCACTCATCGTAAAGAATTTTGCACAAATTAAAAATTTCCCGCCCAGAGTCAATATGTGTGGTTATTGTTTTTCTGCCGTGGTAAACATTTTCCCCAGTCAAATATAACCCAACAGTTCTTGCTTTTTTATTAAGACGACGGAGTTTTATGCCAACTTCTTCTGAAAGTTCAAAAATATTTTGCAGTATTAATCTCTGATTATATTCATTCTTCGGGAGACAATAACTTCTTCCCACTGACTTTGTTTCAACCTCGGCGTAGTAGGGAACAACGGATGAATTATCTTCTGCCATTCCAATATTCTTAAGAATTTGAGAATAGACTTTTCCAAACTCTTCTTCAAGCATTTCAATCTTTGCTTTTTGTAGATCTAAAAGGCTAAAAATGCCAATCTTATTTAAGCGGATAGCAATTCTTTCTCCAATTCCGCAAATATCGGTAAGTTTTGCTTTTTTGTAAATTTCCCAAACATTATCTTTATTAATCTCAACAAAACCATTGGGTTTATCTAGTCCTGATGCGAGTTTTGCAAGAAGTTTGTTGTGGGAAAGCCCAACTGAAACTGTGATATATTCTCCGATTTCCTTTTCTATCCGTTTTTTAATTGTTTGAACGATTTTATATTTCCCGCCAAACAAATTCTGGGTGGATGTTATATCAATAAAAACCTCGTCCAATGAAAAAAGCTCAACGTACGGGCTGTAGTCTTTACAGATATTAAGAAATTTCTGGGTTATTTCCCAATACTTTTCAAAATACGCCGGAACTGTTATGATTTGCGGACAAACTTTGCGAGCTTCCCAAACCCTAGTCACTGATTTGACACCGAACTCTTTTGCCTCCCTGCTTGCAGCAATAATGCAAGTCCGCCCGTTTGTTGCTGTAACGCCAATTGGACGTCCTCTGAGCCTCTCATCAAACTGCTGTTCGCATGACGCAAAATAAGAATCAAAATCAATATGAAGAATAACGCGGTTCATAGTTAAATATATGTTATATCGAAAAATATCCGAAAATCAATAGAATAAAAACGGAATAAACATGATCAGAATATATCATTTCTCAAAGAACAGGCAATATTTGACAACTAGCTCTTCTTATGTCTAACTATATATAGAAGTTATTTAAAAGAAGGGGGGTGATAGGTTTATGAACTTAAAACACGTAAGTACAGTTGCTATGCTCCTTGTAGTACTAGGTGCCCTTAACTGGGGACTAATAGCTTTCGGGGGTCTCTTTCTTGACGGAACAGATCTCAACGTAGTAGAGCTTGTTCTCGGATCTTGGCCGGCACTTGTACAATTCGTATACTTGTTAGTCGGTGCATCAGGACTCTGGGTTGGGTATGACGCATACAAGAGCATGCAAAAGAAATAAAATTAATATATAGAATTTATTTTAATTCAACCTGAGAACAGGAAATAATTTCACCTGAGGTGGCATTTCCGACTACAAGTGAGAGAGGAAGAGTTTTGAAAAACTCATTAAAGTCTATGTTGAGTGTAGTTTCTGAGCTTCCTGATAATAGGGGAGAGAGTGTATATTTGGGAGTTTTTAAATCCTGACAAGTGCCTAGGTAAAGATTTATTTGATTTTCTTGTCCTCCGCCAAAATTAAGCATCTTAACGCTCACTTGAGTTTTATTATCTTTTCTTGCAAATACTGCAATTCCTGTATCCTGTGTGTTTTGCCCGCTACCTAAAACTATTGAGAAGCTGCTGTTTTGATTTTCATTTGTATCAAAAGTTTTAAGTGATAAATCATTTTTTTCAAAAAAAGTTGCTTTGTTGTTTAAAAGAAGATATGAAACAGCAACAAATATAATAAGAAATACTATAAATAAGTAGCGTTTTTCAAACATAGTTAGAATCCGAAATATTCTATAATTTTTTGATAGATAAATCTTGGGCCTGCAAACATAAGAGTAAATAAAACAAAAAGTCCAACAATTCCTACTGTAAAAAGAGTTATTTCAAATAATCTATCACGTATCCCGTTAGATATCTTGTTGCTCTGAACCATTATTAACTGTTCCCGTTAAATATCTAACGGTACGCATTACAAATATTATAACAAATTATTTTTGTTTTGATTGTAATTTTAAATTTGCTATTATAAAGTTATGCCGGGAACTAAAAGTCCTCACTACGAATTTCTAAGAGATAAGTGGATAAAAAAACACAAAGATCTCCAGGCTACTCTTTCTAAAAAACACAAAAAATCATTTGAATTCTTAGCAAATAACACAAAACAATTGGCTGTTGGTTCCTTGGGGGGGTTGATACTTCTTGCTTCTCCTATTCAAACAGAACCCCCAAAACATACCCAGTCGCAACAAGAAACAAATACTCAAACACTCGGAACAATTGATAACAGTGCTTTTTTAATTGCAGATTTAGGAAAAGTCCTGCCGGATACTGTCAGACCCTTAACTGAGGGGGAAGAAACAAAAATAGACGAGATACTCTCTTCCAAATTTGGTATGAAAGTCTCAGAAGAACTCAACGGCTTGAGGCTTAACAGAAGCTATGGACTAATCGGCGCAGAGCAGCATTTGGCCCGCTACCCGGGGGACAACATGTCAACGCACTTTGACGGAAATTTAGATGACTCAACCAAATATTATTCGTCCGGAATGGCGCCGGGGCTTGGTGCCTGGGGTTATTTTGCAACATCACGTGCCAATATGACAGATGAGGATTCGGAGCGGGAAAAATACTATATTGCAACACAGACTTTTCTTGCTCCAGATTTTAACAATAAAGTTGCGGTTTACCGCGATTTTTTTAAATACAGAAAAATGCTAGTTGTTAACCCTCACAACGGACATGCTATGGTAGTGGTCATTGGAGACGCTGGCCCTGCTGAGTGGACAGGAAAACATCTTGGCGGCTCACCCGAGGTTATGAAATATTTAGAAAGAGTTGATGGCCGCGGGCGTGGTCCTGTGCTATATTATTTTATAGACGATCCGGATGATTCTATCCCATTAGGACCGATTGAACCTTTATGAGAAAGCATTTTTACGAAGAGGTAGTTGAAACATCATCAATCAGCCTTGCTCTTGCTGATATGGATCTAACACACGAGGAAAGAAAACACTTAATTGAACTGGTTGAAGATAACCTGCATCACGCAATTTTGGACGCAGTTCTCTCGGAATTATCCGACAAAGATAAAGAGGAATTTCTGATTCTTTATGCAAGGCAGGATGATGAGAAAATCTGGAAGCTTTTAAGAGAAAGGGTAGACAATATTGAGGAAAAAATCAAAAAAACAGCCGATGACCTGAAAAAAGAACTACACCGCGACATTGAAGAAAGCCATAAAAAATCCAAATAAAATTTTATTTCAATTCTTTTTCAATGACATCTGACGTTGGTTTTTCGTGCCTTGCCAAGATAATAAACGGAAGGGCTGAAAATTGAATAATTGATGCGATTCCAAATGAAACTGAATAATTCCAAACATCTGCTGCTTTTCCCAAAACAGGCTGAATTACAATTCCGCCAGAGGAGCCCATAAGCGAATTAAAAGAAAGAACTGTTGCGCGCTGCGCCGACGGAATAAGGCCATTAAGATATGCCTGATTAATAGGCATTAGCGCTGCAAACATAAGTCCCCATACAAATATAAGAACAAGTGCAACATAGAAGTTATTTGTGAATGCAGCAAGAAGAACAGCAATTGCCGAAACACTTATTCCGAAAAACATAACAGAGGTACGCTTGTTGAAAATCTTCCTAAGGTAAGGGGTTAAAACGCCTCCACAGATTTGAGCAAGTGCTGCTATTGCTGCAACAAGACCTGCAACAGCGTATGCTGTACTGTCTCCGTAAAGTTCAAGTAAAAATGGCTGGAGTGCATAGAAGATGTAAAAACTAACACCAGTAAGAAGGGGAGACGCAAACATAATCCAGCGGACCGGAGGGTTTTTAAGTCCGTGATCAATTGATAAAACAAAAATTCTTTTCATTTCCAAAAAAGGTTTTTTGGGCTTTGAGGGAGTAAAGCCCAAATCTTTCATAAATACAAATGCAACTGCAAAATTAACAACAAGAATAAGGGATCTTAAAATATATGGAATACCAAGTGATGAGTACTGAGCAATTACGCCTCCAAGGAGAGACCCTGTAAGCATGGCTGCTCCTCCCACAATCTGACCTTTTGCTAAAACTGCCTCAAGATGTCCTTTATAATTTGTGGCAGTCAGAGCATCAACCAGCCATGCCTCAAGAGCACCTGAGAAAAATGTAAATCCAAGCCCTAAAAGCATGGATGAGACTGCCCAGCCCCAGAAAGGACCTTCTATCTGCCACATCAGAAGATAGGCGGCAGTTGAGAGGGAAAGAGTAATAGTTCCAAGAAGATAGGAAACACGTCTGCCATAGGTGTCTGCAACAATTCCTGTTGGCACTTCAAATATAACCATTCCAAGGCTGAAAAGGGCGTTTGCCAAAAAAGCCTCGAAATTAGAAAGCCCTGCGTCCAAAAGGAATATTGTATTTATTCCCCAGATAAAAGAGGCTGCAAGCGTATTTCCGAGGACAAGGTAAAGGTAAATATTTTTGATGCTTAGGAGTTTTTCTGACACTCAAATATTTTATCAGATTTTTGAATTGTTAATAACCCTACTTGAAATTGAACTAATTATAGCCTATAATATGCGTCTATGGGTCAGCGATCTATTATCATACTTACAATACTTATAATTATAACCGTTGTATTCGGAGTTCTTTTTCTTGTTTCAAGGCTCTTATCAGGCGGGGGAGATGAAGCTCCTGATAATGAAACAGAGGCTGTTTCAACTCTTACTCCTGCAGGAAATATAGTAAAAGACCCTGTAGTTTATGATAACCTAACGCTTGAAATTGAATCGTCTATTACAGACTGGGTGACTAAAAATTCGTTTACTCTTTTAGCTGGCGGAGGAGGAGCCTTCGGGGGAGGAAAAAGACAGCTTTATGTTGTTTTTGATAAAAATTTTAAACTTCCGTATGAAACAACTACAAATGAGCCCGGACTTGGAGAACTTGTTGATGTAAAAGTGGTAGGAGTTGCAAGAATCTTAACAAGAGAAGAGCTTGAGGTAGAACTCGGCGCATCACTTGATGATCCAAAACTTGAACTTGACAACAGTTCAATTGACAATTGGGACTACGGCATTCTCCTGATTGGGGAAAAAGTGGAAGTTGTAGAAAATTAATTCCCCGGATCCTTCCAATCCACCACGCCACCCCAAGGGTGTCAAGGGATTTCCACCCCCGGGGTGTAGATATGAAAAACATTTTTTATTTAAGTACAATATGGAGTCTTGCTTCACCCAGTGTTGCCACTCCTCCAAGCTGTGTTCTCATCTGAACAGTATAAGTTTTCACGCCGCTGTCATAAACGATAGGAGAAGACACAAGATAACTTGAAGCTCCCGCGTTTTTTGTAATCTCACTGTTCCAAACAGGATGATCATCTGTTTTGTTGTAAAGCCGAACTGTCACTGCCTGATTTTCTCCCGGAACCTGAATTGAAGTTTCAAATCTGATTTCTTTAATGTTGCCATAACTTGAAAGATTTACGCTTGCTTGAAGACCGCCTACGTCTACGAAGTTTTGATCACTACTCGTTCCTGATCCAAAAGAAATAAAGTGATCTTTTACAGATGCCGTTGTTTCTTTAAAGACTACTGTGGTGGGGGAAGGTAACTGGGTTATTTCTGAAGACTCTTGAGACACATCTTTGGAAGTAGGCTCAAGATTTGCAATTTCCGAGGGGCTCTGAACATTTTCCAGTTCTTGTTTCTGATTAAGCAGTTTATAGTTTATAAAAAGGAGATTTGCAAACAGAATTACTAAAACCGCCACTGCAACAGCTACAGTTTTTTTAGCATTCTTCTCGTCTTTTTCGAGCCTTGCCTCCTCTGCTTCGATTTCCTCTTGCAGAATTTCTTCTTTACTTAATTTTGCCACTTAATAAAGCTTATAAAAGATATTGAGATTTGTAAAGGAAAAGTGGAAAAGTAATCTATTAGAATTCAACAAAACTCCTTGACAACAATATTTAAATTTTTTATATTCCTCTTAATGCCTAGGTCCCACGAGTTAATAACGGAGAAGCCACAACCAGAAGATCAATATCCGCAAATAGTGCATACAATTCATGCCTCTATAGAGCGAGAATTCCGTGGCGTGATAAACATTAGTGAGGTTGATAAACGTTTTAGGGAACTTGGTAAAAAATCCAGAATACAAGATTTTGTAGGAATACCTGTAGAAAAAGGTATAAAGCAAGATTTGAGAGATGGACAGGAAACCGAAATTCCTTACCCTCAGGATCAATAACCTAGGTATTATTCAAGTATCCTTGACTTGTCCTGATGAAAGAACGGATGATGAGTTCTTAAATTCTGAGATGGTCTTCAATCTTTTCGACTCTTTTTGTCACACCAACAATATCTTTATCTAAAACACCTATTGCTTCATCTATTGTTTTCTCTGTTTTTCTTACTCTTTTCTTAACATCTTTAAGATC
>MFOV01000025.1:26123-38371 GCA_001782515.1 Candidatus Levybacteria bacterium RIFCSPLOWO2_01_FULL_39_10 | reverse complement strand
CTGACCTGACTTTCAATTGCAGTTTTAGCGTTTGATACCTCAGCCTCTACCTCTTCTCGAACAACTTTACGTACAAGTTTTCCTAGTTGGTCTAGATCAGTTTTTGTTAGCATTATTTAAACATACAACTTGCTTTTGAGGATTTCAAGATAGCAAATTAAATAATCAAACACTGAATCTGACTCGAGGGTAGCTTGCCGAGTGTTGTTCGGACTTATTTGTTATACGATAATCTCAACTTGGCGCAAGGAGCACTCCATTATTCGATACATACGGATCGGTGCATAGAGTACGGTTAAAACAGCATGGTCTTCGTTCACCTTTCTTAAACTTCGAGAATGCCGTCTCAATGCGCCTTCTTCGCGTTTCCGGGTTTTTGGTAGAACCTATCCAGCGGAGCCAGTCCCAGCGCGCCATTGGCGTGATATCCATCCATAGTTTTTGTACCTGTGGGGTAGTTGCTAGAGCGGTCTTCAAATCCGCTGGCACCTCGGGTTCCGGCCATTCTTTAGTTGGCTCAATCGCGAGCCTTGCAGTGTCGCCTACGCCTATGCGAGCGGCATCAGACAATGCTTCGTCGACCTTAAACCAGTGACTTCCTTTACCGTCTGGTTCGAGCGCGGCTTGAAAGGGAAAACCATCGATGGTTCCCTTAACCATTGTCATGCCTCGCGATGGAAGCCTCATGCTTGCGCTCTTAGGAAGCAAAAGAAGAGTCCATGAGCCGATTTTAAATAAGGGAACGCTAAAATGGATTACCAACATGAAGATATTATACCAAAGGTTCGACCTCGATCTTGGGGTGTTATAATTTGATATATTATCTTGAAGCTAAAAAAGCTGGGATTAATTTTTAAAGATATCTTTTCTTTCTAGGCCTGCCTGTTTTAGAACGGAAGCTAAAGTACCAGGTTTTAAATCTTTATTATGCATAGGAAGAGTCACTCTTTTTGTTAAATCGATTTTAGAAAGAAGCACTATATGACTTCCTACCTGATGATCGATGTAAAATCCTTTTCTCTTAAGAATTTTCAGAAGTTTTTTCGGTTTTATAGCAGGCATGCTATTAAACAATTGGTCTTTGTACTTTTATTTGCTCAACTAATATATTTGTATCTCTTGATGGAATTTTTTCTCCGTGCCTTACCATACTTTCAAGATAAGCAGTAATTGCTTCTGAAATATTTGTTTTTGCCTCTTCAAAAGTATCACCTTCGCTGATACAGCCTGGAAGGGCAGGAACCGTTACGGTATATCCTCCTACCTCCTGCTCTTCATAAACTACGTCATATTTTAAAATCTTCTGTTTCATAAATAAATTATATCATGATTTGTAAAACTGAGTATTCAAAAATTGTAAAGTTCAATACAGTTGAGAGTGATATGCCTTAATACATTACCCAGGGCTAAAAATCTTGGGGTCCTCTATGTTTACCCTGAGCCTGTCGAAGGGATGATTTCTTAGAATTTTGAGTTTAGTTCATTGAAATGGTAAAATACGCATGAGGCCCTGTAGCTCAACGGATAGAGCGAGTGCGTTCTAAGCACCAGGTTGGGGGTTCGATTCCCTCCAGGGTCGCAAGGTACAATTCTGCACCTTGCTTTGCAAGTAAGAATTGACCGCAGCCGGGTACCGACTGGTACCCGAGCCATATGAACTTCTACTACGTTTATATTCTACGAAACTCATCTAAAAATTTTACATATGTTGGTTACTCTGAGAATTTGAAAACAAGAGTGATTGCTCATAATTCAAAAAAAGTCAGATCAACTAAATTTTATTTGCCATTAGAATTAATACATTACGAGGCATATAAAAATAAAAAAGATGCAAAACGTAGAGAAACGTATTTGAAAACAAGTAAAGGAAAAACAACCTTGAAGACTATGCTTATCAAATTTTATAAAGAGAACTTGTGACTTCGATTCCCTCCAGGGTCGCACTTTCATGGTGGATGTAGCTCAGTGGTAGAGCACATGGTTGTGCAGAAGGTTGCTCATTGACATAACAAATTAAGAACTTTAAAATTAAGAAAGGGAGTGCTTATGCCTAATGTTGCTTGCAAAATTTGCGGATCAGAATTTTATGTAAAACCGGTTCACCAAAAGAAGGGGTGGGGAAAATACTGTTCAGTTGCATGCAGAACAAAGTCCCAATTTAACGGTAAAATCGTAGCTTGTTCTATTTGTAAAAAAGAGATTTATAGATCTGCAGGAGATTTAAAGACTTCAAGCAGCGGCTTGTTTTTTTGTGGTAAATCATGCCAAACGATATGGCGAAATAAAATACTATTTTCAGGAGAGAACCACGCTAACTGGAAATATGGAGAATCAGCATACCGAAGGATCTTAAGCTCTACTGATAAAAAGAAGAATTGTGTACTTTGCAAATCTGAAGATTTTAGAGTGCTTGCTGTTCACCACCTTGATAAGAATAGAAAAAATAACAACATATCAAATTTAATCTGGTTATGCCATAATTGTCACTACCTAGTGCACCACTATAAAGAAACACAAGCTAAGCTCATAGAAATACGGTGGATGTAGTTCAAAAGCAGAACGCCTGGTTGTGGTCCAGGAGGCAGCGGGAGCGTTACCCGTCATCCACCCATAATATTCACCTCTTAACATATTTTATGCTATAATTGAAGCTATGTTAAATCCTATAGTCAAATATGTTCTAAATAATCATATTCTGGCTACAGTTATCATTGTTGGAATCGGGTTTTTCTTATTTCAGATAAAAGGAATTTTAATGGGGCTTTTTATGGCCTACATCATAATGGCCTCAGTCCATCCGTTTGTTAGAACCTTAAGACGCTACAAAGTTCCTAAAATTGTGGCAATAGTACTTATTTACGCTCTTGTTATAGGATTTTTTGTGCTTCTGGTAATCCCTATTCTTCCTTTCTTTATTTCCCAGGTTCAGGCGCTATTCAAAGCAATACCGATCTATCTTGATACTGCCTCCAGTGCTCTTGGAATTCAATTAAGTTTACCCACAATCCAATCCTATCTTTCCCCCCTGGTAAGCTCACTCGGGGAAAATGCATTTTCAATTACCGGAAAAGTGTTCGGCGGACTTTTTTCAATACTGACGATATTTATTTTAAGTTTTTATCTTTTGATTGACAGGGAACGGCTTGGCAGATCTGTCCCTGAAATTCTGCCCGAAGAATACAGAGAAAAAACAATACTTACAATTCATCTTGTGGAAGATAAGCTCGGAGCATGGCTTAGGGGACAGATTGTTCTGTCTCTTGCAATAGGAGTAATCACATGGTTTGTCTTGACAATTTTGGGAATTCCTTTTGCTCTGCCTCTGGCAATTTTGGCAGGTTTTCTAGAAATAATCCCGACTATCGGACCAATTATTGCGGCAATCCCTGCAGTAATTGTAGCTTTTGCAATTTCACCTTTTATGGGGCTTGTGGTGATGCTGGCATACGTGGGAATTCAAGTGGCCGAAAATAATATTCTTGTGCCTAAAATTATGCAAAAAGCAGTTGGGCTAAATCCTGTGGTAATTCTTGTGGCAATTCTTATTGGAGCAAATCTTATGGGCATTATAGGAGCACTTCTTTCAATCCCCTTGGTATCAGCCGCAATCATAATCTTCCGCGCGTATAAGTAAATTTGACTTTTATTGCCATTCCCATTTACTATGTTACTAGCTATTAATATGGCTAATGCAAAAAAATCAAAGTCTGTTAAGAAAGTAACCGAAATACCAAATGCCTCTGTAAAGATTGAAGTGGAAGAAAAAGAAGAAACTCCCGAGGAAGTGGTCACGGACGGCCAACCTTCTGCGGAGGAAACCCCTGAAGAAAATGTCCAAGAAGCAGAGGAAATTAACGAGACAGAACCATCAGGCGGAATCAGCTGGAAAAAAGTTTTTCTGATCATTCTCGTTGTTGTGCCCATTGGATTACTAATGTTCGGAGGTTTTTTATTTTTTACCAACTCATTCAATACTGATTTTTTGGGTAAAGAACCTGAGAAAACAATTAATCTCCCGGAAACCACACCCACTCCTACAGAAGCTGAGGTAGATAAAGAGGCATATGACATAGAAGTGCAAAACGGAAGCGGGATAGCAGGAGAAGCAGCAGCTGTTCAGGAACTTCTTGAGGAAAAAGGCTTTACAGTTAGCGGGATCGGAAATGCGGATAGTTCTGATTTCACAGACACCGAAATTCTGGCAGGGGAGAATGTTGATGAGGGGTTTGTTGAGGAGCTAAAAGAAGCTCTTAAAACAAGAGGCCCTGTTAAGGTAGTAGATGCCCCTGAAAATCAAACTGAAGATGTAGTCGTAATTATAGGAAGTGAACTTAGTGAACCAGATGCCTCTACAACACCCGAACTCGAATAATATGAGCGGGTGTGAAGGGAATCCCATTCGACTTCGCTCAGGGTAAACTTCTCATCCCTTCATTTTGGATTCCACCAGCCCACCGCGAATGGTGAGCTTGTCGAATCCAGAGCGGGTGAAGGGAATCGAACCCTCGTATACAGATTGGAAATCTGTTGTTCTACCATTGAACTACACCCGCCAAATGGGACAAAACCTAGCGGTTTCCGCGCCTGTCAAGCAGGCGAGCTCCCTTCGGTCCGCTTCCCAACGATTTTCCCTTTATTGATTCGCAAAATCGGCACTCCCGATCCAACGATTTTGCGTTATCGTAAATTGTTATACTTACTCTAGCCTTTGTCGATCGCTCCTCTTCAACCTCGCCCGAGGCTTGATTGAGAAAACGCATTAATTTACTTCTAGTCGGGGACAGAGGACTCGAACCTCCGACCTCACGGTCCCAAACCGCGCGCTCTAGCCAACTGAGCTAGTCCCCGATCAGTACCGCGAGAGAGACTCGAACTCTCACGTCCTTGCGGACAAAGGCTCTTAAGGCCTTCGTGTCTACCATTCCACCACCGCGGCTCGTCGAATCTCAATTTTCCGCCTTCATTACTCGTTTCACTCGCAATGCCAGCCTATCATTGGATTCTCCTCTTCAAATTTCTCCGAAATTTGAGAAATCACAAAAGAGATGATTATATTTTACCTTAGAAGTGAAATTCAATCAACTAGGTCCTATAGTTTGCATCTTCGTAGCTATTGATGTATAATCCTGCGTCATGAACAAAGAAAGAGATGTTTTACAAAAAGCAGTTGAAGCAACACCTAGGGTTGAATTACCCCAAGCTGAAATAGTTTCGGGAACACTTGAGTCATTGGCGAGTTTCTCTGCAAAAGAGCCTCAAAAAGATTCATCAGGTAGATTTAGATACTTACTAACCGGAGGCCTCGCAGTCGAAGCTATAACCGGAGTCTCTAGATTTCATCACGATACTGATTTAGTAATTTTTGACTTTAGAGATCGTTGGTGGCAAAAATATGATACTGACAACGTTGATGCTCAAAGATATTGGGCTAATTTGAGTTTTGACCCTGTTTACCTTGAAGAAACTGCCTGGAAGGCAGATTACAATGCAAATGGGGAAAATCATGAAATTTATACAGTTCATCCGGCAATAATATTGGTTCAAAAATTATCCGATGCCTGGGACAGACTTCCAAGAGAGCGAGACTACAAAGACGCTTCAGAATTAATAATCTATAGAATAACAGAGCTTAATGATGATCCTTCGTGGAACTCGGTAGCCCAAAAAGCTTTTTTTGCAAGGTCCCAAATAGACTTTTTAACCGATAGAGATCCCTTCCATAGACTAGTTTTCTTAACAATGCAGATTAGAGAATCCTTGGGTCCATCTTACATACAAGCTTTTCGAGAAAGAGCAGAAGCAGCACATCCCCATTTAGCTATGAGGCGGCGGATTAACGCCTAGTTTTATGAGTCGGTGTTCCTACTTGACATGTGGGAAAGTAATCTTTAACTTATATATGTGCTTAACCCTCCATTTGTTACCGGCTATTATCATATTTACAATAGAGGTGTTGAAAAAAGAGACATCTTCATGAACAGATGGGACTATCTTAGATTTTTAGAAACTTTGGATTTTTATCGAAAATCTCCTCAGCCAATGAAACTATCTGATTATAGACGAGGAGTTATAAAATTTAAAAAAATAAATAATCAGATGGAAACAGTTAGTATTCTTTGCTACTGTCTAATGCCAAATCAGAAATCCAAGAGACATCAAAGCTTAAAACAGAACAGAAAGAAAGCAAGAGCACCCCTGTCCCGACAAAAAAACTAACCCCAACCGTTACCCCAAAAGCTGATTCAAAATCTAGCCAAGCAAAACAGGTAAGCTCCTCTGTATTTAAAAAATTCTTTGTAGATCATTTTGATTATCAACAATTTACTAAGGTTGGGACTAGTGCAGATAACTGGGATTTTTGGGAGAGTTCCAACTCAGATGATGACCAGCTGATACTTGGAGCAGTCGGTGAGGATCTAAAGAGTGGGACACTGAAGGCCAGCCAAAATGAAACGTCAGCGAGTCAAGTAATCAGCTTCTTTTTAATGGGATACCCACCATTAGTCAATTCTGGATGGGTAGAAAATGCTGTTTCTAGCCTGAAACTAGGTGATAATAAAAAAACAAAGGTTGATAACGTTAGTGCGAGCATTACTTTAACATATGCTAATATTTGGATAGTTTCATTTATAGAGGAATAGTGGTTACTAGTCCATCTTCCAACTAGAATAACTTGGTACTAATAAAATTATGTTTTCTTTTAAAAAGAAATGTCCAAGGTGTGATTCAACAAATTTGAATAAAGTGAAGCCGAGTCTGTGGAGAAAATATATGGACGCCAGTTTTCAATTGTGGACGTTAGGGATTAGGAAACCTTCTAAAACATTAAATGTCTGCCGTGACTGTGGTTTTTCATGGGAAGATAGATAGAAGAAATTAAAATGAAAATGACAAGAATCCACCTTTTCTTAGTTGCACTTTCTATATTAATCCTTTTAGGAGTTGCCAAAATTTATGCCCAAGAAGGGTTTCCAACAATAACCACAGCTTGTGAGAGTCGAAATGGCATACTCCGAGCATTTGATGATGGTTTTAGTCTTCTTAAGAAATGCCCAACAAATACTAGAAGAGTTATTATAATTGGGGAAAAAGGAGAAAAGGGAGACAAGGGTGATAAGGGAGATAAAGGCGATCCTGGCCTAAAAGGCGACCCAGGAGATCCTGGCTACACTCCAACTAAAGAAGTAAATGTTTGTTTTGATGTATCTACAGGGAGTATAAAGGTTCTTCAGGGTAGTACTTGTTTTCCTCATGTTAGATGGAAAATACCTGTACAGTGTGTAACAGGCGAGCCTTGTAAGCCTGACAACCCAAACGACCTTTATTATCTAAACAATAATTAATAAGTCTCTTTATAAGAACATAAGATTTTTGATTAAAATTCCCATGATTTTGAGATGCCTTCCATGACCAAGCATTGACCATCTTCCGGAATTATTAAACCAGGGGTATGGCAAGAAGCTAATATTACGCGCACTTTGTAAATAGAGTCACACTATGACCAAAATTTGATCTAAAATACCCCTGTTTATATACAAAATCTGACTAAGATTTTTCATAAAAATATGGCTGCAATTGTATAATACCATAGCTAAAATACAACTTTTATATCAACTTTTAGCCTCAATTAGTAGCTTAGGGTGATATAATTATTAGAATCATGGCTTCCAACGATAAACTTGCTGAGCAATACTTAAGGGATTTTGGCCATTGGCATGTTAAAATGGATTTTTTTGCGAAGCAAATAGAATCATTAAAAAAATTAAATGATTTTACAGTCTTTACAATATCAGCATTTCTCTTAGAATCACAATCTATAGAATTTCATTTGCAAGGATTACTACTCGAGCTTGATTTAATAAAAGATACAGAAAATATTAAATATTTAGGAAGAAAATATAAAAGGAAAGCATATTACGATTTAAGCTTAGGACAGCTAAAAGATGAGTTGAAACAATATCAGGTAGATTTTTTAAAAAAACTTATTGTCCTACTTGAAGAACTTAATAGAATGAGAATCCAGTTTGCTCATCATATTTATAGTTATAGCACTAGTCTAGATGATTTAATAATTGATGCAGATAAAGGGATTAAATTAAGTGAACAAGTTATGTTAGAGATATCAAAAGTATTTAAACATACGGAGCAAAATACATGGATTGGTCATTTAATGACAAAAAAGAAAATATATAAGTAGTTAAATTTAAGAATTATTATACTAATAGGTTCAAATGGTTGTAGCTAAATACCTTGGTTAAAATCTAAATAATATTATCCTATAATAATACATTTAGCCTCAGGAGACTTTTAGAGTGGGCTATTTAGCCTCAAAACTGCGTCGCATAAGAGAAGAAAGTCGACGCTATAATGTTATAATGCTAACAATGAAAAATAAATTAACATTATCTGCAAGAAGTGATCTATATATTGACGAATCTGGTTATTATTATATTGGACAATCAAAATATAAATTTTTTTTAGTTACAGCAGTTCTTATAACACCAGATCAAAGAGAATTGGCAAGTCTTTTAATGCAGAAGTGGAGAAATAAACATTTGACAAATCCTTATCGGTGTTTCCACACTACAGATTTTTTTGAAAATCGCAATACATCACTTCAGTCTGCAAAACCAGAATTGTCAATTACTAGAAATTTCAATAATGCAATAAAAGAATTACTTGAATTTCTGAGTTATATTGAATTTGAGTCCACAGTATATTACGTAGATATTCCAACTATTAGGAATCGCTTAAAAATAGATAATCCACCTCAGGATGGAAATGGTAAAAAAGAATACAGTAATCATTTAAAAGAAAGTTTTGAAGAATTACGTTTTGCTCCTTTAGATATGGGTATCAAAAACGCTTTTGATTTTCATCATAAATATTTAATTAATGATAGTAAATCAGTGAAAAATGGCTATATAAATATTGAATCACATCACCAATCTGATATAAGACTCATTAAATCTTTTCACAGATATATAAGCATATATCCAAAGTATGATACTAATATTTTAGGTTTGAGATTGCACAATAAAAAATCTCTTGACGCTGGTATTGAGATTGCAGATTTAATCTCATATTCATCATGTCAAACATTGAGATTTTCACATAGACTTACCGATGAACTAAAAGATATTCCAAAAGTGAGATATAAGATATTAAAGCAAATAAGAAGTGAACTTAGAGCTAGAAATATAAAATTATATGATATTTCTGGAGATTCTTTTAAGTACAAAAAAAACTAGTATAACACTAGCTTTCTTTGGAGAAGTGGTCTACACCTTTCGATGCAGATTCACCTCATAACGTCATTATAGATATATCATAATGTAATGTCAATTAATACATTTTCACACAAAGAGTATCAAAATCTAATATATAAAATAATTTTCACAAATCCTTTTTGAATCGTACTGTAATATATTGGAGTCAATTTTGGTATAATCAAAGCTGTGGTTGATGGATGCGACAAGAGGTTCAAATACTTCTAGATCTATCGCTTCTTGCCGACATTTTGACAAATTCAGAATATCAATTTTGGATTTTTCAAAATATTGTAGGGGGACGAGAAGTTTATGGTGAGTGAAGTCGAATCCAAGTCCTCTTTCCCCGCAAGTGTTTACTATAGGTTGACAAAATAGGATTTGGTTGTATAATTACTGTCATGTTAAAACCAGAAATCACATTACCAAGAGAGATATACCCAGGAAAGCGAAATACGGGTAGTGAAGGAACAAGAAATTTTACCTCTTCAAAGGAAACTTTAGGTAAAAACATAAGAAGAAGATTAATAGAAAGAGCAAGGAGATTGGAATTATTCAGTGAAGAACTAGTTCTCAAGAGGGTAAATGCTGAGATTAATCCTGAAAATTCACCTCGAATGGTTCCTGACCTTACTTTTGGAGTTAATGGGATTAGAAAGCGAGTCCCGGATGTTATTATAATTGATGGTAGACCTGTTCAAGCTATAAGAAGTGTGGAAGTCTCTCTAGAAGACTATTTTGAATTAGGACCAGTCGCAGAGAGTGCTATAGAGGCTGAAATTAGTCGAAGAGATGCTGAAAGACGAGTAATACCTTACGATAAGGTTGACTTATCTAAATATACCCCATATCCAAGAACATCCGACCCCATAAAGTAAGAGCGACTCCTAATTTCTACTTTGCTTTTAGCAATCTATCCAAAATTTGCTATAATTATTCGACGTGCGGGTGTAGTTCAATGGTAGAACAACAGATTTCCAATCTGTATACGAGGGTTCGATTCCCTTCACCCGCTCTGATTATAAATATCAAACTTAAACTGCCTCAGTAGCATATGTCGAAAGAAGCCTATTTTCGCTCAAATCCAATGGAATGGTTTAAGGACGGCAGTCAAAGGTATAGCAAATATCATTGGGATGAAATCGAACTTCAAGCAAGAGTTGTTGGACAGGAAGTACAAGAAGCAATACAAAAACTTGATAATCCAGTTGTTGGAGTTATAGGCTTCGGATTTGGTCGCGAGACAGAAGTCTTTTTTGGGCAAGGATTGCAAGCCGAAATTATTGGCGTAGATATTAATGGAACACGTTTTGATGAAGCAAAAAAAATGAGACCACATATATTTAATGAGAAACTCGACATCCTTGTAGCATCCATGAATAGCTTACCAATTGAGAATGACTCTTTTGATGCTACGGTTTGTCTTGAGACAATGATGCACTCGGATAATCCGGGAAAAACCCTTGAAGAGTTAACAAGAGTCACAAAGCCAAGTGGCATAATTGTTTTTAATATGAGTACATCACAGGGACTGCTTGCAGATTTATTAACAATGACGCAAAATGAAGGACTAACTAGAGTTGCCGGAAGGATTAAGGAGAGAGTAGCTAAAGATAAAGACAGCTCGGGAAAAAGAACTCAATTATATACTCTTCAGGAGATTGCTCGGTTTTTGGCGAATAACCCCGGTACAAGATTACAGTCTGTAAGAAGTTATTTAAGGGGGATGTCTACGTTATTTGTTTTGAAAAAAGAAACTGAAGAGAGTAAAACTTAACTCTGGGGTGGGGGATTGACGCCGAGTTTTATGAGGGAATAATCAAGAAGGGAGCGCATCTCCCCCCTTCTGTCCTCGCTTCCTAAAATAATTGCAATTAGCTCTTGTCCTTCTCCCTCAAAATATGTAATCAAACACCAGCCCGCCTCAGGTGTGTATCCGTCTTTTAAACCTTTTACTCCGGGATAAGTCATTAGTAAATTAAGCTGACTATATAGATAGTATTCGTAGTGATCGGCTGTTTCGGGAATATGATGTTCCGAAGTTGATGAGGCTTTTACAATCTCGGGGTAATTCTCAATAGCATAACGGGAAATTACAAGTAGATCACGCGCTGTTGAGTATTGCTGCCCGTCTCCCTGAAGTCCTGTAGGATTTGTAAAATTCGTATTTGTAAGACCTAATGCTCTTGCTTTATCATTCATGGCTTTAATGAACTCTTCTCGTCCAAGAGTATTAATAGCAAGCGTTTCAGCCGCATCATTAGCAGAATACATAAAAACTCCGTACAAAAGTTCCTCAAGACTCATGACTTCACCCTCAGACAAGCCAATTGTATTTTCTCCAACAAGCGCTTCAGGATAAACTGTATAGCGGTCGTCTTCTCTTTTATGGTCAATTGCAACGACTGCTGTCATTAACTTGGTAAGAGATGCCATAGGCAATTTCTTTTCTGGATTTTTTTCAAAAATTACTTCCTCATTTTTAAGATCATAAACAAGTACTGATTTTGCAGTAACAAGAGGGGTTTCGGAATCTAAATTAAAGAATCCAAGAAGCTGGGGAACCCAGAAATCCAGACTTGACACTTCGCTATTATCAGATTTTTTTAAAAAATTCGGAAGAGGGGACTGGATCTGCTGACTCTTAGTACTTTTTAAATAAACAAAAAATCCTAAGCCCACAAAAATTAAAAGAAACACAAAAAGAAAAACAATTTTTTTCATCATTTAATTTTAGCAAATAAATATCTTAGAGATAGCTTTTTAAAAGAAAAGGTTGACCCCGTTAGAAATCAATTAATTGATAAAGTTCTAACGGGGTTGACAAAAAGGCCTAAAATGTTGGATAATCAAACTAATTAACTGTCCCTCAGGTTAAATGCTTCAAAAATCCCTCTTATTTGCAGCTAACAAACATCATGTATCGCGAAAGAGAATTAGGATTTATCAGAAGTTCAATACTTGCAGGCGCACTTGCGC
>MFOV01000025.1:10352-26100 GCA_001782515.1 Candidatus Levybacteria bacterium RIFCSPLOWO2_01_FULL_39_10 | reverse complement strand
GCTAACCCTGATTATCAGGATTATCAAAAAGAACCAACTCCTGCAACAGACCCGGTTTACGAAGAATCTAAAAGACAGCGTGAAGAATGGGAAGCAAAAGAGCTTGAACTGGTGCTTGATTTGTTACCGGAAATACTAAACACAGATTATCCATCAGTTTCTGAATTTATTGATGACGTTACTAGCAATTCCGTTAGCCACGTAACCGTACTTGATCCTTTAGGTTCTCTAAAATATGGTTATCCTGAAGGAAGCTATATATACACTATATATAAACAAGAATTCAGCGATGTTGAAGACCCTAATGATTGGAGTGTAGAAATGATTATAAATGACAATAAACTCAATGAATTTCCGGTAACCGTTGGCGTAAGACTTGCTAAAAATGGTGGTGATTATGAGATATATAACAGTGATAGCCCGATAAATGGTGATCCTACTATTGATTTGATAAATTTAGGACATGAATCTCACGAGCTTTTCGATATACCAGATAGTATGAGATTCTTAGACTGGAGTGAAAGGATAACTGGGCCTTCTGTTGCTTTTGAAAAACTATACACACCGCCAATTAACGAACGGACTTCGGAAAATCAAAGATATTATCAGGGCTTCTTATTTCCGGATAACAAATTATATTATGCAGCGTGGTTTTCATTACCCGGCCGCTCAGATAGTATAGACTTTAATCCTCTTGCATCTACTCAGCAGGAAGAAGCAAGATATTAACTACAAGAAATTTTTTATTATCCGGTCAAAAATAACAACTGCAGAAAAAGCTCCGAAAAATAAAAAGGCAAGTATCATAACTGAGGTTCGTATAATTCCCGGTTTAATTTCTTTTTCCAGACTTGTTCTGTTGAGATATAAAGTTAGGCCAATGTGCACAAACATTGCAAATGCATTTAATACCGCCGCAATTATAAGAAGCTGCAAAGGCTCTGTAAATCCGAGTGAAAATATTAAAATTCCTGCACCAATCTGAAGCCATAAAAAAAGATAGTAAAAATGCCTGATTCGCCGACCCGTAAACCTTTCATGAAATGCAAGAATTGAGTTTTCCGCCAAGATTCTTGATGATGCATCATAAACTGTCAGCTGGGTTCCAAATAACAATAGTCCTCCTATCAAAAGAAAGAAGACTCCGGCAATTGGTACTAGTTTTTCTCCAATAACCAGTGCTTCCTCAATTACAAAATTAATGCCTTGGGAAGTTCCCGGAAGGCCGTACGTAGTTGAATAAGCAAGGCTTGCCAGCATTATAATTGTAACTCCGCCTGTAAGCCAGAAAATTAAGAAATGTTCAATATTAATAAGCTTCCACCATTTTTTAAAATCCGCCAAAGACTCGGTGGACAGCTCAAACCGTGTTCCAGTGAGCGAGATATCCTCGACCTTCCCTGTTAGAAGACTTGTAATACGTCCTGCGTATTTTCCCATTCCGTACCCTTTTTCCTTAATATAAAATGCTTGTGCAAGGTTAAGATTTCCTCCAGCGCCTGAATAGGCGAGCGCTGCAAGAAAAGTTGCTATTGCAATGCCTTCGGGAAAAAGAAAATAGTTATCGCCAACACCAATCAAGCCTTTGGCAGTTTGAGTCCAAACGTCTTCTCTTGCAAGAATAATCGCAAATACAAATATCACAGGGATTCCAACGGCAATAAGAATTTTTTCAATTCCCTCAACTGTTTTATAAAGTACAGGCCCGACTGATAAAATTACACCCATAACAATAAGAAGTCCTATTGCAACAATTTTAGTATCAGAGATTCCAAAAACAGTTGAGATAAGAACAGCGGATGCTGCAGCAATTCCGGGCCATATCCAGGGAATAAAAGTTGAAATAAGAAACCAGAAGGGAATAAAACGAGATTTTCTGGCGTATCCTACAAAAACACTTTCACCCCGAACCAACGCATATCTTTCAATTTCCATATTCATGAAAAACTGAAATGTAATTCCCAAAATTGCCCCCCAGATGATTGCCATCCCGAAGTTTGAGGCAAGATAAGGCCACAAAATAAGCTCTCCTGATCCAAGGCCTAAGCCGAGTAAAATAAATGAGGGACCGATTAGATTTCTGAGACTTGGAGGCTTTGGAAGTTGCCGTACATCAAAATCTTTTAGCCCCATACATATATAAAAGCAGAAATGCCCATTTTTTGCAAAAGGCAGGATTTTTGCTAATTATTAACTACGGTCTTATTAGGAATTTCCTCCGAAATTTCCTCTTCCGCCGTTATCTTCTCTTGGTCGTGCTTCGTTAACAACGATTTGTCTTCCGTCTAAATCTTTACCGTTTAACTCTGCTACTGCTTTTTTTCCTTCCTCTTCTGTTGACATTTCAACAAATCCGAATCCGCGTGATCTTCCCGTGTTTCTGTCTTTAATTACTGCTACTGATTCAACTTTTCCAACTTTTGAGAATGCGTCTTTAAGACTGTCTTCTGTGGTACCCCATGCGAGGCTTCCAACGAATAACTTGTAACTCATGAACTTCTCACCACCTTATAAATTTCTATCAAACTTTTCATGAGCGTATCCGTTTAGGAAATACGAACTGTAGAAAATTGATAGGTTATAAATGTATTATATCAAAAATAAAAATAAAATGTGCACAATGCAATTGACAGGTATAGATTACTTTGTCTTTGGCGGTATCGGCTGTAGTTTTCTAAGATAAATTGCGTGGTCATTCTCAGGCGTTAACGACGGACCAAAATCATAATCAGGATGTTTGAGTTTAATGGCTATTTTTTCATCAACACCTGGTTGTTCAGCGTGTTCGTATCCCATTTGCGCCAGTGCAGCTTCAATATAAGGAGTACCCCTATTAGGCTCTTCGCCTGCTTCTCCAACTATCTCTCTGTATCTTTTACCTAGATTGTATGCTTCAACTTGTTGGGGAGTAGCATCATCCTTTGGCTCTGTTAATTCTTGGGATAAATCAATCCGTATTGGTAGATCGGCGGATGAATCAACTTTTGGTGTTACTTCTGCTATTTCAGCATTTCCTTCAGCCATAAGAATATTCTAGCTTCAATAATTCTGTTTTGTCAACAAGTGTGCTGGGAGCAGGAATCGAACCCGCATAACCGCTTCTTCAGAGCGGCGCCTTGACCACGTTGGCAATCCCAGCTCGGTGGACGCTTAGGGATTCGAACCCCAGACCTCCTCGGTGTAAACGAGGCGCTCTAAACCAGCTGAGCTAAGCGTCCGAGCGAGTATTATACTATATGTGCGGATGAGAGAACTCTCCGCGCCTGTCAAGTCGCGTCTGACGCGATCAAGCAGGCGAGCTCCCTTCGGTCCGCTCCTCCACGCTTTAATTACTTTTTGTACCGAGGACAGGAGTTGAACCTGCACGCCTTTTTTAAGGGCACAAGAACCTCAATCTTGCGTGTCTACCAATTCCACCACCTCGGTTCGTCGAATCGCAATTTTCCGCCTTCATTACTCGTTTCACACGTAATTTCAGCTTATCATTGGATTCTTCTCTTCAGTCGCCTTAGGCAATTGAGATAAAAAACATTAAAAAGCACGTTTATTTTATCAGTTATGAGGCTAGTTGTGAAGTGCCCCAAGAGAGACTCGAACTCTCACGCCGCAAGCGGCACTAGCTCCTGAAGCTAGCCTGTCTACCAATTTCAGCATCGGGGCAAGTAATTTGAATTTTAACAGAAAGAGAGGATACTAACAAATCAACGTCTTAATCTACCTATAAACTTACACTTACCGATTATGGTTCTATCCACCCCTAAAAACGGTGTTCTTCGTCTTGCTGCAGCTCTAATGGGATTTGTTGGTTCGCTTTGGGCAGAACCAAAAACTGCCGGCTCAGAACGACCAACTTTATCTTGAGCAGATCGCGAATCAACATCTGGAGATTGTCCAAATGTATCTCCAAAACTTGGTCTTTCGGCCGGCATTAATTTTTATTTTATAAAACATATCGAAAAAATAAAGATGACAAATTAGATCTTTTAATGTCAAATTGAAGTACCAGCTTTATTTTGATAAAATTTACCTATTGCCCTGCCCGCATTGCTTCGCAAAGCGTTGCAGGCGGGCGAGTCGTCCCTGCCCCGTTGAATATTGCGGGATCGTCTAATGGTAGGACATGGGACTTTGCCTGCCCGCCATCGCTGGGACTTGGTCTGGGAGATCGTCTAATGGTAGGACGTAAGACTTTGGATCTTACTATCATGGTTCGAATCCATGTCTCCCAGCTCAGGCCCTAGCAGGCGGGGATCCGTTTATTTTGGTTCCCTGCCCGCCATTCGCTTTGCTCAAGGCAATGCGGGCGGGGAATCCATGTCCCGCAGCAATTGATTATAAATTCGTGTTATGCTATACAATTATCATATGGCTGAAGGTCGTGAGTCAGAAGTTAACCCCCCGTCACCAAAAGATAGGTTTGGTGATACTGCAAGAAGAATTACAGAGCTTGGGCAGTCCATGAGCAAAACAGAAATAATCCTCGCTTTTACATTCAGAGAGCTTGAACAAGCAAGACGAGATTGGTTACAGGTTGAGCTGGAAGGTAGACGTCTTTCTATATGTTCTGATATCGGACATGAAGAGAGAATATATGAATTGGGATATGAAGCAAAACAAGCTGGTTTAGAACCAGATTTAAAACCTGAGGATATGGGACTTTTTCCTGAAGAAGATATGGCTATACTTTTTACCCCCAAACCAAAAACGATAATTATCGCGGCAACAGGGAAAAGACATTTTCCTACAATTCTTTCCGTATGTCCAGAGCATCGTAAGGAAAATCCAGATTTAACAGAAATAGAGCGGGATGCAGAGGGAAGATACACATTATATGGGGAAGATGTAACAGAAGAGGTGAAAGAAGGCATAAGTAAAGCATCTGCAATTGAGGCAGTATATAACTATTTTGGATTACCAGTAATTCCTCGGCCACCTTTTGCCGTCAAGGACCGTTTGAGAGGCGCTATTGATACTAAAATTTATGCGCTGTCTTTTGATCCAAACGCAAATACTTGGAGTGAGCTCCGCTCTAAACTATAACGACGAAACGGGTCCAGACCGGCCCTCGCAGCAGACTAAATTTAACGGGGTAAAGTAGGACAATGGACTTTGCCTGCCTGCCGGCAAGGCAGGGATCCGTTTATCCAAGTATCGAATCCAAGCTCGGCAGCATTTTAAGTAGCCTCAAAAAACTATAACAAACTATTCTACCCACCCTTGGATTCGAACTTTGCTATACTACCAATATGATAAAAGGAGTATTATTTGATTTTGATGGAGTACTTATTGATTCAAAACAGTCGACAATTGCATATTTCCAGGAGACTTTTCGACACTTCAAAATACCTGTTCCACGAGAAGAAGATTTTGAAAATATTCTTGGTTTAAGGACAATTGATATGTTAAAAAAGCTTCTTCCTCATCTATCGGATGGAGAGCTAGCGCCAATCTTTGATTACAATAGAAAAATGTCCATAAAATATGTTTCCAAAATAACCCTTACTCCAAATGCAATAGAAGCCTTGACTCTATTAAAGGGAAAATATGCCTTAGGTCTTATAACGAGTAGAAGCAAGCAAGGAGTAAAAATGCTTTTTGATATGTATAAACTAGACAGGTTTTTCCCTGTTGTTTTAGATAGAGAAGATGTATCTCATCATAAACCTCATCCAGAGGGAATAGAAACGGCAATGAGAATATTACATCTCAAATCCAATGAAGTTGTATATATTGGTGATACAAAAGAAGATATTGAGGCCGCACACAATGCAAATATAATATGTGTCTATATTTCTAATCATTCTAATGATTTTAATGCTGATTATAAAATATCTAAAATTGAAGAATTACCAGGATTATTGAAGAAGATAGAAGGTTAACTTAATTGTAGAAATTGCAAAGATTTCTGACCGTTTGGCCGTTCGGAAATCATCAACCAGAGCCAGCTGTTAATTTGACTTAAATTTTGTCCTCTGTTAGTATCTTCTTTTATGGGAATAATAGTTACAGGGGCTATTTTTCTTCTGTCTATATTCGGTTTGTTTTCGCAGAATAACAATTCCGAACAAGAAATTCTGACTCGGATATCAGAAACCAAAGTTGCCCAAACAAAAATCGAAATCACCCCAACAGATGTTCCTAAAAACCCCGACATTCATATAGTTGCACCCGGAGACACACTTCAGAAGATTTCAAAACAGTATTACGGATCAGCAAACCACTGGACAACTTTGTGGAACGATAACAGCTGGATTGAGGATTTTAGAGTAATTCAAAGCGGGTGGGAGATTACAATAAGATCCGTTGTCCCAGAAGAAACTGAGCAGTTAAATGAAGAGCTAGCAATTCGATATGAGCAATTAACAGCACCTACACCCACCCTTGTAACTACAAACACACCTCAGGTGGCAGGAACTGAGGGAAGGGCGCTCGGCTCCACGGGCTCATTTGATGAGGTTTACAAACAAGCCGGTTCAAGGTTTGGTATTCCATGGGAAATATTATACGGTCTGCATCTTATAGAGACTGGTCTTAGAGACGGTCCAATCTCAAACGGCTCAGGTCCACAAGGACCTTTGCAGTTTTTACCTGGAACATGGGCTTTGTATGGAGTAGATGGTAATGGAGATGGTACAGCAGATATAAACAATGCAGTTGATGCAATTTTTGGAGCTGCTAATTATCTCGCATCGCACGGCGGTGTCGAGCAGGGGCTTCGTACTTATGGTAACGTAATTGACAGTGTTTACTCTGCCGCACGCTCCCGAGGCTGGGGAGGCTAATTAGATTAACCAGACAAATACCACTTGTGTCAACCTAAGTCACACGAGGGGTGTATTAGCTTCGCACAGTGGAATTTATCTTTTATTCAATTAATAAATCTTTTATTAAAGCTAAATTTCTTTGATAATCAACTTGATCGGAAACAAATCTGGAGTAACTTTTAAAAGATTTAAAATTGTTTAAAATTGCCTCCTTTTGAATAAAGTTATCGTTGCCTGAATTTTGATAATGAATAAAAGACGTCCACGGATAAAACTTTAACTCTTCAAATTCTATTAGATATGCTGTAACGGGGTTTAAATGTATATAACGTGACACATGCAAAAGCTGGTTATCATCTTCAATTCTTTTCCCCTTAAATGGCTTTTGAAATACACTACCGCTTCTGTCGATTTTTATGTTGAGAAACTTTGCATAACTGTTTTGAAAGTTAGAAATAAATTTTATGATACCATTTTCCTGAAGCTGCTTAATTAATAAATGGTAATGATTGGGCATTATTGCAAACGCATAAATTTCAATCAAGGGATTACTTCGTCTAAAAGATTCTTCGTATTCTTTTCGCTGATCGAGTGGAAGTGTTTTAAATTTTGAAAGTCTCATTCTATGGGGAAATCTATAGTAGTCTATTATCTCTTGCGCTTTATTTAGATATTTTGGTGTGGGAAAAATGATTTCTTTTGCAATCGATCTGTTATAGATGTGGTAAATCTCACTAGTTGCAAGAATAAAATTTCTTTTAGGCATTAATATTAATAAAACATAATAATTCCTATGTGTCAAGCTAATTCACACTAGGGGTGACTTAGGTTTGCAAAATGGAATATACGAAATATTGAGCCTCGTTGTCCTTTCTGTTATACTTTCGGAGTCCGCGGATGTAGTTCAGTGGTAGAATGTCTCGTTGCCAACGAGAAGGTCGCCGGTTCGAGTCCGGTCATCCGCTCAAACAAACACTTTGACATACTTCTAATCAGTTGACACCTTTTAAGTTAAATGTAAAAATAAATTACATGAGAAACATCCTCGTTCTTCTTGGCTTCTTTATTGGTGCGCCAGTAACACTTCTTATATCAACTGCATTTCTTCTGTATATGACTCAAGCCACAGAAAGAGGAGTTTTGGGAACATCAACTGAGGGAATTGCATATGCTGCGCTTCCTCCAAGTGAAAATACATTCTCAAATACAATTATTCAGGAAGATTCAAAAGTGGAAATCTTAAGGCAGTTTTTTGAAAGATATAATTCTCCGCTTGAGCCTTACGCTCCTGATTTTGTTGTATCGGCTGAGCGGAATAGTATTGACTGGCGAATTCTTCCCGCAATAGCAATGCAGGAATCAACTCTTTGCAAAAAAGTAATAACAGATTCGTTTAACTGCTGGGGATGGGGAATTTACGGCGGAAAAGTGACCAGATTTGATAATTACCCAGAGGCAATAGAAACAATTTCCAAAGGAATTTCAACAAAATACCACGGCAACGGGCTTGAAACTATTGAAGAAATAGCTCAGCTTTATAATCCAAGCAATACAAACAATTGGGTAGAAAACGTCTCTTACACAATAAACCAACTAAAATAGCCTCAAATATCCCGCTTGCAACGCTTGCGCTAGCATAGCAGGCAAGCCTATAGTAGGTACTTGACAAAACCTATAGTCAGTGATATAATACGCACCAGATCCTAAGGTATGCCGTTCCAAATGCATACGTTAGGATTTTTTTATGGCTCTGCAATGCAGAGCTTTAATTTTTTTACAAAATGAAATTATCTCTAACAATATTTATTCTTTTTATCCTGCTTTTAACAAGCACTGGGGCTTCTTATGCTTATGACCAGTCAACAACTTCAGCTCAATCTGCAAAGCTTGCATCTGTTGTTGAAGTAAGGCAAGTTGATAATAGGGCAGAAGTTTTAAGAGATTTTCTCGCGCTTTACAACTCTCCTCTTGCTCCTTATGCGGAAGATTTTGTTGACAGTGCTGATAGATACAACCTTGACTGGAGACTAGTTGCATCAATTGCAGGCCTTGAATCAGGATTTGGAAAAAATATTCCCACTGACTCTTATAACGGATGGGGTTGGGGAATATACGGGGATAATGTTAAAAGATTTAATTCATGGGAAGAAGGCATTGAAACCATTTCAAAAGGTCTCAGGGAAAATTATCTCGGAGAAAACCCAGAATCTAATCCGTATCTGATTGGCCCAAAATATGCCGCTTCACCCACGTGGGCTCAAAGGGTTGCGTTTTTCATGAACAAAATAGAACAATACAGGGTAAATAATGCCAAATCCACCCTAGCCCTAGCCTTGTAAATAAAGACATTTAAAGAACTTTTAATTAAAAATGGCCGCACTGGTTGTATTCACATCCTCTCGAATATGTCTAAAGCGGCTATCAAAAAAACCCGATAGAATAGATTTGAGTACGATTTTAGTTTATCAGGGTGAAAATTTATTTTGCGAGAGGAATTTAATGCACTTTTACGATCCCATTACTAAGAGGCGTTGTGGGATTAGCAGTGTCGGATGCCCCGGGTTGTGTATCATAGATCACATTATTTGATGAATCTGCTATTCTTACTCTTATTAAGTTCTGCCCTCCAGTTTGGCTTCCATCAATTCCCGAGATAATAAATGTGTAGTTCCCAGAACCGTTAACTGTCCCATTCCCTTTTAATGTTGCTTTTGCTCCTGATACTACAAGCCATTGGTAAGAAGTTGAATCAAGTTCAATGTTGCCAACATCAAAACTTACCTTGGTTTGTCCTGTTGGAGTACTGGTTCCTATGTATTTTGCATTTATGCCGAACTTTACAACGCCAGTCGGCGAGGGAGAATCAAATTTCCCCGCACCTGTCAAAAATCCTGCAGATGTATCATATACAACTGCATATTGATAGGTATTACTTCCGACTCCATTATCATTATCTGTGACAGTAAGGATAACTTCATAAACTCCTGCAGATGTATATGTGTGATTATTTGAAACAGAACCTGATCCATTTGATTCCGTGACTATTCCAGATGTCGTATTTCCATCTCCCCAGTCCCAGACTGCTGTGTGGATATCGGATGCATTTACATCGGTAAAACTTGCAGTCGCTGATATAGCAGTATTCACTTGTACAGGATTAAGAGATGCAGTGATTGATCCAACAACAGGTATTCCATAGGGAAATATTGTGGAACCAGATTGGTGAAATGGTTGGGACAGCCAGTTATTACCGTTATTTACATATAGGTCTAATTGATAATCTCCGTCAGGAACTGGTGTAGAAAACAGTATTCCACGGCCATAAGGTTGACATGCGTTTTCACCACCAAAAACATCAAATCCTATTGCTGTATCTTGAATTGTTAAACTTGGATAATTATATAGATGCGTATACGCACAACCGTCATATCCGGTTGGAGGAAAATATGCTAATTGATATGTGTAATAGGGAGGATTGATTACACCGTTATCGTAACTTATTACTTCCATGGTGCTAGTAATAGGAGTCGGAGTCGGAGTCGGAGTCGGGGTAGGTATGGTAGTAGGTGCTACCGTCGGGGTAGGTGTTGGGGTAGATGTTCCATATGGAAATATCGTGGAACCCGATTGGTGAAATGGCTGGGATAACCAGTTATTACCGTTATTTGTGTATAGGTCTAATTGATAATCTCCATCAGGAATTGCTGTAGAAAACAGTATTCCGCGTCCATAGGGTTGACATGACCATTCACCAAAAACTGAATAGCCTGTTGTTTGTTGAATTGTCAAACTTGGATAATTATAAAGATGTGTATAGGCACAGCCATCATATCCGGTTGGAGGAAAATACGCTACCTGGTATGTATAATAAGGAGGATTATCTGCACCGTTATCGAAACTTATCACTTCCATGGTATTGGTACTAGCATATATGGAAGATGGAGCTATTAAAGATAATACAAAGAGAGATAGTGATATAAAAAATAACTTATACAAGTTCATAAAATATTATTAATACTATATCTGTAGAAGATATAAATTACAATAAGCAAGCCCAATCGGATCTCAATTTCCATTAAATCTAAAGACATTTATAACTTGCGTAACGGGATCAAAAAGTAATATATACGTAAACTTTTCGGGTCACCTATACGTATTCCATTGTTTCTGTACGCTGTCGGGAATGATAATGATCTGAATAGCAGAAGTTAGACCTATATTATACCGCTTATCAAAATGGCATGGTAGGATGTTGGTAATACAATGTCACTTTGTTCTATTAGCGAATGAATGAAATTGGTATGTTATTTTGGATTTGCAATATCAAAGCAGATATATCTTCACTGGGAGAAATTAAGCTTGCATGCCTTGCTGCTTCGAGTGCTTGACTTTGTTTATGTAACTGATAGAGAGCAATTGCTGAATATTTCCATAGATTTGCGCTGTTTGGATAATGAACCAACCCTTGATTGATAATTTTATCTGCTTCCGGGTAAGATCCAGTGATAAGTAAAAGTCTAGATAGACCTTCGTATGTCGATAATTCAGGTGTATTATTTTTTTCTAAGTTTGCGGCGTTTAATGCTTTATGGTAGTAACGTAATGCCATTTCTGTATTGCCCATTTGCTCATATGTGTACGCCAGGTTATAAAGATTACTTTCATAAGGAAACATTTTTATTGAATTATTAAAATGCAACACCGCCTCATTATATCTATGAGCAAGTAAATATTCCGTAGCAAGGTTTGTTTCAATATCAAAATTGTTATGTATTTTCATATCATGTGTGTAAAGCGTTATTGCATCAACCCAGTTTGTATTCCTAATAATTGTTCGTACGGAAAACAGTATTATGACTATTGCCAAAGAAATGTAGGTCACTCTTTCTAGTTTTTTCCTATTATGCACAATCAACTCCAAACCAACTCCGACCATTCCTAATAAACCTACGAAGGGAAAATAGAACCAGCGGTCAGCCACAGTCTGATCTAATGGGAAAATGTTTAAATGCATTATGAGACCCAAGAGAAACCAGAAAAGAAAAAATAAATATACCCTGAACAATTTGTTAGTTACTTTATAGGTATATAGACCAAATAGGAATATGAAAACAAAAACTGAACTAACAACTAAAACTGGGAAGTAGAAGTTTTGAAATGTACTTTGTGTAATTACCCATAGTTGATTATGTGCCAAATAAACTGGGTAGGCAACTGTCTTGAAGTAATAAAAAATAATTTCAGGGATGTTTAATAATCTTCCCCGCAACGTAAGCTCATTAAGGGGAATGTTTTGTAGGTGAGTAAAGTATGTCCCACCAACACCAAAACGAATAGCGATATATACTAGTAAAGTACAAATCATCGAGGAAATAAGTAAAAACTTACCTGTCTTATTAAATATAATCCTGTAGATTACAAGCATAAAGACGAACAAAATACCTGTTTCCTTGGTCAAAAGAGAAGCCAATATTAAGAAAGATATAAGAATTATTCTTTGAGTGTTTAGCTTATTATTTGTGCTAATAAGAAGGGCAGATATTCCAAAAATAAAGAATAATGGGCTAATTGTTGCGGCGATAAACGAAACAGATTCTACCTGTATTGGATGAATAAGAAATATTAAGGATAACAATAAAGAAATGTGCCTGGCAAAAAATTTCCTCAGAAGATAAAAAACTAATATTGCATTTATAATATGAAGAGTGAGTTGGGGTAAGTGATAAAAAAAAGATAGTTCCCCAAAAAAATTGTATAACGTAGCAAAATAAATAGCTGGAATCGGTCGATATTGACCAATATTGTTGAAAGAATTGACTCCAATTAATTTAATAAAATCGATTGAATGTACTCCTGGATTAAGGGTGATATAAATTTTATCATCCCACACAAACCCATTAAAAAGCATGTTGGCGTAAACAATAAGCCCAACGACAACAATCCAAATTATTGCTTTTTTTGTGGTTAGTGGAAAAAATAGGTCTTTAATTGAGGAATTATATCTATCATCAAACATATTTCAATATTAGCATTAGAAAAATACTCTTGCAATAAAAATCTCTTTGTAGGTGTCCTAACTATATTCGTGAACTCCACAAGTTATGGATAGCTAGAGATCCTCATTTGGGCAGCCAGAGTAACCGGATTTATGGGAAGAATTGAAAGCTTCAAGTCAAAAAACGCAATAGAAAGCCTGACTCTTGCGTCATAAGACTTGTTTGTACTTAACAAACAAAGCCATTCCTGATAAAATAGCTGTGTTTGTTGATGCTTTATTCAAATTTCGAAGAAATTTGAAAGAGGAGAAGCCGATTTAGCGATTGAAGTCCGAACTATGTGAGGATGAAGAGCGGAAATCGAGCTTCGACGAGCGGATGTGGCGGAACTGGTAGACGCGCATGGTTTAGGACCATGTGCCGCAAGGCTTGGGGGTTCGAGTCCCTTCATCCGCACTTATTATGAAATCGACAATTGAAAAAAGAGAAGACGGAACAATTGAGCTAAAACTTACGATTCCCTCAACAATTGTTAAAAAAGAAACAGAAATTGTCATTGAGGAATATGCAAAGTCGGCAACTCTTCCCGGATTTCGAAAAGGAAAAGCTCCCAAAAAACTTTTGGAGGAAAAAATAGACAAGGCAAAAATAAAGGATGAAGTAATAAGAAGGCTTTTGCCCCAAGCATATGTCGAGGCTGTTAAAGAACATAACCTTAAACCTATTATGGATCCTCAAATTCACATTGAGGGCGAGCTTTCCGACGGAAAAGACTGGCAGTTTCACGCCTTAACAGCTGAAGCGCCAGTTGTTAATCTTAACGGATACAAAGAGGCGGTTAAGAAAGTGACTGCAAAAGGAAAAATTATTGTGCCCGGCGGGGAGAAAGAAGAACCAAAGCTAGATGAAATTATAAAAGCACTCATGGGAGCAACTACTATCAAAGTTCCCCAAGTTTTGGTGCAGAAGGAAGCGGACAGATCACTTTCCCAAACTCTTGATGAGATCAAAAGACTAGGTATGACTCTTGATCAGTATCTCACATCAGTTGGAAAAACAGCCGAAGTTTTGCGTGCAGAATATATGACAAAAGCAGAGGCAGATCTCAAGCTAGAATTTGTTCTTCATAAAATTGCAGAAAGCGAAAAAATAACAGTAACGGATGCGGATATCCAAAAAACTATCGATAACGCAAAGAGTCCTTCGGAAAAAGAAAGTCTTTCTCAAAACCGCTATCTTCTGGCATCTATCTTAAGACAGCAAAAAACACTTGATTTTCTTAAAACTCTATGATAAATTAGGTTGCCTATGAAACCAAAACAAACTAAAAAACAGCCAAAGCAATATATAGACCAAAATCCGATTGAGGCTCTAAGAAGCATTCCCGCAGCTTTCAAAAAATCTGCAAAAAATGACCTTCTTGAAGGATCTGTCCATGATGCATGGGAACAGATTGTAAATCCTCAAAGTATAAGTGAACCAAAAAGCGGAGAGCTTACAGCTGGAGAAGAATTAAACTTTGAAAATTTAGAAAAAAGAACAGTACAAATTTCAGAAGCCGGAAGATACTATGTACAGGAAATTGTAAAAGCGGGCGAAAGGGGAGACGCGAAAAGCACCCGGGAAATTGAAGTAAGAATGCAGGAAATCCTGATTGAAATAATGAAGCTTTCAAAATCTTCAAAAGAACTTGAGAAAAAAGTACAAATTACAGCTATTGAACAAGAAATAGTAGATCCGGGTGTATATCATGCTAACTGGTTTGAAAGCATACTTTTGAACCTAAGGAATATCAGAGCAACTGTTGAGGACGGCCTTGCATGGTTCTCGGCCTTAAGAAGCAAAAAGGCATCTCGCCAATACGGAGTCCTTGCTAAAAAACACGGAACGTCATATTCATTGTCTCATGAAAGAGTAGTTGCAACCCAAACAGGATAACTTGACTCTTGACACAGCATGATACAGTTGTTAACATTTAGGAAGTGAAAAGAAGTTTTAACCTTATTATTACAGTCCTTAACTCCTTAACGGGAGGTAGGTCTTCGTAGTAATTTAGGTAAACGAAGAACAATACCTCCCAAACGGGAGGTTTTTTTATTGCAAAAAATGGAAAAAGAACAAAGATCAAGTATGAATTTTGAAAGTTCTACACAGCGTCCTCACCAGTTCAATTTTGATTTGGCACCAAACAGTAGATTAATAATTAAAGGTGAGTCAAGACGCACAAGTGAACCGATAAGAGGAACTGGCAAAGCAAGAAGAAATACAAATAAAAATAACAGGAGGAGGTGAAATTTTATGTCAATGCAAGAAGTTGAACCCTATAAACGAGATAGGCATGAAGGATGGACTGCTCATAGTGAATCAGTAAGAATGAGAGTTGCTTATGGTGATCCCGAATCAGGAATAGGCTATATCGACCCTTACGAAGGCGCTATTATAACTCCTGGTCGTATAATTCCCGTTGCAGAAAAGGTGAATACTAATCACAGCGTGTCTAAAACACAAAGATAGAAAAAAGAATTTATTTTTAATTTTAAATAAACGAGTCTTGAGGGAGGCTCGTTTATTTTTGGGGATGTCAAAGCCAAAAGTGGGCCCGAGAAGAGTCGAAAAACGTCAAACGTCTCTTCCGCTTCTTATCTTTGCAACCCGCCTGACTGGACTTTGTGGACCTGAGAGGTATCGAACCTCTGACCTCTTCAATGTCAATGAAGCGCTCTACCACTGAGCTACAAGTCCATTCAAAGTCGGGCAGGTGTCAATGCAACGCTCTAACCAACTGAGCTACGAGCCCCCGTCAAAGCACGATTTTGTACCTTCATCCGAACAAAGTTCGGAATTCGGTTTTTCAATCGGCTTCTCCTCTTCAAAATGCAAGCATTTTGATAAAGATCGAAAGTTTTCATATTTTAACAAAAAATCTGCTAAACTAAAAGCATGACTCAACCTGAGGCATATCAAAAACTGACGAGTTTAGTCAAAACC
>MFOV01000025.1:1919-10320 GCA_001782515.1 Candidatus Levybacteria bacterium RIFCSPLOWO2_01_FULL_39_10 | reverse complement strand
TGGGGAATAGTCGGGCTTCTTCACGACGCTGATTATGAGCTGACCAAGACAGATCCCACGCAGCATACAAAAGTACTTGAACAAAAAATTGGAAAAGATCTTCCACCTGACGTACTTTATGCAATAAAAGCACACAATTATAAAGAGACTAAATCTGAACCTAAAAGTCTTATGGATTGGGCGATGTATGCATGCGACGAGCTGTCGGGCCTTATTATTGCATCTGCTCTTGTTACGCCTGAGCGCAAACTCTCAAAACTCACTCCCGATTTCATACTAAAGCGATTTAATGAGAAAAGTTTTGCAAAAGGTGCAGACAGAGAGCAAATTAAAACATGTGAGACCAAACTTCAAATTCCCCTCAACGAATTTGTTGCAATTTCGCTTATCGCTATGCAGAAAATTGCTCCAAAATTAAGCCTTTAAACACTTAATTGACAATTCCTGCTACATGTAATTAAACTTAAATTATGGCACAAGATCATTACGAAAAAATTTATAGGTCAAAAAAGCAGATCATTACTAATAATTTTTTGGGAGGACTTGCATGGGGAATAGGAATCACCTTGGGGCTTGGAATTTTTTTGGCAATTCTGGTGTTTATTGCGCGAAATATTGATTTTGTACCGATTTTTGGTGACTTTATATCAGAAGTTATTAACTATACTTTAGAAAATGCCCAAAACAGCCCAATTGGGATTTTATAAAGAGTCTAATTGTCAAAGCATGCCTTACTTGCTAAAATATTCTTCAAATGAATTCAAATAAAAGCCACCAGGAAATAGGACGCGAGTTAGACCTTTTTACTTTTTCGGATCTTGTGGGATCAGGGCTTCCGCTTTTTACTCCAAAAGGGACAGTTCTTAGAAAAACCCTCCAAAACTATATTGAGGATATACTTGAGGATGCAGGATATGAATTTGTTTCAATTCCTCACATTGGACGTAAAAAACTCTATGAGGTGTCAGGTCATCTTGAAAAATTCTCAGAGGACATGTTTCCTGCAATGGAATCAAAAGGAAGAGAATATATATTAAAACCTTCAAACTGTCCTCACCATATTCAAATTTTTGCAAGATACCCTCACTCCTATAGAGAAATGCCTGTAAGACTTGCTGAGACTACCACTCAGTACAGATCTGAACAATCAGGAGAGCTTGAAGGACTGACAAGAGTCTTAGGAATAACACTTGATGATTCACACGTATTTGCACGACCAGATCAAATAAAGGAAGAGTTTAGGATAGCACTTGAAATAAATAAAAAAATGCTTGATGATTTTAAGCTAGATTACTGGATCAGGCTTTCCTGCTGGGATCCAGATAATAAAAACAAATACTTGGGAGACGAAAAGCACTGGGAAGAGACGCAAAAATTGATGGAGGAAATATTAAATGAACTCAAAATTGAATATAAAAAAGTTTTAGGTGAGGCTGCATTTTACGGTCCAAAAATGGACCTTATGATCAAAGACTCGCTGTCAAAAGAGTGGCAGCTTTCAACAATTCAAGTTGATTTTAATCTTCCTGAAAGATTTGATCTAACATATATTGATGCTAACGGACAGAAAAAAAGACCAATTATTCTCCACAGGGCGACGTTTGGGTCATATGAAAGATTTATTGCCATGATAATTGAGCATTTCCAGGGAGCATTCCCTGTTTGGCTCTCGCCAATTCAAGTTGCAATATTACCAATTTCCGATAAACATCTAGACCAAGCAAAAAAAATTGCAGACGAGCTAAGAAAAAAAGGCGTTAGAACACAAGTCCTTAACAAATCAGACACTTTGCAAGCAAAAATAAGAGAAGCCACTTTACAAAAAATGCCCTATTTAGGTATAATAGGCGACAGCGAAATTGAAGAAAGAAGTATCTCAATTAGAACAAGAGAAGGGGAAGATCAGGGAAAGATGGATCTTTCCCAATTTTTAAAAAGGGTTATAACGGAAATTGAGAAAAAGGTTTAATAAAAACAATAAATTCGGGAGATATTACAGAACCAACAATCGGATATTCGCCCAAGAGCTGAGAGTACTTGACGAGAGCGGAAAACAAATCGGAGTAATATCAAAAAATGAAGCCCTTAATATAGCAAGGGAAGCGAATCTGGATTTGGTAGAGATTGCCCCTGCGGCCCGCCCACCTGTTGCAAGAATAATTGACTTTAATAAATTTTTGTATCAAGAAGAAAAGAAAAAAAGAGAGCAGAGGAAGAAATCAAAAACAGGCGATACAAAAGAAGTAAGACTCGGTCCTTTTATGAATGCTCACGATCTTGAAACAATGACAAAAAGGACAAGGGAATTTCTTGAAGATAACAGTAAGGTAAAACTGGTTGTTAGATTTAAGGGCAGGGAAATGGGACATCCTGAATTCGGATACAAAGTGATAAAAAAGGCAATTGAATCCTTATCCGATATATCAAAGGTTGACAGGGAACCTAAATTTGAAGGGAGACAGCTGATTGCTATGATCTCTCCTGATAAAAAAACTAAAAATGGGAAAGAAATACAAGAAAAAAATTAAAAAGTCAGTTGCGAGACGCTTTAAGGTTACAAAAACCGGAAAAGTGATGTTTTCACATCAATATAAATCGCATCTTAAGAAAAATAAAAGTAAATCAAGGTTGAGACGCGCAAAAGAACCAGGGCAGCTAAGCCCGGCTTTTGCAAAAAAAATCAAAAAACAACTAAGCGCTTAGGCGTAGGAGTTTAATTATGGCACGTATCAAACGGGGGATAGTATCAAAACGAAAACATAAAAAGCTGCTTAAAGCAACAAAAGGCTATACTGGTACAAAATCAAGGCTTATAAGAGATGCTAAAGAGGCTTATTTTCATGCAGGTCAGTACGCATACCACGGCAGAAAACTCAAAAAAAGAGATATAAGAGCTCTTTGGATTACAAGAATCTCAGAAGCATGTAAAAAAGAAGGCATATCCTACTCTGTTTTTATTAACAAACTTAAAAAGGGAAATATAGAGCTTGATAGAAAAATTTTGAATGACCTTGTCCAAAACGACCCCGAAATCTTCCGCCAAATTGTTGCATCAGTTAAGTAATTTTTATGAAGCACCTGATTCTTGCCTCTTCCTCCAAAAGAAGAGAGCAGATCTTAAGAAACCACGGTATAAAATTTAAAATTTCTCCGAGCAACATAGCTGAAGATCGTTTCAACCACCTTAATCCTATAAAAATGGTTGAGACCCTGTCTTTCCTTAAAGCAAAAAAAGCTTTCGAAAAATTTCCAAATTCGATAATTTTAGGTGCTGACACAACTGTGGTTCTTGGCAAAAAAATATTAGGCAAACCAAAATCCAGCACAGAAGCTTATAAAATGCTAAAAAGCCTTTCAGGAAAAACACATAAAGTCATTACGGGTTTTACAATAACTAATTCCTCAGACGGAAAAACTTTAACATCTCATGAAATTACTAAAGTTACATTTAGAAAATTATCTGAAGAAGAGATTAACAATTATGTTGGACATGGAGAAGTAATGGATAAAGCAGGGGCATATGCAATACAAGAAGAAGCAGGTGAATTTGTTGAAAAAATTGAGGGTGACTATTTAAATGTCGTAGGACTCCCAAGCAAAGTCTTCGACCATCTCAAAAGTTTTGGAATTGCCTGAATTGACAGGCTAACCTCATATTGCTAAAATTTGAAATTATGACCCATGAATTAATTGGTGGAGAAAATAAACCTCAAACATTTCTTGATAAAGTCGTGGATAGCACTATTAAAAGATTTGACTCAGAAGTAATTGTAACAATTGATGGGGTTGATTATCTTAATACAATAGAAGCTGCAGCTTATGATATCTTAAAAGAAGTAGATTTAAGCCCTGTAGAAATGTTTCGATTACTTGCTACCCAAACCACCCAACATTCAACAGAGAGTCACCCTTTTAATCTCAGGAAAATCAAATCAACACATGAATTGACAATCGCAATAGGCGTGGGAATAGTAAGCGGGGAAATTCGCCACAGACATCCTGAAATTTTACTCAAAGAAAAACTAAGAGATGCTCTAAGATCTGATAGTAACGCACGTGCTTAGTTGACACATATGTATTCTCAATGGTAGCATCTGAGAATGGCAAGAAATCCTGAAACCCCACAGCTCCCCGATAATGATCCAAGCGTGATTGCTATGATTGATGAGGGTTTATATGAGGTTCCCAATTTAGCAATAAGACTCGGTCCTATGCCCAGAACAGAGGACATGCGATTTATCACACATGAGGAGCATGACGTATATAAGAGATTTAGTGAAGTTAGTTTGGTTGGAGAAACTCCTGAGGATACCGGCACAGACGAAAAATTGCGAAGAGAAAAATAATTTGATATCATATTTCTATGAATGCGACTTTAACAGTTTACTTTTTCTTTACTTCCTTTAACGGGAGGTAAAGCTGTTGCAAAACTAATAGGCAACAAGCCTCCCGAAAGGGAGGTTTTTTGTTGTCAAAAAGGCCACCGGCCCGGTCGCCGACTCGGAGAGAAGGGCCTTCTTCGAACCGAAAGGTTCTCGGAACTGGAAGTCTGGCCCGGAGGGGGTGAGACGATTATGGAAAATGGACAAAATATAGGGAAGGGGGCTGAACAAGCCTCTCAACTACAAACAGAGATAGTTAGGGATCATACCGGCGCAAGACACGTGTTTCCTGTTTATGATGCAAAAGAGGCGGAAAGACAAGCCGAGGAATATAGGAGAAATAAGGATCAAGAAGCGGGTGATCAATCGACAACAATAAACGGATATACGCTTGAGCATCAAAGAACCTTAGCAAGACTGCTCGGTAAAGATGCTTGGAGATCTTAGGCTGAAATTTGAGCGTAAATCTGTTATTCTTAAATAATGGAAAATGAGCTTATTAATTTAAAAAATAATGCGCTAAGTCTTATTCTCGAGGCAGAGGATGAAAAAGAACTTGAGGAAATCAAACTTCAGTTTTTGGGAAGATCGGGAAAACTAACTCAAGCAATTAGAAAACTTCCTAAAATTGATATTGAAAAAAGGAAAGAATTAGGAGTTTTGGCAAATGAAGTAAAAGAGACAATTGAGGCATCAGTTGATGAGAAGAAAAAACAGCTTAAAAAAGGCATTTTAATGTCAAAAATACGAAAAATAGATGTTACAAATCCGGGAATAAAACCTCAGATTGGACATCTACACTTAGTGACTCAGGCAATTTCTGAGATTACATCCATTTTTGAAAAAATAGGATTTGTGAGAGTCAGATACCCCGAGGTCGAATGGGACTGGTATGCGTTTGAAGCTCTTAATTTTCCCAAAGACCATCCGGCAAGAGACGACTGGGAGACTTTTTTTATTGACGGGGCATCGCACAAAAAATACGGTCCAATGCTTTTAACTCCTCATACCTCATCCGGGCAAATAAGAGAAATGTCAAACGCAGTAAAATCCTCTGTGAGCGGAGAAATTTCTCCTATTAAAATGCTCAACATCGCCAAATGTTATAGAAGACAATCAGATGTGTCCCACACGCCAATGTTCCACCAGTTTGAAGGATTGGCAATTGATAAAAATCTCTCGATAGTAAATCTTAAAGGAGTTCTGGATTATTTTGTTAAATCATATTTTGGAGAAAAAAGAGTATCCCGTATAAGACCATATCATTTTGAATTCACAGAGCCTTCTTTTGAAGTTGACGTATCATGCGGAGTGTGTAATGGACAGGGCTGTTCTCTCTGTAAAGACGGCTGGCTTGAGCTGGGAGGAGCGGGAATGGTTCACCCTAATGTTTTGAAAAACACTGGGATTGACCCGGACAAATTTAACGGCTTTGCATTCGGCTGGGGAGTTGAAAGAGCGCTTATGATGAAAGACGGATTGGAAATTGATGATTTGAGACTCATATACAGCAATAAGTTAGAATTCCTAGAACAATTTTAAAGAATTATTCTTCGAGTGAGTGAAATGAATCGAGAAGTTCTCGACAAGCTCGAACAATAATTTTAAACAAACATGAATATAAAAATTTTAGATTCTTGGCTCAGGGAGTTTCTTGAAACAAATGCTAGTGTCAAAGATATTGCTCGTGAACTATCATTGCGAGCTGTTTCTGTTGATAAGGTTGAAAAAACAGCAAACGACTATGTTTACCATGTTGAAGTAACAACAAATAGAGTGGATCTTATGTCCCATATTGGAATTGCAAAAGAGGCAGCTGCTGCGCTATCTGAGCAGGGAATTTCGACAAAATTTATTCCTCCAAAATATAATGATGTCAAAAATATAGGTGTGTCATTTCCGATCGAAATTATAAATGATCCCTAACTTGTAAATAGAATTATGGCCCAGGTTCTTGAGGTAAAAATAGGATATAGTCCTGAGAAAATAAGGCGAAGACTTGAGGAAAGCGGAATAAGAAGTCTTAACAGTGTTGTTGATGTTACAAACTATGTAATGCGGGAAGTTGGACACCCCTCACATGTTTTTGATTTTGATCTTCTGTCAACTCGCAAAATGGACATAAGACAGTCTAGGCCAGGAGAGACTCTAACAACGCTTGATGGAAAAAAATATAGACTTACAGGAGGGGATATTGTTGCTGTTGATGATAACGGGGAAATAATTGATCTTTTGGGAGTTATGGGAACTGCAAATTCAGTGGTGCAGGAAAATACAAAGCGCATTATTTTTTTTCTGGATAATAACAACCCGAAATTTATTAGACGAAGCTCTATGTCTTTGGGCATAAGAACTGAGGCAGCAATTATAAATGAAAAGGGAATTGATCCCGAACTTATGAAAGATGCATTTAAGCGCGGGATCAAGCTGTTTGAGGAAATTGCAGAAGGAAAAGTTATAAGTGACTCCATAGATATTTATCCCAATAAATCGAAAAAGGGTCATGTCACTGTGTCAGAGGACAAGATTTCAAGTGTTATTGGAATTGATATAAACAGTGAAAAATCCGCGGACATTTTAAGAAAGCTCGGATTCGAAGTAAAGATTAAAAACGGCAAACTTGATACCAAAGTTCCTACTCTTAGACCAGATGTCACAACTGAGGAAGACATAATTGAGGAAGTTGCAAGAATATTTGGATATCACAAGCTTCCGAGCATTATTCCCTCATTCTTAACAAACAAGACCGGTACTTTTGCCGACAGATTCTATTTTGAAAAGAAGTCAAAAAACTTTTTTAAATATTTGGGATTTACCGAAATTTACAACTACTCTCTGGTGTCAGAAGATTTGTTTGACGGTCCAGTTGATCGGGCAATAAAACTTAAAAACCCACTGAGCGAGGACATGATGTATTTAAGGAATAGCCTTGTTCCAAGTCTTTTAACATCCGTTGATGAAAATAAAGGACATGACGAGATAAAGATTTTTGAAATGAGCGGTGTTTATGAAAAAAGGCAAGGCGATCTGCCCAAAGAAATTCTTATGCTCGCAGGAGTTGTAAAAAGACATGATGTTTCGTTTTTTGAAGTAAAAGGAATAATTGAGGCACTAACACTTGACCTTGGAATTAAAAAAATAAATTTCAATAAACGATCCAAAAGCCCAGGATCTGATATCTATATTGATGGGAAATTTTTGGGATACATTGAGGTTTTGGACGGCGAAACTATTAATTTTGAGCTGAATTTCGAAGAAATACTAAATTACGCTAATAACAAAAAAACGTACAAAAAGCTTGCAAAATATCCGCCCATCTTCGAGGACATAACTTTTGTGTTAGACACAAGCGTGTTGACTGAGGATGTAATAAACGAAATTCTTAATAAGAGCTTCCTTATTAAAAACGTTACTCTTAAGGATAGGTTTTCGAATTCAAGAACATTTCATATCACCTATCAGGCAGAGGACAGAAGTCTTTCATCAAAAGACGTATTTGAAATCCATAAAAAAATTGTGGATTCGATCGGAGAAAAATTTGCAGCGAAAGTAAAATAGGTATTAATCTTCTTCTTTTTCCTCTTTTGGCGGATTAATCAAGTCACTTGACGGGTGATAAAAGGGGTCGTCTTTGTGAAAACTCTCTATCCATCTATCTATTCCTTCCTGCCAGCGGTTGACGCCGTCGTCTGATACAGGATCGTCTTCTCTTATCCATGCAAAAATATTTCCGTCCTTCTTCTTGTAAACTTGACTTTCAGTTGTCGGCTCTGTTCCTTTTACAAAATACTCAGATCTTGTGGGCCTCCCTTCTGTTGGAATTCCGCCGCCAAATGAATCCACTTCAACGGCAATAACTCCATCGGGAATTTTGGGAGACTCATCGTCTTCATCTTTTAAGACATGCGACATTACTCTGTTCCAGATAGGAGATGCGCCTGTCACTCCTGATGCAACAGCAGGATTCATAGGACTGTTGTCGTTATTTCCAACCCAAACTCCTACCACATATGAGGGCG
>MFOV01000025.1:0-1912 GCA_001782515.1 Candidatus Levybacteria bacterium RIFCSPLOWO2_01_FULL_39_10 | reverse complement strand
GACTGTCCAGTTATCTCGTTTTTCATCTGTTGTTCCTGTTTTAACAGAAACAGTTTTCCCCGCAATTCTAAGAGCAGATGACGCTCCGAATGCGTCAGACCTTGCATTATTGTCAAGAAGGATGTGGGAGATTATAAACGCAATCTCCTCAGATAGGACTCTTTGTCCGTCATTGTCTCTATGTTCAAAAAGCTTTTTCCCTTTGTTATCAGTAACTTTTTCAATTGTGTAGGGATCCATCTTAACTCCTTTGTTGGCAATTGCAGAGTATGCGGTTACCTCGTCAAGAAGACTCACTTCGCGCCCCCCAAGGACAAGGGACAAGCCGACATTTTGCAAATTCTCGCGTGTCGGCTCCCAGTTGGTTAAACCCATTTCATAACCCTTTTCCATAACGTCTGTTATTCCCACCTTTGCAAGCATCTTAACAGCCGGAATGTTAAGAGAATTTCCCAGTGCAAACCTGAGCTGAACAGGCCCTCTTAATTTTCCATCATAGTTAACAGGTGTATAGATTGGTTTTGTTGGATCATCTGTCGGAAAGTTTGTCTCAACATCCATTATCAGTGAGGAGGCCGTATATCCTTTTTCAAATGCTTCAGCGTACATAACAGGCTTAAGAGATGATCCGGGCTGGCGGTTTGCAAGGGCAACGTTAAAATTTCCGTCCTCCTCCTCGTTAAAATAATCTTTGCTTCCGACGAGCGCCAGAATCTCGCCTGTCTTAGGATCCATAACAACAACTGCTCCGTTTCCGACCCGAAAACCCTTGAGTTTCTCAATTTCTTCATCAACTATTTTCTCTGCTTCTTTTTGAATTTCATAATCAAGCGTTGTTGTCACCTGAAGTCCTCCTGTTTCAACTGCTTTTTCGCCGAACTGTTCAGCAAGAATTCCCTTTACATAAATTACAAAATGCGGAGCTTTAAAAGAGGTTTCCTCTTTTTTTGAAAAAGTCATTTTTTTAACTTCCGAAAGAGCTTTTTCCTCCTGATCGCGTGTAATATAACCTTCCTCTCTCATATTTTTTAATACTTGCTCGCTTCTTCCAATATAATAATCGTTTCCCGAATATGGGGAGTATGTGGAAGGACTTTGGGGAAGCCCTGCAAGAACTGCGGACTCGGAAAGCGAAAGCTCGTTTACTTTTTTGCCAAAATAGGTTTCAGCTGCTGCCTCAACACCAATTGCCGTACCTCCATAAGGAACATCATTTAAATACATTTCCAAAATTTCATCTTTTGAATATCTTTGATCAACCTGTATTGCCAAAACCAGCTCTTTTATTTTTCTGGGAATTGTCCGCTCAGATGTTAAGAGTACGTTTTTAACAAGCTGCTGGGTGATGGTTGACCCTCCTGTCACACGTCTTTTAAGAATAGGGTCTATAAGAAGCCCTCTTACATATCCGGTTAGCGAAAATCCTTCGTTTGTAAAAAAATCCTGATCTTCAATTGCGATTGTTGCGTTCTGCAAGTGCTTCGGTATTTTGTTAAGTGCTACATAGGACCTGTTTACATCCTCATAAACTGAGTAGAGTGGAATTCCATTCCTGTCATAAATTCTGGTTGAATTCTCAACCTGTGCTTCAACCAGCTTTCCCGGCTCGGGAAGATCACGGCTATACCACAAAAACAGCCCAAACATCGCAGTAATCCCAAGAATTAACGCAATCAGTGCGTATCTTGAGAGTTTTGAATAGAGGATAACCTTGCTCGGAAGTTTATTTTGGCGCCTTGTTCTTCTTCGAGACCTCGTCCTTCTAGATCTTGATCCGTAATCGATCATTTTTGGTATATGATATTATACCAAAATAATAAAAACTTATGCTATACTGAGGCTGTATGGATGATTTATTAGTCCGTGGAGTAGAAAATATAATACCGTCAAAAGAAGAACTTCAAAAACTTTT
>MFOV01000024.1:33636-43876 GCA_001782515.1 Candidatus Levybacteria bacterium RIFCSPLOWO2_01_FULL_39_10 | reverse complement strand
ACACCGCGCAAGTATGAGTCTTTACAGCCTGAACAAAGAAGAGTGACGCCAACCTCTGCCTCTTCTGATTGATCGATAGAACTCGGAAAACTATCTACTGACAAAGAGACTGCAAAAGACGGGGTTGTATATGAAGCAAACAAAAACGAACATAAAGCCAAAGCAAATACTTGCTTTTTCATTTACTATTTATTACTGTTTTTCGATTTTTAATTTTTAACTTTTAATTTTTAATTTTTTTAAGGTATGTGCCAGTAAAGGGTAACCAGTCCGTTTTTGTGGTCAACTATAACTCCTTTTCCAAGAGAGGAGCCGCCCGAAATATTGTACGAGCACGGAGCAGAAGTGAAATACACGTCTCCTCCGTCCATGGCTCTTATTGGAGTACCATATGGATTTGCAATATCAATTCCAGTGTGTGTTCCTAAAAAGTAAACTTCTCCATACCATGTTGTAACGCTGCCGGAATAACCTGGGACTGGTTGTTGATAGCTTGAATTTTCAAGATATGGCTTTGGGTCCACTCTGTTTCCTATCACACGCCCGCTCTCAACTTTTGCATCAGTGTAAACTTCAAAATGAAGATGGGGACCTGTTGAGCATCCGCTTGATCCAACTGATGCTATAACATCACCCTTATTTACAGTTCCCAGAAAATCTCCAACGTTTCCAATAGCTGCGTTAATTGACGCAGCATCAGCTCGGAATCTTGCTAGCTCTTCCTGATATTTCTTTTCATCATTTTCAGTAACTGCCAGAAGCTGCTCCTTCCCTCCTTTGTCTTGGTCAAGCTGCGAGGTATATGTGACTAGTTCTCTTTTAAGCTTTTCTATCTGCAGCTTTTTGTCTTCAAATATTTCCCTTTGATTTTCATAGTCATTTTTTGCCTGCGTTGTGTCAAAAATAAGTCTTTTATCGTGAGCTTGCGCTATTCTTAAATAATTTGCTCGCGTTATAAAATCCGAGACATCACTTGATGAAAGAAGCAAATGAAAAGGAGACGCAGAACCTATCATATATGTCGCTTTAATTCTATTAACAAGAACCTGGGTCAGTTTATCCAAAGAGGCCTCAATCTCATCAATTTTTTTATCCGCAGTGTCAATATCAAGTGTGAGATCTGAAATTTGTACCTCAGTTGAATCAATTTTAAGCTCAGTCAGCTGAATCTGGTTATCAATTACGGCAATTTGGGAGGAGAGTGTTTTCTTTTCGCTCTCAAGCTCTTCTATTTTTTTCTCGGTATCTTCAATTTTTTTAAGAATCTCCTCATAATTTTTGGAAGAGGTTGGTGTAGGTGTGGGTGTCTGAGTTTGTGCTTGAATCAAGCCAATATTGGTAGTAACCGCAAAAAGCAGAATGAAAAGTAAAACAAAAATTTTTATCTTGTTTTTTCTTAAAGACAGCATACCACTGTATAATTAAATATATTTAAGAATACCACAAATATGGGGATTAATGCATCAAATCAGGGTTTTCTAAGATATCTTAGTACTGCAACATAACTTGAGAAAGCACCAAGAAGTATTGCGAGTATCACTTCAAGCATAAAAAGAATGCCGATAAAAATAAAAGAGAGAGGAAGAACTGGAATTCCTCTTAAAAATGATGAAAGATAAGGCGTTGTCCAGAATAAAATTCCCAAAGATAGCAAAAATCCTATAATTGCTCCTAATACTCCGTAAAATACTCCTTCTATTATAAAAGGCCATCTTATATACCAGTTCCCGGCTCCAATCAGCCTCATTGTTTCTATATCCTGCTTTTTCTGAGACACTTTAATTCCTATTATTGTCACCATTATAAATATTGAGATTGTTGCAAGAATAGAAACTGTAAATATGCCAATTGCTCTAACGGCCGTAGTCCAAGAAGTAAGCGTTGCTATAACGTCTCTTTGGAATACTACCTCCTCAACAATTGCTGATTTATTAAGAGTTTCTGATACCAGATTAAGATCTTCTATATTGAATGTTGAGATCTCAAGCGATGCCGGGAGTATTTCGGCTGTCACAAGATCCAAAAGAAGCGGGTCGTCTTTATTCTGCTGTCTGTATATTTCAAGCGCCTGCTCTTTTGAGACAAATTTCACTTCTGATATGAACTCTGACTGCTCAAAGGAAGATTTCAGTTTATCAATATCACCCTTCGCTGCTTCATCTCTGAAAAACGCTGTTACCTGGGGCTTTGATTCAAAATAGTCAACAATACGGGATGAACCGAAAATAATGAAGGCAAATATTGAAAAAGCAAGAAATGTCAAGGTCATAATAAAAACTGCGGCAATTGCCTGATACGGCGACCTCCTTATATTCCTTCTCGCAGTTCTTAATGTTTTCATTGAAAATTACCTATTCTTCTTCAAGCGCTTTTTCAAACTCATCCGTTATCGGCTTTTTTCCTTTGTCTTCCCCTTTTTCACTCTCTTTTTTATCGTCTTTTCTCGCCTCCTCGTGAACTTCCTTTTTTTCTTTTGGTTTTTCGTCTTTTTCTTCTTCTTTCTTCTTATGTTTTGGCTTCGTTTTTTTATCATTAACTATTGATCCTAAGCTCAGTTCAATTATTCTTTTGTCCATTTTTTTAACAATATCCGCATTATGCGTTGCCATAATAACAGTTGTTCCTCCTTCGTTAATTTCAGACAACAGCTTAACTATGTCCCAGGCAGTTGCTTCGTCTAGGTCTCCTGTTGGCTCATCTGCAAGAATTATATCGGGCGAGAGAATAAGTGCTCGAGCGATTGCTGTTCTTTGAAGTTCTCCTCCTGAGAGCTGGATAGGAAACTTATCTCTGTGTTCTATTATTCCAACACGCTCCAAAACCTCCTCTACTCGCCTTCCTGATTCTTCTTCATTAACGCCTGCTATATCTAAAGGAAGAATTATGTTTTCAAATATGGTTCTGTCGGTAAGAAGTTTTAAATCCTGAAATACAACACCTATTTTTTTTCTGAGTTCCGGAACTTGTTTGCTTGGAAGCTTCACAAGATCCCAGCTGTCAACAACAATTGTTCCCTGAGTAGGATACATCTCTCGTATAAGAAGTTTAAAAATTGTAGTTTTGCCTGACCCTGTAGGACCAACTAAAAAAACAAATTCTCCTTTTTCTACCGCAAAAGTAATGTCAGAGAGACCAAAAACGCCTGTGCCGAATTTTTTTGAAACATTTTCAAGATTTATCATCGCAAATTTTAATTATTAATAAAAGCAAGGGGTTATTCCAAAACTTCTACTCTTCCAACATCCATAAGCCATCCGGCTTTCTCAGAAGCAAATGTTTCTCCCCAAACTTTAATCTGTCTATCTATTAGTACTGATAAATCAACAACTGAGGATGTGAGATAAACATTCTGGGAATCCCCGCCAGGACGGACAAGGTGATATTGTCCTTCAGAATCGACTCCGCCTTCTTTTAAAACTCCTTCTGCAATATCCTTAAAAGTTGAGGTGTCATTTGACCCGAATGTCATCCCTTTTTCTATTTCAGATGGATTTTCGATATCTTCTGAACTAAGCGTTGGGGTTGCAGTTCCTTTTGCAATAAGAAGTCCTGAGGAAATTCCCAAAAAACCTATAAACAAAATAAAAAGTGAAGTTTTAAGAAAAGGTCCTTTACTTTTTTTATCAGAATTAAATTCTTTAACTAAATCCGCTTCTGTATTTTTTGTTTTTAGATTTTTATCCATTATTTACTAACTCTAAGTAAAACATATTTAGGAATTTTTATCAAGGAAGGCCCCATACATTTTTAAAGCTTAAGTTCTTCTTCAATAAGCGTATCAAGTTCACCGCCCAGGACTCCTTCAGCATCCGATGTTTCAAATCCGGTTCGAAGGTCTTTTACCATTTTGTATGGGTGTAAAACATAGGATCGAATTTGATTTCCCCAGCCCGGAGTTTTATAATCACCTTTAAGCTCTTCTTCATGTTTTTTTCTTTCCTCATCTTTTATGAGCCAAAGTTTTCCTCGCAAGATATTTAGCGCGTACTCTCTGTTTCTTCCCTGATATCTTTCAGAATGCGCAGTAACAATAATGCCTGTTGGGATATGTGTGAGTCTCACTGCAGTTGAGACTTTATTTACATTCTGGCCGCCATGACCACCAGATCTAAAAAAATCCCATTTTAAATCTTCTTCTTTAATTTCAATGTTTTGGTCTTCTTCAATCTGGGGCACAACCTCAACCAAAGCAAATGAGGTTTGTCGGAGATTATCTGCATTGAAGGGAGACTGACGAACCAATCGATGAACTCCTGCTTCTTTTTTTAAAAAACCATAAGCGAAGTCTCCATCCACTAAAAAGGTGATGCTTTTTATTCCGGCTTCCTCCCCCGGAGTTTGGTCTATAACCTCAATTGAAAAACTTTTTTTCTCAGCCCACCTTGAATACATTCTGAAAAGCATACTAGCCCAGTCCATTGCCTCAACCCCTCCCTGGCCAGAATGAATTGAAACAAGCGCCGATTTATTATCATAGTCTCCTGAAAAATAGAGAAAAATCTCCATTTCGCTTATTAGCTTTTCAGCTTCAGTCTTATTGTTCTCGGAAATAAGTCTTTGCAAAAGCCCCACCTTTTCTATCTCTTTCTGAAGATCTGTAAGCCTTTTCATCTTATCCGCTGCAACTTTTTGATCTTTCCAGAAATCCGGAGAGGTTGCCTCTTCTTCAATTTTTTTTATTTGAACTTTTTTTTCTGAGACATTAATCTTTTCTAAAATGCTTGTTGCTTTTTTTCTTAATTCATCCATTTTGTATTTTTTAGAGTGCGGAACAAAGCTTAAGACACGCGTCTTTTGCCTGACTTATGGGTAAATTTTTGATTTGCTGGATATCATTTAATAGTTTCTGTATCTGAGGAGATGATGAGGCAATTTCTTCAGGAGAAAGGTTTGTAACCGACTCTTTAACATCTTCGATCTTTGCTCCCACATCCGATGAAAAATTGATATCAGGGCTTTTTATATTGGGCTTCTCGGCTTTTTTAATTTCTGATTTCTCACCAAGTATACTTTGCCCTTGTGGAAAAATACTATCTTTAAACTCATATGCTAAAATAGCTGCAGCCAAAATAATGATTCCGGCCAGAAGAAGTCTTTTTCTATCCCAGGCGAGCTCATCCTCTTCTTTTTTAGGCTTTTTAACTGGTCTTTCTTCTTCCTCAGATTTTCCAAAAATCATATAACAATTCTAGAGATTCAATTTTGTTTTTGCAAACCCTTTTAAATATAAAATATTAGAGATGAATTAAAATCTACTTAACATTTACTATGTATATTTGCTATTTGCTATTTAATATTGCTTCAAACCTTGTAAAGGCGATTTGTATCTACTAAACTCGAATTATGGATAAAAATATAGATGTTGTCTGTGTTGGCTCAGCAACAATTGATGTTTTTTTAATGCTGCACAAGCTTAAAAATTTTACTTATGATAAGTTTTCAAATCAGATCTCGTTCACGCTTGGCGCAAAAGTGCCGCTTGATGAGTACACAATTACTCTTGGGGGAAATGCATGCAATGTTTCGGTTGGGTTGTCAAGGCTAGGAATTTCAACGTCTTTAGCAGCTGAGGTTGGAAGTGATGAGTTATCTAAGATGATTCCAAATACCTTGACATATGAAGGCGTTGATCAGACTTATCTTAAAAGGGAAGTGACAAATGAGCCGTATTTTAATGTAATTTTAAGCTATGACGGCGAGAGGACAATTCTAGAAGAAAAAAATCCGCTGGGAATTGATCTTGATGTAGGAAGAATGTCAGCAAAACTAGTGTACCTTACAAGTCTTCGGGGAAACTGGCATGAAACATATGATAAAGTTTTTAGGCTGTACCATGACTGCAAATTTGCATTTAATCCGGGGTCCCGCCAGCTTGCCGATTCAAAAGAAGACATAATAAAAATTCTTCAAAGTATTCACTTTCTGTTTGTAAATCTGCAGGAGGCACAGGCCTTAACTGGCGAGGAAAACACGGATATTAAGTTTTTGATGAGAAAATTAAAATCATATGGTGCAAAAACAATTGTAATAACAGACGGAATAAACGGTTCATATGCCGCTGACAAAGATGATATTATTTATCAGATCGGTGTATGCAGCATAAAAAAACCGGTTGAGAGAACAGGAGCAGGAGACGCATATGCAACAGGTTTTTTGTATGGAGTGCTATCAAACTATCCAATTGCAGACGCGATGAAATATGGTGCAATAAGCTCTGAAAGCGTAATTCGTGAGATCGGCGCCCAAAAAGGTCTTTTAACAAAAGAGGAGATTGAGGAAAAATTTGAAAGTTACGATAACTTAAAAGCAGTTAAAATATAATCTTACAAGACGGTAGAGGATAGATAATTGAAGATAGTGTTTTGAAGATTGATGTTAGAGGGTTGTTTCTAACTCCTAGTTTCCATCTTCTAATACCACATTCAATCTTCCATCATCCATCGTCAGAAAATTAATACATGGTTGATTTATCAAAAATTACAAAAGGCGGGAAAACCTTATTTTTAGCATACGATCAGGGAATGGAACACGGTCCGACTGATTTTGATGATGAAAATGTTGATCCTAATAATATACTAAAAATTGCAGATGAGGGAAACGTTAACTCTGTAATCCTTCAGAAGGGTACTGCAGAAAAATATTACTCAGACACTTATTATGTTCAAAAGGTGCCGTTAATCCTTAAACTTAATGGAAAAACTAATCTTGTTGATGATCCTGACCCTTATTCTCCACAAATCTGCACCGTTTCGGAAGCAATAGAGCTTGGCGCGTCTGCCGTTGGATATACTATTTACGTTGGAAGTAAACATGAAAGCGAAATGTTTAGAGAGTTTAGTAAGATTGAAGAAGAGGCTCACAACAAAAATATTCCGGTTATTGGTTGGATGTATATAAGAGGATCTGGTGCTTTGCATAAAGACATCGGACAGCTTACTGCTTATGCTGCAAGACTCGGACTTGAGCTCGGCGCAGATATTATAAAAATAAAATATCCGGGGGATCCCAGAAGTCTTTCCTGGGCAGTTGAGTCCGCGGGAAGAACCAAAGTTGTTGTTTCAGGCGGTGCTAAAGAAAGTGAAGAGGAGTTTTTAGAAATGGTCCAAACTTGCATGAAAGTAGGCTGTATTGGTATGGCAGTGGGCAGAAATATCTGGCAGTCTGATGACCCGATTGGTATGACAGGAAAAATTAAAAAAATAATTTGGACATAGATACTCTATTACTAGACCGTAATGGAGTAAAACAACCATGAAGATCTATATAGGGGCGGATCATAAAGGTTATAACTTAAAAGAAGAAATTAAACAGTGGCTGATTTCAAATAATCATCAGGTGGAAGATTGTGGTGCTTCCGAACTAACCCCAATGGATGATTATGTAGACTATGCAAAAAACGTCGGAAATAAAGTTTCTGAAGAAAAGGCCCGCCTCGCCGAAGACTCGTCTCAAAACGAAGTGGGCGAGCCGAGGCGGGGAAGCAGGGGAATTGTAATTTGTGGTAGTGGCGCCGGCGTTGATATTACTGCGAACAAAATAAATGGAATTCGCGCTTGTCTTGGATTTAATATTGAACAGGTAAAAGCTGCAAGAGCGGATGATGACGTAAATGTTTTAGCTCTCTCATCAGACTTTACAATTTTTGATGATGCCAAACTATTGATTGATGCATTTCTTAAGACCCCATTTGACCCAACCGACAACCACGTAAGAAGAATTGAAAAGATCAAGAGCCTTGAGAGTTAGATCTAACCATTAAGACTTCCTCAACAAGTCTATTTGCATAACCGTATTCGTTGTCATACCAAGCAATTACTTTTACCATATTTCCGCCCACAACTTGAGTTAAGCTTAGATCCACAATTGCTGAGTGGGGATTGCCAATAATATCTGAGGATACAATTGGATCCTCTGTTACTGCAAGGATGTTTTTGTAAACAGCGGATTTGGCCGCCTCCGCAAACGCTTCATTCACTTCCTCTTTTGTCACATCTTTTTTGAGAACAAATGTGAAATCGGAAAGAGATCCAACTTGCACTGGAACTCGAATTGCCAAGCCTTCAAATATTCCTTCAAGCGAAGGCAATGCCTTTGCAGCTGCTATTGTTGCGCCTGTTGATGTGGGAACTATGTTTTCAGCCGCCGCCCGAGCCCGCCTATAGTCTTTATGTCCGCCATCTTGAAGTCTCTGATCCTGAGTATATCCATGAATTGTTGTCATCATTGCTTTTTCAATGCCGAATTTGTCCGAAATCACTTTTGCAACAGGCGCAATACAATTGGTGGTACAAGAGGCGTTGCTTATTATGTTTTCCCGCGAATAATCAGTATCATTAACAGACAAAACATAAGTTTCAACGTTTCCGCCCTTTGCCGGAGCAGAAAGTATTACGTTTTTTGCCCCAGCCTTAAGGTGAAGATTAAGTTTTTCAAGAGTTTCAAAATGCCCCGTGGACTCAATTACAACATCTATCTTCAGGTCTGCCCATGGAAGAAGCGAGGGGTCTTTCTGAGAATAAACCTGTGTTTTTCTTCTTTTATTTATTACGAGTTTTCCCAGATAATCTTCCTTTGATTCTTTTGAGTGTTCTGTCGAAACATCGTCTTTAAGTTTTCCGTAAGACGTATCGTACTTGAGAAGATAAGCCCATCCCGCAAGGTCAGTGGATGAACCTGCGTTTATGGCAACAACGTCAATTTTAGTTTTATACTTCTCAAGAATTACCCTGTGGGCAATTCTTCCTATTCTGCCGTAACCATTTATTGCAACTCTTACCATAATTTTATCTTAACAGTTCGCGAACCCGATTAACAATTGCCCCAGCATCAATTTCCTCGTATGCAAGCAGTTCTTGAGGTTTTCCGCTTCTTGGCATTTTGGTCACCGAAAGACTATATACAGGAGTTTTCGAGTTTTTCAAACTCGACCTCACAGCATCAACTATTCCGCCCTCAGGATAGTGATCTTCTGCAACAATTATAGCTTTTGTTTCCTCTGCTGCCCTAGTTAGCGTCGCAGAATCTACTGGCTTTATAGAGTAAAGGTCAATCACCCTTATTTTGATATTATCTCTCTTAAGCTCTTCGTATGCTTTAAGCGCTTCATGAAGTGTAACTCCCGCACCAATCACTGTTACTTCGTCTTTTCTTGTACTTTTAACTATTTTTGATCCGCCGATTTTGAACTCTTCATCTCCATGGTAAATAACCGGTGTTTCCATACGCGTAGTTCTCAAATATACTATTCCGGGCTTTTTTGCCGCCAGCTCAACTAGTTTTTTAGTGCTTACTGCATCTGAAGGATAAAGAACTGTACTTCCAAATATTGACCGGAACATTGCGATATCTTCAAGTCCCATCTGAGACTGCCCGTCCTCGCCTATTGATACGCCCGCGTGAGATCCTACAAATTTAATATCAGAGAGAGCGTATCCAGCCATTCTAACTTGATCATGTGCCCTTGACCAAAATGCTGAGAAGGTTGAAACAAAGGGCAGAAATCCTCTTTTCGAAAAGCCTACTGCCACACCCACCATATTTTGCTCAGCTATATACATTTCAAAAAATCGCCCGGGATATTTTTCCGCAAAAATTTCAGAGTAAGTTGAATTGGAAACTTCTCCGTCAAGAACGAGAAGGGAAGGATACTCGGATGCAAGAGAGGCAAGTGCTTCGCCGTAAGCTCGTCGAGTAGAAATCAAATTCCCGACTTGAGATTCTGCGACGTCAGAATTGACGTTGTAAAATCTCGATTGTGCGACGTAAGGACTTTTTCTCCCGGAGAAGTTGTTATTTTCGTATTTTTTGTTTTCAGGTTTGGCAATAGATCCTGTTAGTCCCAAATCTATTTCACCTAGCGACTTTTTTGCCTCCCCTATTTCCTCCTGGGGAAGTGCTTTTCCGTGAAAATTATCTTCATTTTCTAAGAAACTGATGCCTTTCCCTTTGATTGTTTTCGCAATTATCATCGTGGGCGTTCTCGCGTTATGAACTTGGGAAAATGCGTGTGAGATTTCGTGAAAATTGTGTCCGTCAATTAGAACTCCCTCCCATCCGAATGATTCAATCCTTCTTTTATATTCCTTTAAATCCCAACCCAGCATGGTCTCTTTTGTTTGTCCCAGCCTGTTTACATCAATAATTCCAATTAGATTTCCAAGTTTATAATGCGCGGCAAGTTGCACTGCTTCCCATACCGATCCTTCAGCTGTCTCTCCGTCCCCCATCAAAACATATACTT
>MFOV01000024.1:31557-33622 GCA_001782515.1 Candidatus Levybacteria bacterium RIFCSPLOWO2_01_FULL_39_10 | reverse complement strand
TATTGAAAGCCCTTGGCCAAGCGAGCCTGTTGGTGCTTCAGTCAGTGGAAATTCCATGCTTGGATGCCCTTCAAGTCTTGATCCGAATTTCCGATATGTCAAAAGCTCATCCTCCGTAATCACTCCAGCTACAGTCCAGAGAGAATAAAAAAGAGGCGATGCGTGTCCTTTTGAAAATATTATTCTATCATTTGCGGGATTGTCAGGGTTTTTAGGATCGAATTTTAGAAATCCTCCGAAAAAAAGAGTCGTCATGATATCCACTGCTGAGAGTGAGGATGTCAGGTGTCCTGAACCTGCGGTTGTTGTTGATAGCAAACAGTAATAGCGAACTAGACGTGCTAATTTCTCTAAATTTTCCATACATTTATAATATCAGAAAACTCGGAAAACTCAGTAATCCAGATATCCTCGGAGAAATCAGAGTTTCAGACTATCAGAATTACGGATCTCTGATATTGTAATTATCTGATTTTCTGGAAATCTGAGTAATCATCTGAGTTTTCTGAAAGTTTGCTATAATTTAATAATGGATCTAATCCAGGCTCTGATTCTCTCCTTTGTTGAGGGTGTAACAGAGTTTCTCCCCATCTCATCAACCGGTCATCTTATTTTAGTTTCATACATATTAAATATAACCAATACCGAATTTGTAAAAAGCTTTCTAATTATAATTCAGCTGGGCGCAATTCTTTCAGTTGTTGTTCTCTACTTTAAAATGCTGACAAATATTAAAATATGGCCTAAAATTCTGGTCGGTTTTATTCCTAGTGCCGCAGTTGGCCTCATTTTTTATGAATTTATAAAAAATACGCTTATCGGAAACAGCTTTGTCACTGTTATCGCGCTTTTTATAGGAGGAGCTATATTTATATTGGTTGAAATGTGGAATAAAAAAAGAGAAAAAACCTTAACTCTTGATCAATTAGATTACAAAAATGCCCTTTTAATAGGTGTTTTTCAGTCCATAAGCGTTATTCCAGGAACGTCCCGTGCCGGTGCAACAATTTTGGGTGCACTTATCCTGGGATTTAACAGAAAAACCGCAGCCGAGTTCTCGTTTTTACTCGCAATTCCCACAATGCTCGGCGCAACCGGACTTGATATTGCAAAAACGAGGCTGGAATTTTCCCAAAACGAACTTATACTTCTTATTATTGGGTTCGTAGCATCATTTATTTTTGCGCTATTATCGGTTAAGCTTCTTTTAAGCTATATCAAGGATCACACATTTATTATTTTCGGAGTTTACAGAATAATCGTTGCTATTCTCTTCTATCTTATTTTTCTGATATGAATACATTTGACGCAATATACATAGCTGTTTCAAAAATACCCAAAGGCTACGTAACTACATACGGACGAGTTGCCGAATACGTTGGGATTAATAATCCAAGAATAGTTGGTTATGCAATGCATTCAAATAAAACGCCTACTTTTGTTCCCTGCCACAGAGTAGTAAGCAAATATGGTGGGTTTGCACCGGGTTATGCTTTTGGAGGACTCACAGTCCAGAAACAATTATTGCAAAAAGAAGGAATTGCTTTTATAGGACAGTTTGTGAATCTTAAAAAACACTTATATACTTTTTCCCAGTGAGATTCTCGGAACAACAATTAATTGTCTTGCCAGCCTAAACACCCTATAAACAAGCGCAACAATAAAAATAGAGGCTGTTAGAAGTACTACCGCTAAAAGCCAAAATACTCCTGAAAAAACCTTGAGATAACTTTTCATAAGGAGAAATTCTATCAAAAAAGAGAAAAAATGTCAATGCTATAGGGTGTTTTAGTGCTTTAGCGGGATTTGTTTATAATATACATTAAACCGAATATAAGAGCAAATAATCCTACAACAAGCAGGAAAAATAGCTGGGGACTACCTCCAAAAATATTATTCTGATAAACAATAAATATATACAAAACAACTGCAGCAGTTAAGAACAGCAAAAAAGAAATAACTGCTTTTGCGTTTTTCTCATGATGAGCGCTGGATTTGCGGCCGATTCTTCTTTTTGCCATTATAATAAAGAGTTAGCGTGTGTTTGAGATATCGGGTGTGGCTT
>MFOV01000024.1:20613-31548 GCA_001782515.1 Candidatus Levybacteria bacterium RIFCSPLOWO2_01_FULL_39_10 | reverse complement strand
GCGGTGCTGACACTGTGACTCTGTTTCCTGCGTCACGGGAAACTTCATATTCAGTGTTGTATGGACTTACACAGTCAGCTGCTTCTATTGCAATACCGCCGTTTGCTGCCTGAGGATCAGACGGAAGTGCAGGAATATAATTTTGTACCAAATCTGCGCAAAGGTCTGCTCCTGTGTTTGCGATTGCGCTTGTGGTTGCTGTAATTCCCGCAGGAAGTGTGCCTGCATTATCAGCAGCGTATGCTCCGATTGCGTTAAGGATTTGTGTTACATCACTTCTTCTTCTTGTGTCATTTGCCTGACCAAACTGTCTTGCAGGATTAATTGCTATAAGAACAATTGTTAAAAGAATTGCAAGGATTCCGATGACTACCAGAAGCTCAATGAGGGTAAATCCTAGTTCACTTCTATTTCTGGGCAGAAATTTTTTCATGTCTAAAATCAGACTAGCATAAAATTTTTATTCTTGTCAAGTGGGTATTTTGAGGCTAATTAGTTAATGAGACAGCGCTTGTTGGTCCTGCGGATTAGGTACTGTCCTACAAACTTCCCGATTCCGTTGACAAATCTGCTGATTCTGTTGGAAGCGGAACCACCTCTGTTTCTATTTTAGGCGTAGGAGTAAATGCCTGGATTAGTTCATTTTCATCTGCCGGATTTCCCTGGAAAAAAGTCATGTACGCAAATACGAAAAGCACAAGAAGTAAAACCCCAAACGTACCAATAAGCGCAATTAGCCTTTTATTTATGGGCTTCTTCTCTTTTTTATTTTCTGCTGTTTCCTCATGAATCTCCTGTTTTCCTTCGACCATATTAAATTGCTTGAATGAATCTGATTTTTGGAGAATCTGTGAAAGATCCAACTGTCCCGCAAACTCAGGATGAACAACCTGAAGAAGCGAATACGGCAAAACCATAACAATAGTGAGCTTATTTTTCTGAAAAATATTATTTAAAAGTTCGAAGTACTCATTGTTTAATACGATTGTTCTTGTGCCTTTATTAATTTTATATGATCGCGAGAGAACATTCTCGAATGGAACGAGACCTATAAACTCCTGTTCCTGGGTTTCAACATCTTTATCAAGCTGTGGCGCGATGTCTTTATCAAATGTCATGTTGGGCGAAAAAACAAGTATTACATTGAATTTGTTTACTCCCAATCCTTTGATGTTTTTCTGAATAAATATACTAAATAGCTGAAGGAATTTGTCTTTATTGTGTATTTCAAGGTCAGTTATTATTTCGGAGGGAATTTCAAGCTGAAGGACGTTTCCCAAAGAATCGGAATAAAAGTAAACTCTATTTGAGTCTATATAAACTACCATTGGTATTTGCTTTTTTGCAATATCCATTATTCAACCTCCTTCCATGAAATAACTGTTAACTCATTATTATTGTACACTGTTTCTACTTCAATTTTTCTAACGCTGTTACTGTACGTTCCTGTTGAAGTAATAATTCCATTATTAACGCTTATCTGGGCACTACCACCATTAATTGTAAACGGCTGACCAGGCGCTGTTCCGGAATAAGAAGGATCTCTAATAAGTCTTAAAAGAGCCTCTTGTGCCCCGCTTTCGGCAACATAATAAGCGTAGTTGCTTTGTTGCCTTATGCTAGCTCCCAAAATATTGTTATACACCATAACAGCTGCTGCTGAAATTACGGCAAAGCCGATTACAACAAAAAACATCAGTGTAATAAGCGCCTGCCCCGATTCTCTATTCGAATTGAAAATTGCTCGCCCCGCGAAGCCTTGGCGAAGCGGGGAAAATTGGAAATTGGAAATTGTTTTTCTCATCTTGTTCCAACAGTAGTCCTAAATGTATCCGTCTCTGTCCCTCCCCTTCTTCTGACAAGACTTTCAAGAGTAAAAGTCAAAGTTACAGTTCTTAGATCCTGCGCGCTATCGGAAAGAGTCTGAAAAGTTACATCTGTCACTTTGGTGTTAAAGCTGTTTAACTGCTCCGAAGTTCCAGACGGAGTCGCGCTTATGATCAGATTATCTCCAATCAAAGAATATGTATAAGTGTTTTGCCCGTCAAAAATCTCAAGGCTTTGACCCTGATCTCCAAGAAGCGGAAAGCTCACAGACTCTGCGCGCCCTACATCATATTCAAATCTATTTAATATAAATCCCCCGTCTTGTGAGACTGATGATGTGCTTTGTGATTCAAGCTGAATATCAAAGATTGAAGTTAAAAGCTGAAACAGCGCTACTATTAAAATTGATAATATTCCAAGGTAAAGTATAAGCTCAATGAGTGAGAACCCCGATTGGTTTATCACTTTTTTATTTGTCTTGAAACGGATGATTTTCATAAAATTAAGCTATAAAGAATAATTTAGACTTACCTCATAAACAACCGGACTTTCTGTTATATCAGTAGTTGATAGATAGGCTCTATATCTTGCGCACCTTCCGGGATTCTCATAAGCTGTTCCATCGTTATCAAAAGGAATCAGTCCCCCCTCCTTAGAAAAATATGAACTTACTAGTCCGTCTGCTCCCACAAAATCACTATCTGAGAATGTAACGCTGCCACATGATCCTCCGACTTCGTCTTTTACTGCAACTCTGAATTGAAGTGTTGTATTCTGGGAAGCAGAAGTTGAGGCAACAAGAGTATTCCAGGCAACTTCCCCTCCTGCATCAATTGTTGCGGACTCAAATAGCCCATCAGGGCTATAGATTCCTCCTCCCGCTCCCGCTCCTCCAAGAATTATTTTAAGTTCTGCCGATGCATCTCCTGTAATAATATATGAATATGCAAAGCCGTCGGACTGCAAAACAGATGAAACACCATTTATACCACTATCAATTTGCAATCCAGCGCATTTAGTTGGATTTGTTTCGTTCGTAATGTCAATTACCTGGTATTCCTCACCATTGTTTCCAACAAGTACAGCTCTGTTTCCGGTTACCACAGTAACACCTTTAGGACTCATGCCATTTGCCTCATAACTCCCAACATTTGGTCTGTTTCCGCTCTTGTTTGTCACATCGATTATAAAAAACTCTCTTCTTGAGCTATCTGCACTTGTTGCCAAATATGCTCTAGTGCCGGTTTCATTTACAAAAACTTCTTTCCCCCCAGCGCTGTTAACGTCAGCATAGCCCACTTCGCGAATATCGCTTGGGTTTGAGATATCCACAATTGAAAGCTCCTTGAAAGCATATCCGTCAACAGCTATATAAGCATAGTTACCGCGAACCCAAAGTTTTCTTGCCGTTCCAAAAATAGTTATAACTAAGCTATCAAGTTGTGGACGACTGCCGATTTTACTTGCAAGATCAAAAGTGTAAAGCACATTTCCAGTTGTCATATATCCAACATTACCAACCACAAATACTCCATTTCCATCTTGATTAAAAGGAGGATTAAAATAACCGATTTCGCTATAGGGGGTTGTCGTTAAATTAACAATTTCTACCTCTTTGGCATTGTTATCCGTTGCCAAATAAACATAATCATCTTCTCCAAACACCGCGTTTGTTTTATAACCGTCGAATGTTCCCGCAATAGACGCGACCGGGGGGTAAGGGGTTGAAATTAGAACATTTGCAAAGGAGACTCCCGCTGCATTATCGCCTGTGCCAACAAATGCTCTTCCCTCAATTGCAGAAATTGCATTTGCAACTCCGCTCTTTGGCATATCCAGTTCTTCAAGAGTCAGGGTGGGGCTGCACCAGTCTCCTCCTCCTCCGCCTGCTCCAAGTACAATTTCTCCTCCAGAAGTGTTTGTAATCGCTATACCGGTTGTTGCGGAATTTGATGCGCCCGGCGTAAAGTCTTCAACTGTTGATTCTTGGTATGACGCATTTTTGTTTCTTGTGAGGTATAGTGTTGATGTAACGCTTGTTGGAAAAGGAGTGTTCCAGGTAACTGATATTTCTGCTCTTTTTGTTGAAGGATCAAGTGTTCCGCCAATACCTGTTATTTCTCCTTCACTATCTCTATAAACATCGCTTATTTCAATTTGTCTTGTAAGATTGTCATTAATAGTTTCAGACCCTGACACCAAAACCCAGGTTGTTCCTAACGTCACAGGATGGAAAGTTCCGTTTGAAAGATTATTCCAGCCGTTTGCATGCACAATTCTTAAAGCCTCTTGTGCTTCTTTAAGAAATGAGGTGGCATGGAGCCTTTGTTCCTGTTGGGCTCTTCCATCTCTGGTTACCGAAAAGCCAGTTAGAAGCGCAGGAATTAGAATTGCCGCAAGTGCAATTGTTATAAGAAGTTCAATTAGAGTCTGTCCTTTTTGTTTCATTTAGTTAATGTCTGTTATAACACCATACCTGTTGATTGTAACTGTAGTTGAGTCGATATTTTGCACATCTCGAATTGTAATTATGTTTGCGCCATCTAGGAATCCTGAGATTTCTCCTGACTTTGTTGCAAAAATTATTGTTGCAGCGGGAAATGTAACTTGCGAAAACTCAAGGTTTTCACCCAATTCAACTTCAAAGTTTTCAGGGTCCGATGCAGAATATGTTTCCCCTTTAAAAAGAGTGTATTTTCCGGGTTGAAAGTAAATCCCATAAGCGCTGCTTCCTGAAATACTGTTCATTGATTTTGTTTGCTGGGAGGCAATATCTGAAATAAGAGTGTCCCGAGCTGATGTAACAGAAAACCTTCTCTGACTGGTTGACAATCCTATTACGATAAAGCCGAAGAGAGTCAAAAGAATCCCAAGAACCACAATAAGCTCAATAAGCGAAAATCCGGAATTTTTTTTCATCTTCCAACCCCGCCAACCTGACTAATTAGTCCGTATATTGGGGATATAATCGAAAACATCATTCCTCCGACAAGAAGTGCCACCATAACAAGCATAATGGGCTCAAGAAGAGCTACCACTTTTTTTAGCGACGAGGTAACTTGATAATCCATATGCATAGATACCTCTTCCATACTTTTATCCAAAGTTCCTGTTTTTTCACCTGCTTCAATAATTTTTACAATTAGGCTAGGGAATAGATCTTTTCTTGCTTTAAAAGCTTCAGACAATCTTTTTCCCGCAAGAACAGTTTCCTGAGCTTCACCTATCGTTTTATGTATGTCTCTCCTTATAACTACGTCGCGTGTTAACTCCAATGCATTTGTAATTGTGATGCCTGAGGTTAAAAGTAAAAACATGGATCTTGAAAATCTTGCTATATCAATATTTTTAACAAGCGTTGAAATAACAGGAAATGCAAAAAGAATACTAAAAAGAATTTGTTTTTTTCTCTTGTATAGCAATACAACACCAGCTCCGAGAAGTATTAAAATGATAACAAGAGGGAGTGTAAAATCAAGAATAATATTTGAAACAAATAGAAGGACTTTTGTCGGGAGGGGAAGCTCTACCCTCAATTGCTCGAATACAACAGAAACTTTTGGGATTACAACTACTAAAATTACAAAAAGAACTAGAAAAAACACAATAAGAATAACAATAGGATAAGTTAGTGCGGATTTCACGCTGTCCATAAATTCCATATCTTTTTGGGTCTGGCTTTTAATATCCTTGAGAACTACATCCAGCGTTCCTGCTTCCTCTGCCGCTTTAATAACATTTATGGTTACCTTATTGAAAACTCTTGGAAACCTAGAAAACGCACTATAAATTGACTGGCCCTGAATTAAATCATCTCTAACAGAGTCAAGAATTTTTTTTATGTTTCCTTTGGAGTCTTCAGACATCGATTCAATTGTTTCAAGAATAGGAATACCTGCATTAAACATTGTGGCAAGGTTACTAAGAAGACTCAGCTTGTCATTATTTGAAATCGATATTGATCTTAAATCTGTTGATCTTCCAATCATACATTTTCAGTCCTTGTAACCCTGAGTATTTCTTCAAAAGTTGTTTGGCCTTTTATTATTTTATTAAGTCCGTCCTCAAGCATTGTTGTCATTCCTTCTTTTATTGCCTGCTGTTCAATAATATTTGAATCTCTCCGATCAGTAATAAGTTTTTTAATGTTGTCTGAAATCTTAAGTACCTCAAATATTCCAATTCTCCCCTGGTATCCTGTGTGATGACAGACTTTACAGCCTTTTCCGGCGTATGCTGTAATTTGTGTTTTTCCGTCAAAAAACTTCTTAACTGTCTCCTCGGGAAGGCTTCTTAACAGATCTTCCCTGCTCCACAATACTTGCCCTTTACAGTATTCACAGATTTTTCGAACCAACCTTTGGGCAACAATCAAGTTGACTGTTGAGGCAACCAAAAAAGGTTCAACTTTCATATCAATAAGGCGGGGAAGCGTAGTTGCTGAATCATTTGTGTGAACCGTCGAAACAACCAAATGGCCTGTGAGCGCGGCGTTAACTGCTATTCCTGCGGTCTCTGAATCTCTTATCTCTCCTACGAATATGACGTTTGGATCCTGCCGAAGTATACTTCTAAGACCTGATGCAAAAGTAAGATTGGTCTTGGGATTGACCTGAATCTGGTTTACACCTTTAATTCTGTACTCAATGGGATCCTCGATTGTTGTTATGTTTTTTTCTCGTGTGTTTAAAATCTTAAGAATTGAGTAGATTGTCGTTGTTTTTCCAGATCCTGTAGGCCCGGTTGACAAGATCATGCCGAAAGATTTATTGATAGCAGAGTTTACTAGTGTCAAATCTTTTTCACCCATTCCAAGATCAAGAAGTGAGATTTGCCCCAGCTGAGATGCTAAAAGTCTCATAACACATTTTTCGCCTTCTGAAATTGGGATTATTGATACCCTTAAATCTATATTAATATCATCAACAACCATTCTCATTTTTCCGTCCTGTGCCGAAAGATGCTCGTCTGTTCGAAGGCGCGATAAAATCTTAATTCTTGTTAAAATTCTCTCATGGAATTTTTTATCAAGATACAAAATGTCATGTAAAATTCCGTCGATTCTAAATCTTACAAGAGTGTTTTTTTCTTCAGGCTCAATATGAATATCTGAGGACTTATCCCTATATGCATAAGTTATTAACATGTCAACTATTTTTGCAATCGGCGCATCTCCTACTGATATATTTGCCCCCATTGCTCCTTGAAGCAAATCATCAAATGTTTCCTGTATATCTTTTCTGTATGATTGGAGCGAATTATCAATATCATGTTCGGTTGCATAGTATGGATTGACCTTTGCCATTGTTTTTTTAGAAATCATTGCCAAAAGCTCAGTATTTGTAGGATCTGAGGTTGCGATTTTAAGTCCTTCGGAGTCTTTGGCAAATGAGACGATTTTGTGTTTTCTGGCAATTCTCTCAGGAACAATTGCAAAGATCTGGTCAGGAATTGAGACTCGTGACAAATTTATGAATGGAAACTTAAGATAGTCTGCAATTATTATTCCCAGGTTTTCGTCCGATATTATGTCTTTTTCAAGCGCCGCTTCCTGAAGGGGAATTCTTGAATTTTGAGCAGCAATTTCCAAATTTGCGAGCTGCTGCGCATTTATTTGACCAGATTTTATGAGAAGCTCTTTAACTATTTTATCGGGCAGAAGCATAGACTAATCGTAGCACAAAACTACTAAAAGGTGAACTTAAAAATAATGGAATATTTATGATTATTTTGATATAATTTCCGCCTATGAACAAGGAATACGATGCAGTTTATGTCCACGGACAAGGCTATAGCGAAAGACCTGGCAGAGATGCTGTGCCAAGCGTGCGCGGCAGACTTCAAGCTTCAGCCATTAGAGCCATGCTTAATAGTGGCTATAGAATTGATAATTATCTTTTTTCGGGTATTCCATTTAAGTGTCAAACAATTCCAATGGCAGATATAAATGCTAGAGCTGTAAAAAGAAGAGCCAGATTAGTTGATTACCAAATGACTGTAGACCAAACAGCCAGAACTACTTCAATGGAAGTTGCATTTGCACGGCGCCACGCTGAAAAAAATGGCTGGAAAAGAGTATTGCATTTGACATACGGAGACGTTCATCAAGACCAAATAGAACAACATGTTAAAAGACATTACGGCAGACGGGGAATTGGGGTAGATGTTTTCAGAGCGGATGAAATACTCACAGATTCGGCCATTGCAACCACACATCAGGCAGAAAGAAATCTGGAAAGATATCAGTGCTATATTGATGGGTACAATCAAGGCGAAACAGAACAAGGTATTCTATTTTACGAAAGAAGAAAATATAAATTTATGAATTGGCCATTTGATCTGGGAAATAAAGCATTAAATCTTGTTTCCCGTTTCTACAGACCAGACCCCTCAAATTAGACTATATTTTTTGTATATTTCTCTCCTGTGGACTATTCGAAGAATTACCATATTATTTTTGTCTATATCAAAAACTATTCTGTAATTCCCAACACTAAAACGGTATTCTCCAATTGAGGAATTTAAAATTCCCTCTTTATATATAGAAACTCATTGCTTTTTTTTGGGGGAGGTCGTCGATTGACAAAATATATACATCAGCTGTATACTGCAAATATATGGTTAGAACCCAAATATATATACCGGAAACAATGCATGAAAGAGCAAAATTGCTTGCTAAAAACAAAAAGCGAAGTATAGCCCATTTATATCGCACATTTATTGCAAGTGGTTTAAAAACATCTGAAAATCGTGGTAGGGATTTAACAGCTTTAGCAAAACTTAATATTAAAGGTGGGCCCAAAAATCTCTCTCGCGATTTAGATAAATATATTTATGGCGGCAAAAAGTAAATACCTCTCAAACCTCGAAGAAGAATTTCTTGCAAAAGAAATAAAGCCGGGAGAATCGGAAGATATGATCCTTGATGTTCTCGTAGATGCTGACGCATTAATTGCGTTGATTAAAACTGATGATCCAAATCACAAAAGAGCGCTTTCTATCTCCCGGGTTTTGCAGAAAAAAGGCTGCATCTGGTATATATCACCATTTACTATAGGGGAAGTTGTAACTGTTATCTCCCATAAGATAAGTCAAACCACAGCAAAGAAGGTTCTTAAAGAGCTTCGAAGACAGAACCTCAATGAATTAACTTTAAAAGCTGAACATACTCATCTAGTGAATGGCTGGTTTATTAAACAAGATAAAAAAGGTACTTCGTATTTTGATTGTTATAACATGGCGATTCTCGACAGATATAAAAAGCAATTAGATGGAATTTTTAGCTTTGATTCGGTTTATAAAAAAAATGGATTTAAACTTCTTGGAAATACAAACTTATAAAATCTAACTCGCATGAAAAATTAGATTCGTTAACTGTTCGTTTAGCTCGTCAAATCAAGCTAATCAGTTGGAGCAGTGGCATTTTTTGGAGTGTTAGTTGATGTGACAACGTAGAATAATGATAAATTTATTTTATCAAAATTTATTTTTATCGTTTCTTGAATTGTTTTGAATAACTTCTTCAAGCATTTTATGAAAAGCGGGAAATTGATTTTCCAGAGTAAAACTCCTCTGGACCGTTTTTATTCCTGTCTTTATAAATTTATCTTTAATTTTTTTATCAATTAAAAGATTTTCAATTTTTTGTGCAAGAATACTTGCATCATCAGGAACAACCAAATACCCATTATAAGAATCGCTAATGATTTCCGGTATTCCCCCAACCTTTGTTCCAATTACCGGGATTCCGCAGCTCATTGCCTCTATAAATACCTGTCCGAAGGTTTCATTTTCAGAAGGTAATATAAAAATATCTGATTCTCTGTAAACAGTGGGCATTTCATCAAGTTTATATGTCTTTACAATAGTTTGTTTTTCAATTCCATATAGCTTTATATAACCCAGTAGCATTTCGTAGGATCCATGAAATTCATTCCTAAGACCTTCTGGTGCACTTCCCACAGCAATCAATAAATATAAATTAGGATATCGAGGTGCAATTTTAGAAAAGGCCCTAATTAAATTTACAACGCCTTTTTCCTGAAGTATATTTCGTGTTCCGCGGATAATTCGGGTCGCGGTTAGTATAATCTTCGCATTTTCGCCAATTGATAATTGCTCTCTCAGTAAAGGAGTAAAATTAAACTTGTCATTAAATTCCTGGGTATTCACTCCTAAATAATGCGTGGAGATCACATCAACATCGGTTCCTTTTTGGAAACAATCACCCGCAACACTTTGGCTAACACAGCTTACCTTACTCCACACAAGCTGATTAATAAGCTCCACCTGAAGCTGGGTAACTGCAAAAGAGTGAAGACGAAGCACTATGGGTATGTTGTGATTAGAAGCAATCATGTTAATTAATAAGCTGTATATAGCAGGGGGACCAAACATAAGATTTTCTGCACAAATCACATCAATCTTATTCTTAACAACTAAGCTTTCTAGATTTTTTGAAAATAAATGAGCATTTTTTGCAATTATTTTTTGATTTAATTTTACTTGCTGAGGTATCGAAAAATTGTTGTCGAGATAAATAATAACATTTCCTTCTTTTTCAATTCTGCTTTTATTTATTGTTGGTAATACTAGATAGATTTTGTGTTCAGATCTATTTTTATAATATTTAATTAAATTTGATATGTAGCGTTCAACTCCGCCCACACTCTCAAGGGGAGAATAAGGACTAATATATAAGATTTTCATATTTTTTTATTCAACAAAAGTTAGGGCAATTCCCTTTTTTCCGGCTCTTCCCGTTCTTCCGATTCTATGAATGTAATCTTCATAAGAAACTGGAGCATCATAGTTAATTACATGAGTAACGTCATCTATATCAAGGCCACGGGATGCAACGTCTGTTGCAATAAGAATCTTAACACCGTTATTCTTAAATCCATCAAGCGCGCGCTGCCTTTGATTTTGTGATTTATTACCGTGGATCGAAGCTGTCTGAAAACCGCGTTCACCTAAAGATTTTGATAATTTTTCCATTCCCCACTTTGTCCTTCCGAATATAAGTACTTTATTAAATCCCGGCTGAATTAAAAGGTCATGAAGCGCATCTATTTTTGATTGATTACCGCTTACTCTTATAATATCTTG
>MFOV01000024.1:3884-20558 GCA_001782515.1 Candidatus Levybacteria bacterium RIFCSPLOWO2_01_FULL_39_10 | reverse complement strand
AACGATTGACGAACTTTTGGAAGATGTGAAATTATATATTTCATGTCATGAATAAATCCAAAATCTACCATCCTGTCCACCTCATCAAGAACAATATTTTGAAATATTGACAGATTTAGATCACGTCTGTCTATTAAATCTTTTAATCTCCCGGGGGTTCCGATAACAAAATGAGGCCTGTGACGGAGTCCGTAAATTTGATGTCTCATATTAACTCCGCCTATTGCAGCAATCGCCCTTAAATCTGTTCCCCTTGCAAAAATTTTAAACTCTTCTTCGATTTGCACAGCAAGCTCACGAGTAGGAACAACAATTAAAACCCTCTGATTTCTATCTAAAAATGCCTTATTTATTAAAGTTATTAGAAATGCGCCGGTTTTACCTGTCCCGGTATTTGCAATTCCTATAATATCGCGTCCCAATAAAATTTCGGGCATTGCTTTTTCTTGTATTTCTGTGGGGTTTGAATATCCACGTTCTTCAATATTTCTTTTTAACTTTTCTTCAATTAAAAAATCACTAAATTGAATTCTGGATACATATTTTATTTGAGGCTGGTTATCTAAACTTTTATTTATAAATAAGTTGGGGTCTAGCTTTTTGATTTGTCTTTTGGTATTGCTATTAAATCTTGGCCTTCCTCCATACGGATTATTTCCTCTGTAATTATTAAATTTTCTATGATGTGATCTGTACATATTTTTTCCAAGCTTATACAAGGATAAATCTACTCAAAAGTGAATTATGTTTATGTAAGAAGATACTAGTGGAAAAATTGAGGTATCTTTATCTTTTAAAAACTAAATCAAAATTTGGGCAGATGTATCCTGGTACAATCTGCGAGTAAGTGCATTATAGCACAAACTAATCAACAAATCAAACTATAGGGTACAAAACTATTCATTTACGATAGTGGCATTTATTGTACCTGAAATAGTTATACCTTTAGTTTAAACGATCGTTGTAAAAAGGTAAATCAATAATTGGCAGGGAAGAATTGTCTTGATTTGAGGACTTCTCTCCTCCTCTTAACCTACTCTTCCAAGTTATTGGACCTCTGCAGTAGTTGACCGGTTTGGGTTCAGTCAAACCAAAATTGGTCCACAGCGCTCCTGTTTGGTCTCAGCACTTGCCGTTGGCCCTCAGACTCGTCGTCTGAGCAGGAGCCACTTTAGGCCTGCGTAGCGCCTTATTCAGTCACTACCAAATATTTATAATTTCAAAAAGCAGGCTGGTTGTTCGTAGGTCTGTCAGAAATTTCCCACCCACTTGCCGCTCAACCTTGCAGAACTTTACTTATCCTTGCGGAATTTAAGAAGGGTTCAGCTCATCCTTCTACCTGCATTTGTCTACGTTTCCGTAGATATCAGGTCTACGGAGAAATAAGAAGACAATTTGATGCCATTTTTCTCATACATAAAGCATAATTAATAGCTGTAGTAATTGTCAAGAGTACAAAGTGTATCAAATGTACGCAATTTGACTTTTGTAATTTTTATTCATAGAATAATCACGTGAAAACAGTAACAGCAAAACAGGCTCGACAAAATTTTTCAGAGCTGTTAAATGAAGTCTTTTACGGAAATAACAAGATTCTTATCACTAGATCGGGAAAACCAATAGTAATATTGACCCCTGCAAGATCTCAACGGAAAAAGAGTTAGTTTTTTAATTTCAAAAACTTAGTGTTGTACCGATGAAGTGTTTTATCTACTGTTATGAAAATGAGTCTTTCGACTTTGGACTGAGCAATTAAAATTCTATCAAAAGGATCTTTATGTATATGAGGCAATTTTTCAATTCCTAACACATGTTCCATTTCTATAGGAAGTATACTAAAACCACTTTTAACTGCGTCCGCCTTAATATTTGCTGATAACTTTAACTTTTTCTTCTCTTTTTTAATAATTATTTCCCAAACGCTTGCAACGCTAAGAAATATTTGATTCTGAGGACTACTTAAAACATCAAATAAGCTGGAAGGAAATTTATTACTTTTCTCCATCAGCCAAATAAAAACTTGGGTATCTATTAGAAATCTTTTACTCGCCATAGAAAAGTTTATTTATTTCCTCGTCTTCAGCATCAAAATCATCAGCAACCCAAATTTTACCTTTCCACAAGCCGAATTTGCGAGGTTTTACTTTCTCTTTGTAGGCTACTAATTTGACAACCGGTTTACCTGACTTAGCAATTACAACGTCTTTTCCGGAAAGAACATCAGCAATGAGGCGTGAAAGATTTGTCTTTGCTTGGTGAATATTAATGATTTGCATATACTTAGCTAAGTTAGCTAATTATATATTTTTCTTTACTCCCTGTCAATACCTGAGGCATTTTCTTGCTTTGCCCTTCTGTAACTTTAGTGAAAGAGGGAACTGCTATTCAAATAGGCTACCGCACAATTATTTATAACCTTTTGCCTGAATATTAAACAATTCAGCATAAAGTCCCTTCTTTTCCATAAGGTAATTATGGCTTCCCTCCTCTATTATCTTACCCTCATCTAATACAAGTATTCTGTCAGCATTTCTAACTGTAGAAAAACGGTGGGAAATAATAATAACAGTTTTGTCTTTTTGAAGTTTTTGAACATTTTCAAATATTTCATATTCAGCTTTAGCATCTATTGCGCTTGTAGGCTCATCAAGAACAAGTATTGGTGCATTTCTAAAGAATGCTCTGGCTAATGCCAATTTTTGCCACTGACCTCCTGACAAATCAATTCCTCCTTCGAACATTTTACCAACTACCTGGTCATATTTATCTGGTAAGGTGTCAAGATACTTATCTGCTCCAGATTTTTCAATCGCCTCTTTTAAAAATTCTTCTTCCTGTTTTTTTGTTAAATCTCCAAAATAAACATTTTCTTTAAAGGTAAACTGATATTTAATAAAGTCTTGGAATAAAGCTCCAATATATTTGTGCCATTCATCAAGGTTTAAATTTTTTATATTGACTCCGTTAATCAATACCTCACCTTCAGTAGCATCGTAAAATCGAAGCATTAGTTTTATTAAAGTAGTTTTCCCAGCTCCATTCTCTCCGACTAACGCAACCTTCTCACCGGTTTTAATGATTAAGTTGAAACCCTTGAGGATATCCCTTTCAGTGCCTGGATATCTGAAGGATATATTTTTAAATTCGACAATTGGAGGTTCTGGTTTATTTGGAATAGTCACAGGTTCAGGGGGTGAAGTGATGACTTTTTCTGTTTCCAAGAAGTCAAAAAATTTATCGAGATATTTATTCCGTGCTGATATGCTTGAGTATTGATTTAAGATTTCTTCAGCACTCAATGTAAGAGCTAAGGATTGTTGGAAAACAAGAGTAAACTGACCAATAGATAAAGTGCCTTGCAATACTCTGGATAAGTTCAGATATTGTGTATAAGCAAAAACACCAAACTGTAAAACTCTGGCTAATAAAATATTTATTATCCAGGGGTCGTTAGCTTTTGCGAATTCTGAAAAGTAAGATTTCTGTTCCTTCTTTATCTTACTTAGCAAAACAGGGCCTGTTTGGAAGATAATTGCTTCTTTAGATGTTGAGTCTGAGGATAATAAATTTTTTATATACTGGGTGACTCTCGTTACAATTGATTTCTTCTCTACATAATACGGCCAAGTTTTTACTCTGAATCTATCCCAAGTAATGTATGATGGAATGGTTGCGATAATAATAAGAGGAGCAAAAAGAGGAAAAGTGAAAGATAGTATAACAGTTGCTGTAATAAATTTAAAAACAGCATCAATAAGGCTTGTGAACCTTACCAGATGCATTTGCAGTGTTCCTTTTATCCCATCAAGCTGAGCTAATAGATCTTGGAATTCTGGATTTTCGAAAGTGGCTGGATCTAGCTCAGTTAACTTTTTACTTATCAAAAGGTCAATATAACCCTCCTGCTGGGTTTGTAAAAATGCTTCTTTAACATCAAGAAAGCTTTTTAAACTAAGTTTTACTAGCGATGCTAATAAATAGATAACTATTATCCATCCCAAATTAAATAGAGTTAAGCTTTTATCCTGTGCTAACAAATCAAGAAGTATTGATAAAAGGAGAACTTGTATGAGTGGATAAATAGTACTGTCATATAACTTACTGAGAATAGCAAGAACTGCATAAAATCCATTTGCTTTCCATGCTAGATTAAGAGCTTTAAATCCATAGCTTAAGCTTTTTCTCACATTCTAAGTATAACAATAAAAATGAAGCAATTTCATAATTTACCACATGGCAGCGGGTTGTTGTAAAAATGGACTTATAGATTTTTTATCAGCTAAAAATCTTTTAATTTCTGGAATTTTTATGAGGCTGAAAATTCTGTTATAAGAGGTGTTTAAATGAATCGTTTAGCCCGTCAAAACAATCAAATCAATTAGGATAATGACACTTCTTGAAGTGCTTTCATATAGGTGACCACACAGGTTCGACTCTTCATACTCCTGCACCATCCTTAACCGGGAAGGGAATAAATCAATACTGCTTCATCTTAAAACTCTAATTTCCTTTAACCCGTCCTATCTCTTCAACTTTCTCAAGGATTTCCTGTGGTGTTATCCCTGAAAAGTCAATTTTTTCTTTGTGACAAATAAGTAACCCAACAATTATTCTTTTAATTTTTAAGGCATCCCTTTTCCTTAAATACTCAATTGCGGGTGGATTTTGCTGGAAACCTCCTGGGCCAAGCTCTAGTTTTAGAGTTGCAAAAAATACACCCGTCTCTACAATAGGCATTAGAATATCTTCTATTAAAATATGGTAGTCTTGAGTTGTTAGGAAAAATTGTTTGTAAACTATTATTATTTGTTTCTGTTCAATAAATATTTTATTTGGGAAAAAATCGAAAGGCCAAACTGCCGAAGCGGTAAACAACCTACCCTCAGTCATTTTTGCAAGCTGATCAAGTCTTGTTTCTTTCTTTGGAACAGGATTTATCGTAGAGGTAAATTTTCGATAAAGAATAGTTTCATCTAACCTTTTCATCTAAGGATATTTTACACCCTTTTAGATCCAATGGTGTATCAATGAAATACTTAATTATTATGACTTTAAAGTCGTAAGCTATCTAACTTAGCATCTGGTAACTTATTGAGTCCATACTTTTCAATACGAACCTTTGCTTCTTCTTGCGTTAAACCATTTTCGTCAGAATGAAGACTTTTAAGCTCGTCAGAGATACTTTTTGAATACCATGAATTTTCCATAAGAGCAAGTAGCCTACACTTGCAGTTTATCATTATTTATATTTGCTATACTAGGATTTATGAAGGAAATTTACTTCAAGTAACTGCATAAAGTTCAAAATAGTGCATGGGTATGTTTTTTGTCGTTTCTACCTATACTTTCCTAAAACCGTATTATGAAATTAAAAGGATACTTACAATATTTTCTGCTTAGGAACTGGGACAAGGTTGTTCTTCTGCTCCTCATATGTCTTTATATCGGTACAATGGTCACGCTTTCTATCCTTAGGCATGATGCGTTTGCATCACGATTCGACCTTTCAAACATGGACCAAACACTCTGGTATACTCTGCATGGTCATTTTTTCCAGCTTCGAAATCCTGATGAGTTTATGTCCCGTTTCTCTATCCATGCAGATCTTATCCTCGTTTTACTTTCTCCACTCTACCTTATTTGGGATGACGTACGGATGCTTATTGCATCTGAATCCGTCTTTTTGGCCCTAGGTGCTATACCTGTCTATCTTCTCTCGCTTCGGTTACTGAAAAACAAAATAATATCCCTGATTATCGTTATTTCGTATCTCCTGAATCCTGGAATGCTATGGACTGACATCTATGAGTTCCATGGCGTTTCTCTTGCAATACCATTTATTTTATTTGCTTTCTATTTTGCTTATATTAAAAAGTGGAGATGGTATGGCCTGTTTGTTTTCCTTGCCTTGCTGACAAAAGAAAACATTTCATTGAGTATTGCTATGCTTGGTCTTGCTGTCTTTTTTGTTTTTAAGAAACGCTGGATTGGGCTTGCAACATTTGTTATCGGAATTGCATGGTTTTTTACTATGGTTAATGTCGTAATGCCTCATTTCAGTCCAACTGGGATGCATTGGGCGTTGCAGGGATTAGGCGATGGAAGCACAAATCCAGTACCAAGTCTTATCAAGAATAACATGGATGCTGACCATTTTCTGAGAACATTTCTTTTTAACAAAACGACATCTGACTATTACATACTTCTTCTCAAGCCATTTGCCTTTCTACCGCTTCTAGGACTCCCCTGGTTGCTTCTTTCAGCACCAGAGCTTGCAATAAATGTGTTAAGAGGAACAGAAACCACTGTATTTCACTATGATAGTGGTATAACGCCTGGTCTAATACTAGCAACGATATTTGGCTTCTATTATTTACAGTGGGTACTAACACATCTCAAATTTACCAAACACTTTGCAACAATTATTTTGTATGCTGTTGCTGGAATATTTCTCTTTATTGCACTACGAGTCAATTACCATTACAGTCCGTTACCAACAACGCCTTCTTGCTCGTGCTATATCTATAATGTAACGCAAGAGGATAGAGATTTTGAGAAAGTTTTACAAAGCATACCCAAAGATGCATTTATCACCTCTTCTCTTGAAATTCGACCCCATATTAGTCACCGTGACCTTGCATTTACAGTGCCAAGTGCAACAGAGTCTGCGAAATACATAGCTCTTATTACACAGAACAGAATAATAAGCAATTACAATCCAAAGGAATACGAAAATAAACTTATCCCAATTCTTTTATCAAGCAAGGACCACAAACTTCAATTCAAGAGTGAGCATTTCTACTTGTTTGAAAAGGTGGAAAATTAGTAGGCAAAACCTTTATTTATTCATTTTATCTCATGTATTAGGATTTTACGGGGCATTTGCGTGGATTACCCAAATCCTTATTCCTAAATTAAGAAAAGCCGCCTTTTTACTACTATAATATAGGGAATCTTCCTTACCATATGGTAACCGGTGGTTATAAACTCTATCCTATAGCATTAAAATGCTCAGAAAACCATGTTATCTTCTGATACTTTTCTATATAGGTAAAATTGCTCACTGTGCGGTGTTGAAAAGTGAAGTTTATCTTGCTATATCAATCTAATCAGTTCGGATAATGACAACGTTTATACTTCTTGCCACTTCCACACCAACAAGGATCATTTCTTCCGATTTTTTGTTTCTTAACAGTTTGAACATTTGAAACCTCAGATGCGTTTTGATTCGTAGTAATTCTTGAAATGTTTGGAACCGATGCAGCAATCGGATTCGGCGATGAAACGGGTATCGAGGCCGAACTCGAGGTTGTTGATCTTCGAACTAATGGCTGATTGCTAGTTGCTAATTGCTTTTTGCTATTTGCTTTTTGTGGGGTTTCATCGGCTCCCATATCCCCTCCTGCCGGCTTCTCAACTGTATGAACGTGCTGATGTCGCCGACCCAAGAGGGTCTCTGACCCAGAGGGCTCGGGTGTTGCTATGTGAACTTTAAAAATTCTATGAGAAATTTCGTCTTCAATTCCTGAATTGAGCGCTTCAAACATATTAAATGCTTCATTTTTATACTCCACTAAAGGATCTTTTTGTCCATAGGCTCTTAGTCCTATTCCTGCACGAAGACTGTCAACTGCGTCCAAATGGTCCATCCAGAATTTATCAATAACTGATAAGGTTACCCAGTTTTCGATTTGTCGCATAACATCTCCCCCCATTTGTTTCTCCCGCGCCTCATAAAGTGATTTTGAGAGATCAAACAAAAGATTTATTTTCCCTGTCTCGCTCTCCGTAGCATCAAGTCTTTTTGTAAGTTCCGTACGTGATTTTTCATCAAAAGGAATTATTGTTGAAAACTCCGCTACTATTTTTTCGGAAGAATCACCTTGGGCACTTTGGGACATAACAACATTTGTTATTGAATTTTTTAAATCCTGCAAAACATCGTCTTTAAGCCTGAAATCTTTTTCATTCAGGCTTTCAAGAATTTTTCTTCTTCGCAAGTATATAATTTCTCTTTGCTTATTTAAGACATCATCATATTCAACAAGATATTTTCTGCTGTCAAAATGAAATCTTTCAACTTTTGCCTGCGCCTGTTCAATCGCCTTTGATACAATTCCTGCTTCAAGCGGAACATCTTCCGGAAGATTAAACCGTGTCATAAGGCCTGCTATTTGGTCGCCTCCAAAAATTCTCATAATATCATCGTCAAGTGCCACGAAAAATTTTGAAGTGCCCGGATCTCCCTGGCGGCCAGATCTACCTCTCAGCTGGTTATCAATGCGGCGCGACTCATGTCTTTCTGTTCCTATTACGTAAAGTCCTCCGAGCTTAAGAACCTCATCGTGGTGCTTTTTCCAATCTTCAAACTCTTTTGTGCCCGTCTTTTCTGTTCCATCAGGATTAACTGGTATTGCGCCTCCTAAAATTATGTCAACTCCCCGCCCTGCCATATTTGTCGCAACAGTAACGGCTCCGCGCTCTCCTGCTTTTGCAATAATTTCAGCTTCTCTTACATGATTTTTCGCATTCAAAAGCTCGTGTTTTATGCCGCGGCGTCTAAGAAGTTCTGAAAGGATTTCATTTTTTTCAATTGATGTCGTGCCGATAAGGACCGGCTGTCCCTTCTTATTCGCTTTCTCAATTTCCGAAGCAACTGCTGAGAATTTTGCGCGTCCTGTTTTATAAATTGAGTCAGAGTGATCGCGTCTTATCATTTCTTTGTTGGTCGGAACCACAACCACATCAAGCCCGTAAATTTTGTGGAATTCCGCGGCTTCGGTTTCCGCCGTTCCTGTCATACCCGAAAGTCTTTCATACATTCGGAAGTAGTTCTGAAGAGATACTGTTGCCAAAGTTTTTGATTCACGCTGGATTGCAACTTCTTCTTTTGCTTCAATTGCCTGATGAAGACCCTCAGACAGTCTTCTTCCTTCCATAAGCCTTCCTGTAAACTCATCAACCAAAATCACCTGTCCGTCTTTGACAATGTAGTCTTTTTCTTTTTTGTAAAGAGTTTTTGCTTTAAGAGCAGCTTCAATGTGATAAACAGTATCAAAATCCTTTTCATATATATTTTCAATTCCGTAAAGTTTTTCAATTTTTGAAAGGCCGTGGTCTGTTAAATGAGCTGTGTGCAGTTTTTCATCTATTTTATAATCGGTATCTGAGGAGAGTTTATCAACTATTTTTGAATACTCATAATATTTGTTGGTTGGAGTCTCATCAGGTGCTGAAATAATGTGAGGGGTACGCGCTTCATCAATAAGAACAGAGTCAACCTCATCAACTATTGCGAAGTAAAAACCGCGCTGCACAACGTTATCAAAATTCTGCTGCATATTATCCCGAAGATAATCAAACCCAAACTCTGAGTTAATTCCATAGGTAACATCTTTTTCGTATGCTTCTTTTCTTGTAATCGGACGAAGATGAGTAAGTCGAAAGTCGTTTGCCCCCTCATTTGCAAACTTGGGATCGTAGATAAAAGATTGTTCAGAAATTATTGATGAAACCGAAATTCCCAAAAGATCGAAAATAGGACCCATCCATCCAGCATCACGTCGTGCCAGATAATCATTTACAGTTACCAAGTGAACGCCGCGACCCGTCAAAGCATGAAGATAAAGTGCCGGAACTGCAGAAAGAGTTTTTCCCTCGCCAGTTTTTTGCTCTGCTATTTTTCCCTGAGACAAAACAATTGAGGCCATAATTTGCACATCGAAGTGTCTTTGCCCAATGGTACGTCTTGCTGCTTCCCGGACCAGTGCAAATGCTTCGGGGAGAATATTCTCTAAACTCTCCCCTTTTTCAATTCTTTTTTTAAATTCCTCGGTTGTTTTTTTAAAGTCGGTCTTTTTGAGTTTTTTTGTTTTTTCCTCAAGCGAGCTGATCCTGTTAACAATAGGCGCAATTTTTCCTATTTCTTTTTCGTTTGAATCAAATAATCTTTTAATAAGGGGCAACATCTGATAAATTCTACCATATCTGAGGCTAAAATTAAATCCCTCACTAGATAAAAGTGAGGGATAATTTTGGTGTTTTTAAAGACTAACTACTTTCTCTTCTTAGAGGACTTTCTTTTAGATCTTTTTACTGTTTTTCTAGCTCTCTTAGTGCTCTTTTTCTTTTTCTTGGCAGCCAATTTAATCACCCCCCGGACCCGTTTATAGGATATAGACTTAGATTAGAATATTTTTAAAAATTGTCAAGAAGGAGAAATCGACTAACCCTTTTTGAGAGAGATTTTTTTCACACCAAACATATATTTTTGAAGTGCGTCCGGAACAGCAATACTTCTATCTTTATTTTGATAATTTTCAAGTATTGCAATAATTGTTCTACCTATTGCAAATGCAGTTCCATTTAAAATGTTGACATACTTTCTTTCACCATTATCCTGATACCTGATTTTAAGCCTCCTTGACTGAAATGAGGTTACTGTTGAAACTGATGTTACCTCTCTATATGTTTTTTGACCGGGCATCCAAGCTTCTATGTCATATTTTCTTGCTGCAGGAAATCCAAGATCCCCTGTGCACATTTTTACAACTCTATACGGAATCTCAAGTGCTTGAAATAATTTTTCTTCAAGGGACAAAAGGTATTCATGTTCCTTGTCGTCTTTTCCCTCTTCAACAAATGAGACCATCTCAACTTTATCAAACTGATGAACCCTTAAAATTCCTCTTGTGTCTTTTCCATAACTTCCTGCTTCCCGTCTAAATGCAGAGGAAAAACCCACATAGCGCTTTGGAAGATCTTTTACATTTAATACTTCTCCCATATGCATGGGGACAATTGAGTGCTCCGCAGTTCCAACAAGCGTTAACTTGTCGCTTGGGATATGAAACATATCCTCGCTTCCCCCTGCCTCCATATAACCCAATCCCCGCATCACTTCTGTATTAACAAGCGTTGGTGGAACAACAGGAATAAATCCCTCTTTTGTCAGAATTTGCAGAGCATACGAAACTAACGCAAACTCCAAAAGTACTGCTTCATTTTTAAGATATGCAAATCGCGTTCCGGATACACGAGACGCCCTGTCAACATCAATAATATCCAAAGATTCACCCAAGTCCATATGATCAAGCGCCTCAAAATCAAACTTAGGAATGTCTCCTACTTTTTTGATTACTTCATTTTCTGTTTCGTCTTTTCCGGATTTGACATCACTTTTCGCAATGTTGGGGATTGAAAGAAGAAGTTCCTTTAGTTTTTTCTCAAGAGGCAGAAGCTCTTTTTCCAACTCCTCTATTTCCTCTTTTATTTTTTTGCCTTTTTCTTTGTCTTTGTGCTTTGCGGCTTTATTTCGCTCTTCCAAAAGTTTTTGCTGAGCGAGCCTGAGAATTTGTGTTTTTTTGTCGATCTCTAAAATTTCATCCAAGTCCAAAGTTACCCCTTTGTCCTTGGCCGCCTTCTCGACTCTTTCAGGATTTTCGCGAATGTATTTTATATCAAACATTTAAAGACAGCTCCTTTTTAATCTTAGGCAGGAGCCTTTTTACGGCAATATACCTGTGATTATATTCTTTTTCCTCTTTTGGGGTCAAATCCACCTCATGATAAAACTTTTTGATTTTGGGAAGATAGAAAAAAGATCTAAATGGATATCCTTCAAGAGGTTTATGTTCGGGTTTTTTAGTTATTATTCCCTCAACAACTCCTTCTTGAGAAAACACTTTTCCATTGGGAAACGCAAAGGCTACAACTGTTCTAAAATAGGCTGTTCTATTGTTATTAGGAAGTTTTTTTGAAACTTTTTTCAAATGTTCGATTAGCTCCCTATCAGTTGCCTCATATCCCAGCCAGCGTCTAGACTTGACTCCTGGTTCTCCATTTAAAGCCGCGATTTCAAGTCCCCCGTCATCGGCAATTGCTGGAATATTTGCTTTTCTGGCATAGAATATTGCTTTTTTTATTGAATTTGCTTTATATGTTTCTCCATCTTCTAAAACATCCTCTGTTATTCCAACATCAGATAAGGAAACTATATCGATAGGAAGTGTTTTTAAAAACATTTTGAATTCTTTTATCTTTCCAGGATTTTTTGAAGCAATCAGAATTTTTTTCATTTGGAGGCATCCTGAAATCTTTTTTTAACAAATTCTTTATCCAAAGATAAAATTAAAAACCCGGCTTTCGGACCGTGATCTTTTCCGAGCAAAGTCTGATATATTGCCTGAAATGTTTCTTTACCCGTTAGGCCCAATTCTTTTCCGATATCATAAATTCTTACCTGAAAATCTTCTCCGTTCCATTTTTTATCAAGCTCGTCTGAAATTTTTCCAAGAACTTTTTTTTGCATGTCAGTCAAATCCTTGGAGGCATCTGGTAAACCTTTCTGAATTTCGAACTTTTGATCCTCCGGCGCAAATCTTTCAACCCAAACTTTTGCATATTTTACCCATTCCCCTAAACCCTGTTTTTTAATCTCCTCCTCCACATTCGGCATTTGGACCCATTGAGTTAAAATAGAGAATCGAACAAGGGGAGGTTTTTTTATTTCGCCTATTTGTGAAAGTTCAAACACTCGTGCTAAATCCTCGTTTGATTTCTCAAAGTAAGCCTCCGAAGCCTTCTGATAATCGTCAAAAAGATTTGGAATTGTAGCAGGCTCAGTTGGGTCAAAATTAATTTGGGTATTTACTTTGATCCTAACCATAAGAAAACGGATAAGTTCCGGTGGTAATATTTCAAGCATATCAATTGCCGATGTACCAACGCCTTTGGACGAGGACATTTTTCTGCCTCCTATTAAAAACCATTCGTAGGAAACTGCATAAGGAACTGGATAATTAATAACCCTTTTGCATATTTCACTTGCCAGATCATGTGAGCCGCCCTTACTCATATGGTCTTTCCCCGCACCCTCAACCGTAATTCCTATTACTTTCCACTTACATGCCCATTCAACTTTCCAGGGAAGTTTGCCGGCCATTTTGTCTTTCGTACTAAACGGTGAAACTTTTCCTTTTGCTCCACATCCTTTTGTGAAAGGAACTTTATCAGGCAAACATTCATATGTGACTTCTTTCCCGTCCCATCCCGTCACATTTGTTGTTGACACTTTTCCGCACTCGGGACAAAACAATTGAAACGGATACCAGTTGTCAGTAAGTTTTTTATCATACATCTCTTCATAGATTTTGCGAACTTCGGCTGAATTATCCAAAACTTCCTTAATAACACCGTTCATAAGGCCTTTGGTATATAAATCTTTTGCCCAGATGATTTCAGGTTCACATCCGATTGCGCGAAATACTTTTTCAAATTCTTTTGCGTAAAACTCGGCGTAGTTATCAAACCCGGGCTCAGGAGACGGAATACTAAACAAGGGCATCCCTAAGTATTTTTCGAACTTTTCGCGGGGAAGATATGTTGGAATATCATCCATTGGATCATGATTGTCAAAAACATATGTATATTTTGCATCTTTACCGCGGTCAATGAGTGCTTTGTAAACAAGATCATGCACAACAAGACCTCTGAGTGCGCCGATATGAACCCTCCCTGAAGGAGTCTTCATATCATCCACCCAATAAGGAGTGTAACGTCCGCTATCAATAATTTCCGAGGCAACTTTATCAGCCCAAAACATACTGCTATTTTACAAGAAGCGGGTTAAATATAAAAGCATAAGCTATACAGATATGCTTGCAAGCCGACTGGTTGCTTTTAATGATTCTCGATAAGTACTTCCTGTTAATAAATAGGCATGGCCCGATCTTGCATCTGGCATTGTGAAACATGCACTTACTCTCGTTGATTCATTTGAATCTCCTGATTGAACACCAAAAATAGGCGTACTCCTATCTAGACTGCCCACAACTTGTGCACCTTCTACTATTCCGTTGTTTACTATACCTTCCCTAATGCTGTTTCTTACTAAAGCGTTTACGCGTGCTGAGCTACCATTCAATTTCCTTCTAAATCTTGCGAGTTTTCGGTCTGTTTCCGAAACATCAATTATTCTAATTCTTTTTCCTTCAATCTCCATAGCCTCGAAAGGAACTTCAGTTTCTGAATCTAACCATCTTAAAGTACCCGACGGTAAAGTCGTAGTATTGGGATCAGAATGCTCAGGTTGTTCTTCCTCAACAATTGCCCTAGCCATTCCACTGTTAAAAATTTCAAACTGTTCTCCTTTTTGCACCCTCCATCGATCTGGTAATTCCAACAGTTCGAATCCCTCATCTGACTCACTTCTTACAACAAATGCTACATCTTCTGGTGTAACTCCACTTAAATTCTCCGCTGTCATAATAAAACACCTCCTTTCAAGATAATTTTTGTCGGAGCCCGCGGAATCAGTCCCTCAACTAATCGCGGGCCCCGACAACTATCATATTATTCTGTAATTTCTTTTTTAACAGTTTGATTTTGTTTCCAAACTTCATAATACGGTCTTCCACTCCCATTAAAGGCGGCTCTGAAAGTATCTTTTTCAGCGCCAACTCGGCCCAAAGCAACTAGTTCTCCTTCTTGATAAATTGCGAAACTTCCGCCGAACTCCTCAGAGTATCCGGCTGTTATTCCCTCAGGAAGTCCAGTTCGTGATAATTCAATTGATTCTATTGCCATAGTTGAATTCCTCCGCCTAATCTTACTTTTCGCCTTTTCAGTTCTATTCGAACACGGCTCAAAGAGCGATTTTTGGCGGACAAGCACTAAAAAACCCCTCATTGAGGGGTTTGTCTCAAAAAATTAGTTTCTAATTTATGCCAAGACAAATCCCCTCTCGGAGAGATTCTTCTTAGCCATCTTTGAAACTAAATTAAATAAATTCATACTTAACTTTTGAATTATCCCAAAATAATCCAGCTATGTCAAGCTGGAATTCCAAATTCACGTCTTAAATTTTCAACCATAACTTTGGTCATTTTCGGAAGATCATATTCGTAAGTCCAACCCCAGTCCTTTTTAGCTTCCGAATCATCAATAGTTCTAGGCCACGAATCGGCAATAAGCTGTCTCTTATCAGGTTTATAATCGACTTCTAAATTTGGTATATATTTTTTAACTTCGCTGGCAAGCTCTCCTGCTGTAAAGCTAAGGGCTGCGATATTATAACTGTTACGTACTTTTATGTTTTCGAGCGGAGCCTCCATGATAACTATTGTTGCCCTTATTGCGTCATCAACATACATCATTGGGAGTTTAGTATCTTCTCTTAAAAAACATGTATATCTACCTTTTTGCAAACCCTCGTAAAAAATTTCTATTGCATATTCTGTTGTACCCCGTCCAGGCGGTGTTTTCCAGGACAAAATACCTGGATATCTTACGGAGCGGACATCAAGTCCATACTTTATGTTGTAATACCGACAAAGTCCCTCCCCTGCATATTTTGTAACTCCATAAATAGTGGTGGGCTCAAGAACGGTATGCTGGGGAGTGTTATCTCTAGGGGTTGACGGGCCAAATGCGGCGATTGAACTCGGCCAAAATATTTTTAAGTCAAACCTAACGCCCAAATCCAAAATGGTTTTAAGACCATTCATATTAATATCCCAGGTAAGTGAGGGGTCAGTCTCCCCTTTTACCGAAAGAAGCGATACTAGGTGATAAACAGTGCCGATATCATGATTTTTTATAATTGTCTCAAGCGAATTTTTATCCCTTGAGTCTGCTTTTTCCAGAATACCGTCATAACTTTCATCAATTTTCTCATGTCCCATTGCAACAACATTATCTTTTCCAAATTTTTCCTGAAGTGCGGGCACTAACTCCGATCCAATCTGACCAAATGCTCCTGTTACTAATATTTTTTTCACTTTATAATCCCCATCTCTTTTCCTATTTTTTCAAAAGCAGAAATTCCTAAATTTAAATCTTCTCTGCTGTGTGCAGCTGATGGTATCACCCGAACTCTTGCTGCATCTTTTGCAACCATAGGATAAACAATCGGTGTTGCAAATACGTTAAGCTCGAACAGTTTGGTACTGAAATCACGGGCCACGTCTTCGCTTCCCAGCATAACAGGCGTGATTGGGGTTTTGGAATTGCCAGTATTAAACCCTAGATTTTTAAACCGGTCTTTTATATAGTTTGTATTTTCCCAGAGTTTTTTTACCAGCTCATCTGATTCTTCTAGAATTTTTACCGCCTCGTCAAGTGCCGCTGTATCAGGAATTGTTAGGGCGTTTGAAAATAAATACTGTCTTGCGTTTTTTTTGTAATAGTCAATAAGTGTTTTTCTCCCTGTAATAAATCCCCCTATTACAGAGAAAGCTTTTGACAGTGTTCCTACCTCAATATCGACATGCCCGTGTAATCCATAATGATCGACAATCCCCCTACCGCCTTCTCCTAAAACTCCCTCACCATGGGCATCGTCTACCATTGTTAACGCACCATATTCTTTTGCTAACCAAACAATTTCAGGTAGCGGAGCCAAATCTCCATCCATTGAAAAAACTCCATCAGTAACTATTAAAATTCGCGGAGTGGAACCATCAGATTTCGGAGTTTTAGAAAGCTTTGTTGCTTCTTTTATTTTGGATTCCAAATCGGAAATATCCAAATGTTTATAGATAAATTTATTCTTTACCTGGGACAGTCTTATTGCATCAATTATGGAGGCGTGATTGAGTTCGTCTGACACAACAATATCTTCTTTGCCGATAATAGTTGAGATCGCAGCACAGTTTGCCATATATCCGCCAGTGA
>MFOV01000024.1:0-3813 GCA_001782515.1 Candidatus Levybacteria bacterium RIFCSPLOWO2_01_FULL_39_10 | reverse complement strand
CGCCTTGCCCTGATTGAACAACTAGAGGAATTTTTCTTTTTAGGCTATCCTCTTCTATTTCCTGATAAAATTTATCAATACTATTCACAGACATAGTCTATAATATTTGAGCGATTCAATCAAAAAACTACAACTGAAGAAGGTAGTGGTTTGTAGGATGGAGTATGAAGCCGACTTTTTGATACAGACTATTGGCTGCGATTCTTTTTGGATTGGTTGTTAGCTCAATTACTTCAATCCCTTCTTTTTTTGCCCATTTTATTAAATCTTTAAGAATTTTTTCACCCAATCCCTGTCCTCGATACTCGTTATTTACAATCATATCCTCAACTACTGCTTGTTTGCGAAGAAGTGTTCTTCTTGGAAAAATCCATCCCAGCCCAACCAATTTACCATCCCTTTCAACTTTACTAAGATGTCCATTTAAAATAGCTTTATAAAGCGACTGTTCATTAATGTTTGCACTTGGGTCAAGCTGATAGATTAATTTTTTAACTTCATCTAGATCAAAAACAAGTTTATCTTTAATAAATTTTAAAATCTTTTCATTTGAATCAAAAGCAATATTATTTAATTTGGTTATTGCGACCCATTCGTATTTTGAATTTTCTTTCTTATTTAGATTTATTTCTCCTTTTAACTCTGTTAGATAGGCAAAACTAACTACAGGAAAATGATAATTTTCATAATTGGCTGTTCCTGTAAAAGCACCCAAATATGTAATTTCACACTCAACTCCAAGCTCCTCTTTTATCTCTCTTTTAAGTGCTTCTTCTGGTACTTCATCTGCACCCATGTACCCACCAAAAAAATCCCATTTTCCTTTAAACGGTTCACTCGTCCTTTTTCCAACTAGAATTTTTTGATCTTTAATTATTACGGCGGTTGCTGTGGGTTTTGGATTATTAAATCTGCAATGTATACAATCGCATTTCTTCATTAATTAATTGCTTCTATTGTGTAGAGGATTTTGCCGGCGGGTGCTTCAAACTCAACCTCTTCTCCGACTTTTTTGCCGAGAAGCGCTTTTCCAAGAGGGGATTCGTGTGAAATTTTTTTCTCTTTAGGATCCGCCTCCCATTCACCAACGAGTGTAAATTCGTCTTTTGATTTACCACTTTTTACCATAACTTTTGATCCGAGTTTTATTGTGCTTGATTTATTATTGCTTATAATAACAACCTGTTTAAGAAGTTCATCAAGCTCATCAATTCTTCCGTCAATAAAAGAAAGCTCTTCTCTTGCCATCGTGTATTCTGCATTTTCTGAAAGATCCCCCATGTTTCTAGCTTGAGCTACTCTGTCAAGAATTTCGGGGCGTTTAACCTTGGTGAGCTCCTCATGCTCCTGTTTTAATTTCTCAAGTCCTTCTTTTGTTAGGTATATTTTTTTGGCGTCCATATAAGACAAAATCCCTCCGCGTTTGGATATGAGGGAATTTGGGTATTTGAGATAATAGACTATAAATTTTTCTTTGTCAATAACCTAGAGTCTAAAAATAGGCAATTTTAGCTTCGTTTTTTTGGCTTATTCTTCAACTTCGGGTAATATTTTCGGTATGTTTTCTGTGATTTCTCCGGTAGGTTCAGCGCCTGTAAGAGCTAGGAACATGTCCTCGGTTACAAAATCTGGTTCGGTTCCTGAAAGTATTGAGTTGACGGCATCTTTTATAAATTTGTTCATTCCCTCCCCCCTACTTTCTTTCTCAGGAGTAAGCATAAAAGGCGCGGAAAGCGCATAATTTGCCTGCTGGGCAAACACATACGCATCAGTTCCCCGCAGTTTCTCATTGAGGCTTTTGTTTGAATAAGGAGGAGGGAATATTCCCTTTTTTAACTGCTCCTGATACAGTTTTTCCTGCGCCCCAGGACTTTTCAGAAATTTCATAAAAAGCATTGCTTCGGCTTGACTCGTGCTTGCGTTTGAAACACCTTCAACAAAATAGCTGGAAATAGCGAATTTTTCCTTACTCAAAAGCTGAGGTACGGCAATTACTTGAAAATTAAGCCCGGGATTGGATTTTTTAATTTGATTGTAATCTTTGGAATAGCCGTAATACATAGCAAGTCTTCCCTGCGAAAAGGCTAAAAGATCAGGGTCAATATTTGCCGCCCACACATTATTTTCAATGAGCGCAAAGTTTGTATAGAAACGCAGGGCGTCTGAAGCTCTAGTTTGGTTTTAAGTAAAGTTATCAAAATCAACTCTATTTTGCGCAAAAAGAAGAGATATTATATCAGGCGCATAATTCACGTTATCATAACTTCCCATTCCTGCCCCTCCAATAATTATTTTTCCAAGTTCATCGTATGTTGTAAGCGTTTCAGTTGTTTCAATAAATTCCTGCCAGTTGGTGGGAAGTTTTATTTCCAAAAGTTCCTTTTCTGTCTTAATTTGCTCAATAATTGCAGGGTTTACGAAAAGTGCCAATGTATCAACTTCAAGAGGGATTCCTACAATTGCTCCGTTTTTTATAAGATCCCGCTGTGCAGTTTTATAGTAATTTTTCTCAAACTCTTCTTTAGTTATCACGTCTGAAGTTAATGGAAGAAGTATTCCTGATAAATCCTCATACCAGTTGGTATGAAATCTGAATATATCGGGGCCGCGTCCGGCATCTGTTCGCGCAATAAGTTTTTCTTTAAATTCTGCCGGTTCTTGATACTCATATTTCACTTTTACGTTAGGGTTCTTTGTCTCAAAATCAGTGATTATTGACTGTGGGATAGCTTCGTCTTCCCACATACCCCACCAAACAAGCTCAACCTTTTCCGTAGCTTCCTCCCCCGATCTTAATGAGATAAAGTAAATTAGAGAAAAAACAACTGTTATAAGAAGAAAAAGCGAGAGAAAGATCAAAAGAATTTTTTTCAGCTTTGATGTCTTTGGCTTTGGCTTTGGTGGCGGAGTTTGACTTTGAGCATATGAAACAATGCTGCTTTTGGCAGCTTGATTATTTTGTTGCGGAACCTGAGGACTGGGAGTACTCCCGTAAATAACTCCTTCTTCCATTATTTTTATAGTATAATATCTCGTACTTCTTAACAATGAGGTTTTCTTTATCCAAACTCGGAAAAAAATTTAAGATCAAAAATAAAAAATTAAGAAAATACACCAACTTCACTTTTTGGTTTCTTGCGGGAGCAGCACTTTCTTTTTTCTTTATTTTAAGCTTTTCCTACATTGTCTTTCAGATTTATTATGATGGAAAAGTATATTCGGGAATAAAAATAAACGGCGTTGATTTCAGCGAGAAGTCAGAAGCTGAAGTTAAAAATTATTTTGAGACTCAGAATAAAAAAGTTAAGGATGTAACTTTTATATTCACTTTTGAGGATAAAGTCGCATCAGTCTCAGCTCGCGACACTGAATTTGGATATGACAAAGAGCTCTTATCAAAGCAGGCAATAAGTCTTGGTAGGTCAAAAAACCCGATATCAGACATAAGCATTATCACTCAGGCCTATTTTAAAGGAATTGACTTGAGGCCTTCATATAAATTCAATGAGCAGAAATTTGAAGAACTGACCAAGCCTTTTTATGATGAGGTAAATGAAGAGCCGGTTGAAGCTGTATTTAATTTTCAAAACGGAAGAGTAGTTGAGTTTGAGCCGTCACGAAATGGCCGAAAAGTAAACGAAGAAGAACTCAGAGAACTCGTTTTGGGAAAAGCAAAATTAATACTTAACTACACTTCACAAAAAGTAATCACAATCCCCGTTCCAACTGAAATTATTGAACCAAAACTTACAACTGATAAAGTAAATAATCTAGGAATTAAAGAGCTTATTGGAGAAGGTACATCTACTTTTG
>MFOV01000023.1:51703-60366 GCA_001782515.1 Candidatus Levybacteria bacterium RIFCSPLOWO2_01_FULL_39_10 | reverse complement strand
AGGGAATGGGGTTTTGTGTCAAAAGATAACATCATAGGAATATCTTTGTTTGTATACTGGCCTGTTAAAAGTATTGGAGTAATCAATAACCCCTACTAAGAAGTAAGAAGCCCCACAATTTGCTGAACCTTAGGTCCTGTTATATCTACATCTCCTTTTTTCTCAATTATAATTCTGACTTTTGACCTTGATTGATAAATATTTACCTTATCTACTTCCCATTTTTCCTTTATTTTATCCGCCATTTCATCCAACTCTGGCACCCATAGTTTGTCTTTTTTTCGAGGCGCTCTTTGTTCAACATCACCCTTTGCTTTTCTTGCCATGTCCTCAGTTTCGCGGACGGTTGAGTTTTCCCGAAGAATTTTTTTGAAAAGCTCAAGCATGAGTTTGTCATCGCCAACTGATATAAGAGGCCTAACATGACCTTCTGTTATAACTCCTGCAACAAGCGCGTCCTTTATCGCATCCGGCAAAGACAGAAGTCTAATCGTATTTGAAACTGTTGGTGCAGACTTACCAACTCTTTTTGCCACCTCATTAGTTCCTAATCCAAACTCATCAATTAATCTTTTGTAAGCCTGGGCGCGTTCAATCGGATTTAAATCTTCTCTTTGGACGTTTTCAACAATTGCCATCTCAAGCATTTGTTGAGGTGAAGACTGCCGAATAACAACTGGCACAGTTTTTAATCCAAGCATTTTTGCGGCTCTCCAGCGTCTTTCTCCAGCTATTATTTGATAACCGGCAGGAGTTGAAGCAACAACCAAAGGCTCTAAAATTCCCTGTTCTTTTATAGAATCTACAAGCTCAGTTAAAGAATCTGGAGTTATTATCCCTCGCGGCTGAAGCGGATTGCTTTGAAGCATGTCTGGATCAAGTTCTGTTATCTTTTCCTGGGATGTTTCGTCCATTTTTATATTTGATTTACTTCTACAAACTTTTTGCCCTTTTTAGTTTTAAACTCTACAATTCCTTCATAAACAGCAAATAATGTATAATCTTTCCCCATCGATACTCCTATTCCTGGATGAAATTTTGTCCCTTTTTGTCGAACAATTATATTTCCAGGTAAAACTTTTGCACCACCAAATACTTTAACACCCAATCTTTTTGCAATTGAGTCTCGGTTTCCTTTCACTCCCCCTTGTGCTTTTGTATGTGCCATAGTTTCTTACCTTTGTGAAAATTCAAGTGTATTTTAACACCAATTTTTCACATAGGTCAATAAGTCAAAACGAGATAAAATAGGTCAAAAGTTGCTAATTTGACTTCTTATGAGCAGTTTTTGTTGGTTTTGCAGTATCTTTACCTAAAAACACTCCCTTATAATCAATTTTTTCTATTTTTAAAACTGTTTGTTTTGCTCTAAAACCAATTTTTCTTCTATAACGGGACTTTGCCTTGAATTTTCTAACATAGATCTTTTCCCCGCTCCTATCCTCAATAAATTTTGCAGAAACTTTTGCGCCCAAAATACTGGGTTTTCCAATTATCACCTTTTCGTCTTTCACCAAGAGCAGTACATCATCAAATATTATTGGTTTGTTTTTTTCTCCATCAATTTTATCGAGGACAACATCGTCTCCAACATCTACCCTGTATTGTTTTCCACCAGTTCTTATTACTGCGTATTGCATAGCAAAAAATTATACCAAAAATCTACTTAATTTCCAAGACTTTCTCTTTTGTTTCCTTATTTATTGAAAAAAGAAGTCCCAGAAGAATAAAGCTAGATAAAAGCGAACTTCCGCCATATGAGACAAATGGAAGAGTAATTCCAACCACAGGCAAGATCCCAACATTCATTCCGATATTAATAAAAAAGTGAGTAAAAATTATGAGAAAAGTCACAATTGAAAAAACTTTGCTAAATTTGTCATAGCTAGTTTTTATTATTAAATATATTCTATAAAGAATGAAAACAAAAAGGCTTACAATAATTGCTGAACCCACAAATCCAAATTCCTCAGAAATTGTTGCAAAAATAAAATCAGTATGAGTTTCAGGCAAAAAAAACAACTCTACCTGGGTCCCTTGGCCGATTCCTCGGCCCAAAAGCATTCCAGATCCTACTGCAATTATTGCCTGAATTGCATTATATGATGTTCCTAAAGGATCGCTTGTAGGATCAAAAAATGTTAAAATTCTGTTTTTTTGATAATCCCTAAGAACTGCCCAAAAAAGAGGAAGTGTTAAAACCCAGACAAAAAATCCAAATAAAAAATACTTGAAAGGAAATCCGAAGATAAGAAGGGTTCCTAAAACCACAAAAAAATAAATGAGAGCGTTCCCTAAATCCGGCTGAAGAAATATCAAAAATATAATAGGGATGCTTAAAAGTAGCACTACTATGAAGGACTTAAGTGAATAATTTTTAAGCGTTGATAAGAAATAAGCCATAGACAAAGCTAAAAACGGCTTTAAAATTTCGGAAGCCTGAACTCTTAGTCCATAGAGCTCAAACCACCTGACTGAACCTCTGCTCTCAACACCAATAAAAAGAAGTAGAAAAAGAATTATGATAGATCCTAAATATATATATTTATAGTAATGTGTAAAAAACCTGTAATTAATCTGCGTGAGCGCTAAAAAAGCTAAAAAACCGGTGAGCGCAAAAACTGCCTGATTTCTAAAAAGAGAAAAATTAATCGAGTAGAGTGTAACAAGGCTGAAAATAATAAGTATTCCAACCGATACCATAAGAGGAACATCAATTGAGGAAAAATTTCTTAAATTCATTAAATCTTCGCGACTTTAAAATCTCCCTTTGAAAGATTTCTCACTTGTGCTTTTCTTTTTATATCTGATTCAAATTCCTTTGGCCAGGAAGGTAATGTTACATCAACCTCTTCATCAAGGGACGTTGCAATCTTTTTTCTTTCTTGTTGTATCTGATGTACAACCTTCCTCATTTCAGCCATTTCTTCTAACTTTTCTGTAATTTTAAAATCTATCTCATTTACTTCGGCTGATTTAATATTAGATTTCACTGAATTTCGGACTTCAATAATGTTAAGCTCCTGTTGGATAGTAGATATTGTTCCCACAGATAAGCTTACAGGAGATACAGAAACTAGTGAATTTAAAGGTTGTCTTACAATGAATCCTTTTTCTTTTCTAAGCGCATGACCTTGTTCTACTATCTCACGAGCTGCGTTTGTTTCCTTATTAACTTCTTCATTTATTAATTTTTCATCAAAACTTGGCCAATCTGAAAGATGGACAGATTCTTCTCCGGTTAAATTTGTATAAATCTCATCAGCAATAAAAGGAATAAAAGGCGAGAGAAGTTTTGAATATTGCAAAAGCACAAAATATAATGTGTCCAAACAATCGTTGCGATCTTTCAAGTCTTCATTAACCAGACTCACTCTTTCTCTGCTTCGCCTTACATACCAGTTGGATAAATCATCAATCACAAATTTCTCAATATCTGCGGCTGCTTTATGTGCAGCATATTTCTCTATATGATTTGAAACATTTTTTATACTCTTGTTAAGGCGGGAAATAATCCACCGATCTAAAACATTCCCAGAGTCTTGAACTTTGAACTTTGAACTTTGAACTTTGAACTTGTTGAGGTTTGCATAAGTTACAAAAAAACTATAAATATTCCAAAGGCGAATTATAAAAATTCTTCTAGCATCATCTGCGCTGTGGTATCCGAAGTTGAGATTTTGCTCCGGATTTTGCTTAAGATACAGCCATCTCATAACATCCACGCCAATCTTGTCGGCTGCTTCATTGAATTCAATTGCATTTCCGCGGCTTTTATGCATCTCCTCCCCTTTTTCATCCCGAACGCTTGCAAATCCCAAAACTTTTTTAAAAGGAGCCTCGTTTTTAAGTGCAGTTGACATTGCAATGAGTGAATAAAACCAATTCTTAAACTGCCCCGGAAAAGATTCGGTAATAAAATCTGCAGGGAGCCAATCCTCAGGCATAGTTGAAAACGGAACAATTCCCGCATCAAGCCATGGATTTCCAACATCAGGAATGCGTGTTATAATTTCTCCGCAATTCGAACATTTAATTTTTATTTGATCAATCCAAGGCCTATGCGGAGAATTCCCTTCAAACTTATCAAAACCCTCAACTGCTTTTTCTTTTAGCTCTCCGTAACCTCCGATAACTTCAAAGTTTTTGCACTTTTGGCATTCCCATATTGGAAGTGCCAACCCCCAGTAACGCTTTTTCGAGATCAGCCAGTCGTGCATATTTGTCAGCCAATCAAGTTCTCGCTCAAGCCCCCATTCGGGAATCCAATAAATCTTTTTTGCTACCTCAATCATTTGCTCTCTATATGTTTGCCCACCGTCAGAAGCTTTAAGCGAAGGGCGGTCCATCGCTATATACCACTCATCAACTACTCGCCATACAAGTTCAGTTTTGCACCTCCAGCAAGTCGGATAGCGGTGCAAATAATCAAAATCTTTATGAATCAACCCTCTTTTTGCAAGATCTTCAAGAATAAGACTACTTGCTTTTTTAACATGCTCGCCGGTTATAAATTCAAACCCATCCAAAAATATTCCTGCCTCATCAATTTCAGGAATTTCCGGCAATTTCTCTTTTTTTGACAGCGCAAAATCCTCGGTTCCTGCGCCGGGTGCCACATGAACAATTCCTGTTCCTTCAGCTGGATTTATAGGCAGGATCAAAGGATCATTTGCAATAACTTTGTGGGTATAGCTGCCTAGCGCTTTTTTAACATTTGGCAAATTATCATAAGGTGCATCATACTCAAGGCCAACAAGATCTTTTCCTTTTATTTCTCTGACTTTTTCATATCCTTCTGTAAGTTTCTGTATATTTACTAATAATTCATTTTTATCAATTTCTCCTGTTCCTTCTGGGCTTATAATATATATCAACTCCTGCCCATTTGACATTTTCCAATAAGTTAGATTCTCATCAACTGCGAGTGCTACATTTCCCGGAATTGTCCACGGTGTTGTTGTCCATGCTAGTAGATATTCATTGGACCGACCTTTGATTTTTAACTTAAAAACCAAAGATTTGTGAGTTATCTCATTGTATTCCTCGGTCAGTATTTCATGCTGGGAAATTGCTGTTCCGCATCTTGGACACCAGGGAACAGAATCCCGTCCCTTATAAAGCCATCCTTTCTCATTTACTATTTTTAGAAAATTCCAAATAGCATAGTTGTTCTCGTTGGACGAGGTGTGATATGAATTTTCCCAGTCCATAAAATATCCGAGTCTTTTTGATTGCTCTGTCTGGATTTTGGAAAACTTGGAAACTCTTGCCTTACAAAGATTTATAAATTTTTCAAGACTTTTGAACTTATCGCCCGGCACTAAATTTTCAATTTCTTTTTTTGATTTAAGACCTAATTCTTTTTCCACCTCCACCTCAACCCAAAGCCCCTGCTCATCAAATCCGTTTTGAAACCTCTGGCATCTTCCGCACATATTCCAATATCTTTGATAAAAGTCTTTATAAGTCCTTCCCCATGCGTGATGGACTCCCATGGGATTATTTGCAGTTATTGGCCCGTCTAAAAAAGAAAACTTCTTCGAAGATTTGTCGTTTTTATGCAAATATTTATCTACGACGCCATCTTTGTCCCATTTATCAAGCAATTCTCTTTCGAGTTTTGGAAAGTCAGTCTGGGGTGAAATAGGTTTAAATCCCGCTAGAGATTTTTTTGAACCATCATCAGTATTCATATCAAACAATACCCGTTATCTCTAACGGGATAAACATAAAGTTAATTGTAGTCTAAATTAGCCTCGAGTTCAATAAGTCTAATCAGCAGAGTATCGTTTAATTTGAGACTCTTATACTTGCGGGGATGAGATCAAAGGAGAAACCGGTTCAGCTATAACATCCAAAGAGCCTCTAATTTGCTCTCTGAATTTATCGACTATCTGTTCTCTTGAGGTATTAGCGAAACTCTTAACCCACTTTCCGTATTCATTAGGTAGTGATATATTCGCCCTAAGTTGGCCTTCTGTAATTGTAGCTTCAACTTCACCGTCTATATTTCTGACAACTAGTTTTCCTTTGTAAGGATGATATTCAATATTTCTAAACCGGGCATTAGGTAAATTGCTTCCAAATTCCATTCCAATAATGTGTGTTCTGGTAAAAAAATCCTTAACCACCGGACTGATAGTTTTTTCAATGAGTCTTAAATTTCTTACTGCCAATTCAGCTAGTTCAGAAGTGGAAAGATCAGATCGAGATTCCTCTTCAGGGAATCCTGCCTGGATGGCGTCAAGCGAAGAAAGTGCCCGATATCCAACATCTTCTACCGGTTCTGCGGGGAGTTTAGGCTGTCTATCCAAAACATTTGATAAAAACTCTCTCATATTAGGCTGGATAATAACAAGTCAATAGTCAATATGGTTTTGATAAGCGTGATCTAGAAAACAACAACTCTTGTGCCTTTTGGAGCCCAGTCATAAAGCCATTTGGAAAACTCCACAGGAACATTAACGCATCCGTGAGAAGCCCTACTTCCAAACTTATTATGCCAGTAAGTCCCGTGAATTGCATAATCTCCCGAAAAAAACATTACATTGGGAACATTTTTCAAAAAATAAGGTTCATACGGTGGGTAACTTCCTTTCATGTTCTGAAGCGGGTTTTTATACCATTTTTCAAGAAGTTCATGCTCAAGCACCGGAAAATCAGTTTGTGGAGAAACAGGTTTGAACATCGCTTGAGATTTTTTTGAATTATTATTTGATTTGCTCATAAAACTTTCCCGTTATCTTAAACGTGGTAAGCATAAAGCTAATTTTATCTTAAACTCGAGGTTAGTTCAACTCAGGGTGTAGCGAAAACAAATACGGCGAAGAAGTCTGCAATTCCTGCGCATCCAAACTGCCAATCAGGATTTCTTATTGTTTCTCTATGTCCTGTTAGAGACCTGTCCCAACCGTATTCAACAATGTGGACTCCATATTGGGGCTGTGCTCCGCCGAATAATACCTCTCCCATTTTTGAGAATTCATTCTGATTCGAAGCATATTTTCCAAAACCCGCATGACTATCAAAACCATCGTTGGCAACCTGCTCCGCAGCTCTATTTTGGGCTATTGAACATAAAAGATCGTTTTTTTGTAGCTGGTTTACACCATGTGTTGATCTATAAACATTCATTGCATCAAACAGCTCATCCTCTGTTGACATCTTAGAATCCTGAGGAAGTGCAATTTGCGTGATCTGCCCATCAACCTTCTCAACTGTCCACAAAAAAGGAGTAGGCTCTACATAACTAGTTTCGTTTTCAGTTTCAGTATCTCCAGATTTATTAATTCCGTCTTTTAAATTGTTCTTAAGGTTGGGGCTTGAAGCTGAAAACAAAAAAATAACTAAAAATACAAGAAATATCGGAAGTATTTTTGAGGAGTAAATAAATGTCGGAAACTTTGATCTTTTGTTTTTCATATTTTATATATTATAGCCTAAAACTTGAATATTTTATTAATTTGTTATACTCTCCACATATGATAAGATACATCTTCATTTCAGTATTGTTTCTTGTTCCCCTCCCAGCATATGCCGAGTCCTCATCAAGTGTTACTGTTAACAATTCTGTTAATGCGTCAAATAATAATTCAGGAGACAATAATGCGGAAGTTTCAACTGATATTAGAATTGAGACAAACGGCAAAGTGACCGAATATTCATCTGATAAGCCGGAAAATGTTGAAATAAATGTAAAAAACGGCGTTTCTGAAATAAAAGTGGACGGGCAGATCGTAGAGGACGATTCGGCAACATCAAGCCCCACGCCAGCCTCTGAGCCAAAAAATAAAATAGAAGAATCTCAACACTCGCGATCAATGCTTGATTTTATTGGTGATATTTTCAAATCCGTGTTCTCGCTTCTTCTTTAGGTCTTAGTATTTTTAATATAGCTTCGTCATCTACCTGGTCAAAATTTTTATAATAATTTCCTATTGCGAAAAGATTTCTGTCTGTAATTAAACAAACAAAATTATTAACTTCTTTTTTAATTTTTTCCGAAGTATCTTTTGCGGAAACAGGCACTGCAAAAATAATTTCCTTAGGTTTTTCTTTTTTAACTGCAAGAATTGATGCTGTGGCAGAAGCGCCTGTTGCTAATCCGTCATCAACAAGGATTACTGATTTATTTTTCAAAATTGGGAGTTTTTTGCCATTTCTATAAACATCGATTCTTCTTTTCAGCTCTTTTTTTTCATTTTTAATAATAATATCAATTGAGGAATTATCAATTGGATATGAACTTATGGTATCCTTATTTAAATAAATAGTATTTCCTTCAGATATTGCTCCAAATCCGAATTCCGGCTGAGTGGGATAACCAAGCTTGCGAACAACAATAATTGAAAGAGGTAAGTTTAATAATTTTGATACTTCACGCGCAACAATCAAACCACCTCTGGGAATCGCAAGAACAACAGCTTCCTTATTTTTATATGCTTTCAGATTTTCAGCAAGTTTTTTACCGGCATCTGCCCTATCCTCAAACATCATTTGCGTGTATTATAGTCTAATTTAAACTCGCTTGCGAAACATATTCTTTTGGTATAAGATAACCTCAACCAAAGGAGGGGTAAATGCCTACTCTTCTTAAAAATAAAAGTAACTCCCCTAAGAAATTAGGCCCCATAAGGGGTAGCATAATTCTTTTGATTTTA
>MFOV01000023.1:47503-51691 GCA_001782515.1 Candidatus Levybacteria bacterium RIFCSPLOWO2_01_FULL_39_10 | reverse complement strand
GCAGTTTTTATAATTGATGCAATTGTTTTTATATCTAGTTCATTTATTAGCATATTTATTGACATACAAGCTCCATTTTATAACTTATTTTCAATAATTCTTATTCTCTCACAGCCAATCGTTAACACAATTAGAATTGTAATAATAATCTACTTTGTGCTGTCTTGGTCTCACACTTCATACTACATAGATGGGGAACATTTAATTGTTCACAAAGGAGTTTTAAATATTGAAGAAGACACTTATGAGCTTGCAACAATCCGCTCAGCAGATGTAAAACAGAGTCTTTTGCAGAGAATTTTCAATTTCGGAGACGTTGAGCTTAAGACTAGCGCATCAGGAGGTTATCAAGTGCTAGTGATACTGAAAGGTATTGCAAATCCTGTTGAATTTGAAAGAAAAATTAGAAAATATTTTTGATAAACCTTTAAATTCCTAATTTGTAAACGCCAACAAACTCTTCATCGTTTGGCTTTTTAAATATTTTCTCTTCTTTAAAGTATTTGTCTGCCCCTGCAAAATAGTTTCCACGGGACACAAAATATACTGGAGTTTCTCCGGCATTTGTAAGAATAGTCTCAATATTTTCTTTAAATCCATCCTGATCAACGCTTGGTAAAGGGATAACTTGAGTGTTAGTGTTGTAATATAAATGTCCTATGACAGCATCCTCAGGATTTCCAAAATCATTTCTGACAATAACAATTATATTTCTATCTTTTGAAAGATTTTTTAAATATTCAATTGATTCACTTACTCCGTAACCTGACGAAAAACCATAAAAATACTGCATCATATCGGATTTTGCCTTATGAATATAAAAATCAGGAAGCTTTTGGGGATTTAAATATAAAATAAAGATATAAAATAGTGAAATAACTGAAAATATACCAAGAATTAAATATAAAATAACTTTGTTGGATATTTTTGATAGGTAAGCACCTGACAGAGCAATTAAAGGGATTGTTAGAAGAAGAACATGGCGGGAAGTCAGCATTTTTCCTGCTAATATTTCATAAACAAGTGGAAGCACAAACCAAAGAATTATAAGATAATATTTATGTATTTCATTTCTATATTGATAAATAAAAAGAAGAGAGAGTATTAAAACAATAGGAGTTAAATAAAAAAACAGCCATTCAGAAATTGAGATTGAGTTTTGGATCCAAGAAACAATGGGAAAACTAAAAACTTCTGAAATTCTATAAGTGTACTGACCTATTATTTGTGAATAATCAGAATAAAACGGATGTGAACGAAGTAAAAGGTAAAATATTGAAGTAATTCCAAGAGGTAATAATAACATCAGAAAAACATAATTCTTTTCTTCTTTTTTTGATTTATCAAAGAAATAATAAAAAGGGTACGCCATAAGGGGAAGAAAAACAAAAAACATAGAGGTTGCCTTAATCCATATTCCAATTCCCAAAACAAATCCCAATAAAGCTGAAAAAATCCATTTCTTTTCTTTGAAAAGTAAATATGTCAAAAAAAGACTCCAGGCAGATATAGTTGATACGCCGCTGTCCAAAAGCGCAAGTCTGTCAAAAAATATTGTAAATGGCGCAAGGATATACAAAAATCCTGAAAACAATCCTGCTTTTTTTCCGAAAAGTTCTTTTGTAAAAAGCGTAATTCCTAAAAAAGTAAAAAATCCAAAAATTATACTTATTATTCGCCCTCCAATTAGATAATTTCCACTGAATTCACCAGCAGCCCCAAATAAATATGGAAGAAGCGGCTCTTTGCCGACTTTTAAAGAGTATGGGCTGTGATCCGGCTCTTTAATCTGATGTGCAGCTACCCGAAGATAAGTTGATTCGTCGTTAAAAACAGGAACGCTGGTTAGAAATAAAAGTCTTGAAACAAAATATAAAAATATAAGAAGTATAAGAAGATAATTTTTCGCTGTCACTTCCTAAATGTACATCAGCAATTTCTTAAAATCAATTTATACATATATAATCTTTCGAAAAAAGCTTATAATTAACAAGGGTGATGAAAAATGCTTGAAGGAAATGAAAGTTTGGGGATTTCATGGGTCTGAGAAATATGTTATGTTAAATACATGAGATTAAGATTATTCCTTGCATTAATTCTCCTTACGTTTTTTGTCAACCCAGTTTTTGCAGCAAAACCAACTCCCCCACCTCCCATTCCTTACTCTGTTTGCGTGGATGCGGGTCATGGCGGGAACGATATTGGAACAGAAAATCAAGAACTAACTGAAAAAGAAATCAATCTTCAAGTAGCACAGCTCCTAAAGGAAAAATTAGAAACAGTAGGATACACAGTGTTTATGACTAGAACAGATGATAGTACACTTTCTAATGCAGACAGGTACAATTTTTGCAACGCTCAAACGGCAGCAATTCTGATATCAATTCACCACAATGGATCAAGTAGTAGTGCTGTTGACTACTCTCAAGCATTGTACATGAAGAAATCAGACGTGGCACTTGCTCAAGAGGTTGTAAATACTGTTTCTACAAGTCTTGGGATACCAAGCCAAGGGATTTCTCGTTTCGCATCGGGAGTTCTCTTAAAAGCTAAAATGCCAGCAACTATTTCTGAAGGATTTTTCTTAACAAATAGTACTGAGTACTCGCTGATAAAGAATAATAACAGGCTTGAACAAGAGGCTGAAGCACTATCAGCAGCGGTACAAAACTATTTCGATAATTAATTCCTCTGTCTTAGAAATGCGGGGATGTCCCAGACAGATATTACTTTTAGCTTCAGTTTCTTCCAAACGACCTTGTTTGCAGAATACCTTTCTAAGTCTTGAGAAGAATATAAACTTTTTAGGACAATAGGTCAAGAGGTTTTAGCTATTTTCTCCTGGTTGTGGCGCTTCAGGGGTGGCTTCAGTCACTGGAGTAATGGGCGGAATGGGTTCTCCTGCAGCTCTTGCAGCATCTATTGCTCTAAATCCAGGAAGATGAACAGGAACAAAAGTTACTCCGTGGAGCTCATGGGCAATATGGGGTTCCTTTGCCTGCTCCATTGAACTTCTTAATCTATCCCCCATACCAGGACTTCGGCGGTTAAGATAATCAAAAGAATTCTCTCCTTCTCTCTGTTGAGGTTCTTGCAAACCAACTCTTTCCAATAACCTTCCGAGTTTGCCTTCCATAATTTAGATATTAACACATTGTCCTGAAATGTCAATCTGGATCTTATGTCGCACAAGCTTTCTTAGCGACGCGGTTTTGAAGCTGATGCAAATTCGTGCAAATCTGTTATAATGAATTTATGACAAACACCTCAGTTAAAAAATACGAACAAAAAAATCCCAAAAAAGCGAGGGTAATTAAAAAAGCTATCAACCAAGGCTTAAAGCAGTATGAGGAAACCTTCCGAAAACTCGCCGCAACCTAATTGGATTACCATCGAGGACTTTGAGTTTATCTGTTTTAATCTCGCAAAAGAACTTCTAGAGTTTAACGAACCAATCCCAGATTACTCAACTAGAGATAATTCACTGCTAGAATCATCTTTAGCTTCTCCAAGACAGGCATACGAATTTACAGGAGCTGATCTTACAGAACAAGCCTCTCTCTTGTTTTACTCCTTAATAAAGAATCACCCGTTCAGAAATGGAAACAAAAGAATCGCGGTTACGGCTTTGCTCATTTTCCTAAGGCTTAATAATAAATGGCTGGAAATACCTCCTTTAATTCTTTATAGAATTGCTGTTTTAGTTGCTAAATCTTTACCAGATGAAAGAGAAACAGTGCTTGCTGAGAATAGAAAAATGTTTGAGAAGTATATTGTAGATCTAAAAACTTAGTTTTTTTGCCGGAGAAACACGGGGATGTCTAAGTCAGAGATTGTTTCTAGCTTCAAACCTTACTAAAAACACCTAAGGAAAATATAGACTTTTTAAGAGATTGCGTCAAGGGGAAATAGTCAGAAAATCAAGCAGTGTCTGGTTTAGGGTCTAGGGGACCAGCTCTACCGGTATTTACATCTTCTATTGCTTGTCTTAACTCTGGAACAAAATCTGGGTCTTCAGCAGCGTGTCTTGCTATAATCGCTTCGCCTGCTCTTGTTCTCCTTGCAAGTTCTCTTTGAGAAGCGGGAACTCGCCTGGTAACTCTGTGAGTTATAGAACCAGATGGAGAATATCTATCAAGGATTTGGGCTATCTTTCTCAGTTGGTCTGGTCTCATATGTGCTTTTTCT
>MFOV01000023.1:41277-47484 GCA_001782515.1 Candidatus Levybacteria bacterium RIFCSPLOWO2_01_FULL_39_10 | reverse complement strand
ATGCCAATTGCTCCATCTGTTTCTGCCAAATTTAATTCTATTCCGAAGTTTTCAGATGGCTGGCCTTCCGACTCACCACTAAAAGCAATCCCAAGCCTGATTATCTTACCTTCATCAGTATCAGAAAGTCTTATAAATGCACTGTCATTAACATTAAATTTAGAAAGAGGTGGCTGAATACCTGTTCCCTCGAGTAATTCATCTACACCAGTTTCAGAGATATCAACAAGAAAGCTAAACTCAGCGCCCTCATCTAGTCTATAGTTAACTGACTCATAAGTTGGAGAGCTTAATTGTAACCCAAGATAACCCCTTAAATCAGCATATACTTGTTCATATTTTTGAGGCTGCTCAACTCGGTCTGGCTGAGGAGATGCTCCTGGGACCCCTGGTCTTGCATCAAGTGGAAGCGACATCTTAACTTTAATATAGCACTTTGTCTTGATTTGTCAATCCTCTTAGCTTTTCGTCTCAAAAATGTGGGATGCTACAGTCTTGAGCGAAGCCGAAGGAGATGTCCCAGACAGAACTAGTTCTTAGCTTCAATTCTTATTTATCCTGCTTGTCCTGAAAATTCTGAAGGGAGCAAGGTCGAAGGACTAAAAACATCTGATTGAAAATATAGATTTTCTGAGGAATATTATCTAGAGGAATTATTTTATAAATTGCTGCAGATCTTCTTTCTTTAAAAGAGTTGATTCTGAACAAAAACTTACCATTGCTACACTTGCTTTGTGGGAAAATCCTACATACTCAACTATCTTTCCCTTTTCTTTAGCTTTCTTAATTGCAGGTTCTAAATCAGTATCTGATGAAACGATAATGATCCTGTTTGCTACGTCTTCATAAGCTGTAAATAACATATCTACTGCAATTTGCACATCTACACCTTTTTCGTGGTACACTCCATCATTTTTCAACAAATAACCAAACTTATAAATAACTTTATGTTTTTTAAGTTGTCCTAGCAATTTTTGTTGAGCATTAAATAATTTTTCGGTTTTTATTGAACCATCTTGTTTTATTCTGCCAATATAGTAATAGGTACCAACTATTTTATTTGATCGGACAAGAAATTGAGAAAATTTACTAAAATTAAATGAAAGAAGATTATGAAGTTTTAAGTCCTTCAGCTTAAAGTAGAAATTGCTTCCGTCAATCAGGATAATGCATTTCTGCTTCATTCACCGATTCTATACCAAAAAATAAAGCCCTGCAAATGTCTTGCGACCTCACAGGGCGATTTAGTATCTATACTATACAATATTTTTCAATATTTTACAAGCAAATGTTTGATGTCGCACAGTTGGTTTGCTCTCGGAAACAACTTGAGGATATAGTTTTTTTGACGGAAGAATGCGGCCTGTCCACCTAAGATTCGCTCTTTGACCTGCCTGCCGGCAAGGCAGGGCCATGTTCGAATAGAACTGAGAAGGTGAAAAGTAAGAACGGGTGGAGGATGTCCGCCAAGTCAGACTTAATTGTTTCAGGCTTAGCTTTGATATTTACGGGCAAGATAGCATTTTGTAAATGTTTTACTATTTTGAGAATTAGAGGATGAATTTATCAAGCGGTATAAACTTATAATTTCCTAAAGTATCCATGAGTCTCACCACCGGCAAGAAGCACCCCAACTTTTTCTTTTTTATCTTTAAAAAACTCATCGCAAGCCTTCTTTACACCAGGCAATATATTATTTACGTCATGTATCTTAGGATCACAATAGTCGTCAATAATAACAATTGCACCTTTTGATAAGTTAGGATATACATATATTAAGCTCTCAAGAATTGATGAATAAAAATCACCATCTAGATGAGCAAAACTTATTTTCTTAGGCAATCCTTTTGGTAAAGTATCAGAAAACCACCCTTCATGAATTATTGGTAATTTAGTTTTATGTTTTTTGAAATTTTGTATTAAATCTTCCTTTTGGGTTTTACAGCTACCAGGATAAAAAACTGTATCACCATCTTTTTCTGATTTTTCTGGTAATCCTTCAAAAGAATCGTATACATGAATTATTTTTTTTGAGTCTAGCTGATCCAATGTTTTCTGCATAAGAATTGACGTGGTGCCGTCATAACAACCAAGTTCAACTATATCTCCTGGGATATTTAATAGTATAGCTTGTGTTAAAAGATGATATATATTAACTGCCTGCTCTACATTTGACCAATCCCCATCTAACATATTTTCTTTTGAATCAAATTTTTTGGAGTTTTTAATATTATAGAGTCTGTTCAAATTATCATTTTTAAACTTGAGTTTTAAAAATCTTTGGTTTGAATTAAAAAACTTAATCATCTGGGAAAGGACATTTCTTTTTAAATCAGTTTTTATTTTTTGTTTTTGAAAGTTTAAGATGAATGTATTATCAACTCTGTTACTAATTTTGTTCATAGTTAAACTATTATATAATCAATTGTTAAATATCGTCTAATACTAATAAAAGCACATTGGAGATAACTAAAGTATTTATTTGAAGCAAAAAAAGTTTAATTTCTCTGCCTTAGAAATGCGGGCAAATGTCCTGAGCAAAATCGAAGGGGATGCTATAGTCCTGAGCTGAGCCGAAGGATCTAAGTCAGAGATTGTTTCTAGCTTCAATTCTTATTTATCCTGCTTGCCCTGAAAATTCTGAAGGGAGCAAGGCCGAAGGACTAAAAACACCTAAGTAAAATATAGACTTTTTATTAAAAAGGTCAAGAGAATTATTAATTCAAAACTTGAGATTCTAAAAGGTTTGGTTCTGCAGGAGTAACAATTCTTCTTCTGCTATATACTAGTTTTAGATCATATTTTTCAATTATTTCCGCTCTCCAGCCTTCTACTTCTTTAATATCATATCCTTTCCAATACGTTCTTTTCGCTTCTTCTTTTAAATGTCTTACTACTTCTTGAGCATCTAATAATTCTGGTCTATGTAATAAAGCAAGAACCTCTCTTTCGCTTGCAGCTTCAGGATTAGACTCTTCCAATCTATATAAATGCTCAGGCGCTCTTGGTTCGTATACAGATCTTGCCCTCATTAATTCCCCTGTTTCCAAATCTACTGTTATTCCTGATACGTCACTTATCCCCAATAAATCTGTGCTTGATGTAACATCAAGATCCCAAAACCCATAATAATAGGCGTAAGAGTATTTATCTAAATATCCAGTCCTCCCATCGGCTTGTAATGCTAGCCATGGCACTTGTCTCCATAGGTCTACTTGATCTCTTGATGTTTTTCTTACTGCACCTACAATGATATCTCTTGCTTCCAATAATTCAGCTATTGCAGGGTTAGGATGTTCTGGGGTTTCTCCTGTTATGATTTCTCTATCTGTCATATCAATAAGCAGGCAGAAAGAATAATAGTACTTTTCACCGAATTGTCAATACGTCTTTTTAGAATGTTTCTTTAGCCAGTTGGAAATTTCCTCAAGTTCAAGCGAGTTATTTTCGACATTCATTGCAAATTTAAGGCTCGCTTTATGCATATTTTGTAGTTTGTATCCATTTAATTTTAAAAAAACACCGCAGGAAGAATACGCTGTTCTTTTATTTCCATCAACGAACGCATGATTTTTTAATAAAGAATGCATTAATACCGCAGCTTTTGTAAAAATATCAGGATACAGATCAACTCCGTCAAAAGTCGCTTTAGGACGCTCAACCGCTGATTCTATTAATCCAAGATCGCGAACGCCATGTGAACCACCAAATCTTTTTACCATCTGGTCATGAAGAGCTAGAACTTGTGGAGTAGTAATGTATTTCAACGATTGGCAAGAGCTTGCAAAACATCTTTGTGCTCTTCAATAAATTCGTCAGCCATTTTCATAAATTTTGCGTCAACGCCACCAACGCTTTTTTTAACAGGCTTCACATCAACCTGAACTTTGTCGCCAACTTTAATTTTGTTCTCTTCTAAAACATTCTTTGGAATGATTACCCCAACAGAATTGCCTATTTGAATAGTTTGCTGAATCATATTATAACTATGTTATAACGAATTGTAGAAATTGTCAAGTGGATTAGTTTTTTTGGCGTAAAAATGCGGGGATGTCCCAGACAGACATTGTTTCTAGCTTCAATTCTTATTTATCCTGAGCAAGGCCGAAGGACTAAAAACACCTACTGCAAATATAGACTTTTTGAGTAGATATGTCAAAAATTAAAAGCTTATTGGTTGAGGCAAGAGGTCGCCGAAATGTGTCCCAATAGAGTCAACTGCTTCTTGCCCTGTTGCCTCATGGTCTCTATTTCCATCTAAATTAAGGCTAATATCCCCACCTCCATAATCCTTTTGATCTTCTTCTTCCCTAAACCAGGAGTAAAATTCTAACCTAGCCAACGGGCCTTTGGGTTGCTGACTTTCTCGCTCCGCCTTATCCCATTTTCTTAAAGTCATACGAAAAGAACTAGACTCATTAGTGTAGTATTCTGAGTCTGAAGAAAAATCTACTCTATACGTGTAATCTCCTTTGTCAAACACAACTCCCTGAACTCCATCAGAACTACCACGTCTTGACCTATGAAAAAATTCTCTAACTAATGCTTCTCTAAATTCAGGAAGCTGTCCAATTTGAGTCGCAAGTCTCTCGCTTGTTTCATAAGCAAGCTTTCCTGTATCCCCTTCAGATAAAGCTTCAACTTGTCTTAATTGTTCTGTCATACCGTGGAATTATATCAAACAATATCAAAAAGTCAATGCTGAGATATCCCAGACAGGACTTGTTTCTAGCTTCAATTCTTACATAAATAACCTGCTAGAAAAATATAATCTTAGAGTTAGATGATATAATCAGGTGAGTGAAACTTTCTAATTCTAAAAATGTTTCAATATCAAAAAACAAACTAATTAATTATTTACTTTCAGAAACACATCCTGTTGGAAGTTCTAAAGCTAAATTTTTTCGCAAACTCGGTTTTAATAATAGCAACGTAGATATTCTTATTGAATCATTCACGGACATCGCCCAATCAAATGAAATAAAAGAATCTAGAAAATTGCCTTATGGCACAAATTATGTGGTAAATGGAATTATAGATTCACCAAGCGGTAAGAAAGTTAAAATAAGCACTGTTTGGTTTGTAGAGAAAGAAGAGGGTAACCCTAGATTTATCACGGCTTATCCTCTATAATAAGTATATGTTTGAAGAACTAGAAACAGTCATACTTAAACGCGACATTGCCGAATACGGCCTCAGAGCTGGAGATATGGGAGCTGTTGTAAATACATATGAAGATGGTAAAACAATTGAGGTAGAGTTTGTTACTGCCACAGGTAAGACAGTTGCTTTAGTTACGCTTAAATCTTCTGATGTTCGCAGGGTCAGCAAGAACGACATTCTCCACGTTAGAGGATATAGTATAATTTAATTCTTCTGCCTCAAAAATGCGGGCTATAGTCCTGAGTAAAGTCGAAGGAAATGCTATAAGTCCTGAGTATATCGAAGGATCCAGACAAACTTTGTTTCTAGCTTCAATTCCTTACCAAAAACACCTGAGTAATTACTTCTTTTTCATTTTAGCAAAAGAGACCAAGACTTCAGAATTCCTAAGAAGAATTGTTCTGTTTGCTGTATAAGCTAATCCTTTGTTTGGATTATTTTCAAAGCCAAGATATACTACTTCAGTTTTCCTATTCTTGATTTCCTTAATCGCTGGCTGCAAATCAGAATCTGAGCTACAAATAATCGCTGTTTCAAGTTTTCTATCACAAGATAAGGAAACTAAATCTACAGCAATTCTCACATCAACACCCTTTTCTCTGAAAATAAGTCTATTTCCTACTTTTTGTGCCCTTACATTTCCAGCTAAAACAAACTCGAAGCCATACTTTATCAGATTATTTCTCAATTTTCTCTGAAAACTGATAAGTTCTTCTGATTTTTTCTTGGTTTCTGGATGAATATGTAACTTGGCTGCGTAGAATATTTTTCTTGAAACTTCAAATCCTTTGAGAGCCTCTTTAAATAATTTATCTAAGTCAATTAAGGCAAGATTCTCTTTATATTTACCAACTCCCTCGCTTTTGAGCACTTCTTCAATTTTGTTAGTAAAATTTTCTCCGTCAATAAAAAGAATAACTTTAGACATATGAATATTATCTATTAGGAATAAAAAGAAGTAAAGAAAAACCTCAGCGGGCTTTGCAGCACTGGCTGAGGCGTTTATGATGTTATTTTATACTACTCTATACCATTTTTCAATAG
>MFOV01000023.1:24025-41246 GCA_001782515.1 Candidatus Levybacteria bacterium RIFCSPLOWO2_01_FULL_39_10 | reverse complement strand
GTTGACGGAGGAGAAGACGGAGGTGGCGGTTCTTCATCCTGATAGTTTGATTCCTCGCCTTCGCTTTTTTCTTCCTGGGATACAATTGCCGGGGATGAACCGAATCTTTGCGGGGTAACAAATTCTCTGAGGGTCTGACGAGTTCCGTCAAATCCTGTTGCAATAACTGTAATTTTTATCTGATCCTTCATTGTCTCATCAATTGTTGCTCCGAAAATTATATTCGCATCAGAGTCTGCCGCTTGTGCAATAATTTTTGCTGCATCATCAACCTCACTCATTGTAAGATCATTTCCTCCTATTACATTAAATAGAACCCCCCTTGCTCCTTCCATGGTAATTTCAAGAAGGGGGGACGAGATAGCAGAGCGTGCAGCAGTCTGGGCTCTATTTTCACCAACTCCTGTTCCTATTCCCATAAGAGAAGTTCCAGCGTTTTGCATAATAGTCCTGACATCCGCAAAATCAACATTGATTAGTCCCGGCATAGTAATTAGATCTGAAATTCCCTGAACTCCTTGGGTAAGAACCGAATCAGCCACTTTAAAAGCTTCAAGAAGTGACAGCTTTTTATCAACTACATCCAATATTCTTTGGTTGGGGATTACAACAAGAGTATCAACTTTGTCCCTTAGATTATCAATCCCCTCCTCAGCTGTCACCATTCTTCTTGTTCCCTCAAAAGTAAACGGTTTTGTAACTACTGCAACAGTTAAGGCTCCAACTTCTTTTGCCGCGCGTGCAATAACCGGAGCTCCGCCACTTCCTGTTCCTCCACCCATACCGGCTGTCAGAAACACCATATCCGTCCCATCTAAGATATCTTTCAATTTCTCGTATGATTCCTCAGCTGCTTGGAGTCCTATTTCGGGGTTTCCGCCCGAGCCGAGACCTTTTGTAAGATCTTCGCCAATCTGTACTTTTGTTGCTGCCTGGTTTAAAAGAAGGGACTGGGCGTCCGTATTAACAGCTATAAAATCAACACCCTGAATTGCGGATCCTGAAATCATGGAGTTTAAGGCATTTGATCCTCCTCCACCTATACCCATTACCCGCAGTTTTGCAAAATTAGTTGTTTGAGGTTTTATGAGCATAGCCCAAGAATCGTAACAGAAGAATTCTGTTTTTGCAAGCCCCACGAAAGAAAAAGACGGTAGATTATAGAAGATCAAAAATAGATTTTCGATGATAGAAGTTGGAAGATGGAATCTTCTATCCTCTATTTTTCAATCATCAAAGTTTTACCATCTACCTTCTACCACCTATCGTCTAATGAAGCTAGGGTATGAATGATTTTATAAACTCAATTATCTTTTTGGGAAGTTTTGTAGAAATTTTTATGCCACTTAATGCCGGTATATTCATTTTAAAAGATCTTGATGAACCTTCTCCGGTCAGCGCACCGTATATTGCAAGGCCGATTACTGTTGAGTAGGAACTCCCCTGAATTTCATCAATTATTCCTTTCATGTTCTGAGGTTCACCAATTCTAACTGGCATAGCAAGCATTCGCTTTGCAGCGTCCACAGCTCCAATTGTTGCTGCTCCCCCTCCGGTTATAACAAGTCCTGATGGAGTCTGTCCGCCAAACCCCGACTTTTTAATTTCAAGCCCTACCATTGTAAAAATCTCATTAAGTCTGGGTCGAATTATCCCGTCAACCAATGTTTTCTGTGAAACTTTTGAGAGCTGTTCGGGAAGGCCAAGCGTTGCCAGATTTATCTCATCTGAGGGCCTTCTTTCTTTAGGCTTTTCTTCATCTTCCTCAACAGGCTTTAGTATGATTTTCTTAGGGCGGGAGAGAAACAATTTCACTTTCTCAGCTGACTCAAGTGAAATTCTAAGTCCTATTGCCAAATCATTGGTAATGTGCCGTGCGCCGATCGGAAGAACGGAGGAGAATGCAACTGATCCGTCAATGTAAATTGATATATCTATTGTTCCGGCTCCAATGTCGACCAAAACTACCCCAAGTTCTTTCTCTGTATCCGATAGTGCCGAAAGAGAGCTTGAATATCCTGAAAAAACAAGAGCTTCTACATCCACGCCAACTTGTGAGAATGCTTTCTCAAGGTTTCTGACAGTGGGCGTTCCGGCGGAAATTATATGTGTTTCAACCTCAAGACGGGTCCCTGTCATCCCGACCGGATCTTTAATTCCTTCCTGTCCGTCAACTGTAAAACTTCGGGGAAGAACATGGATTATTTCTCTGGTTGAGGGAAGTGACACTGCTTTTGCTGCATCAATTACTCGCTCAACATCTGACCCGGTTATATCTCCCTCGGGCTGAGAAACTGCAACAACACCTCGTGAATTTTGGGATTCAATGCTTGCGCCACCAATGGACGCAATAACTTTTGAAATCGAGACGCCAGCCATTCTCTCCGCTGCTTCAATTGATGAGTTTATAGCCAAAACTGCCTCTTCTATGTTTACAATCTGGCCTTTTTTTATTCCTACTGATGGAACTTCCGAAACTCCCAAAACATTAACTACCTCATCTATTTTTGTGATTACGGTAATTATCTTTGAAGTCCCAATATCTGTGCCTGTTATAATTTTTCCTTCTGTCATTATTAGAATTTAATGATAGGTTTTTCAAATCGAAAGTCAACGGCTTTGAAAGTCTTCCCTTCTATTGTAAGCTGAGTTATGATTAGTTGTAAAGAGGATAGTTGTTGTTCAATATCTTTACTTGGATCAATTATGGCCGTACTTTCTCCTTCTAATCTTATAACAAAGCTTAAATCTTTTGATGTTGATATATCATGGTATGTTATTTTCTTATTTTTAAGAAGACTCTCTATCTCTTTTACCTGAGACGTCTGATTCTTTGCCAAAGGACTTATGTAAATTGGTTCTTTATCGAAGAATGCAAGAAAAATAAGCAGGGGTAAAGATATAAAAAGAACTGCAAAAACAAAAATAACAGCAAACTTCTTTCTGTTTTTTATTTTTTTGTCTTTTTTAGTTACTACGGCCTTGGGCAGTTTCATATATAACTTTTACTATTCTTTTTGCAGCACCCGACGACTCGGCCTTTTTAGATTTCAGCCTGTATTTATCAAGATTTTTAAGCATCTTATGAACTACTCTTAAGAAAAAGTCGGGATCTATTTCTTCCTGATCTATTACCTCTCCTAAACCAAGTTTTTTAAAAAAGGCTGCATTATCAAGCTGTTCGTTTTTCTGAGAGGAGTGAAGAGGAATAAGAAGTGCTGGTTTCTCAATTGCCATAAGCTCACTAACTGTATTTATTCCTGACCTTCCGATAACAAAAGAGGCAATTTTATATATTGCCCCAACTTCATCAGGCGCAAAATATTTTGAAATCAAATACTTTTCTTTTTTCCCTTTGTTAAGTCCTTCTTTTAGAATTTGGAGTTTTTCAAAATCAGAAAATTTAGACGCTCCGCCTGTTTGATGTATAACGCTTGATTTCTCAAGAAGTCTGGGGAGAGTTTCCATCACAAGCTTATTGATCTGATGAGACCCGACACTGCCTCCTGTTATATAAATAATCGGTTCTTCAAGACTCAGCCCTATATTGTCTATTGGGCTTAAAATTGATTTTCTTACTGGATTTCCTGTAAGAACAACTTTCTCTTTTGGAAAATATTTTCGAGATGTCTCATAGGAAATACAAACCTTGTCTGCAAATTTTGATAAGTATTTATTTGTAATGCCAGCTTTCAGCGTCTGTTCATGAAGAACAATCGGAATTTTAAGAATACGCGAAGCTGAAACAGCGGGAAAAGAAAGATATCCTCCGAATCCGATCACAGCGTCTGGTTTGAACTTTCGAAGAATTACAATTGCTCTTACAAGTCCGTAGGGAGTTTTAAAAAGAGAGGGAATTGTGTATTTTGTAAATGTCCTCTGAAGTCTACCTGTTACAAGGTTTTCAAAAGGAATTCCAAGCCCTGTAATTGTTTCAAATTCCAAAGAATTGTTTTTGTCCCCTTCAAGAGCATTTTTTCTCCCGATATATAGTAAATTTGCTGTTTTTGGAAGCTCATCAATTACGCAAAGTGCCGGTGACAAATGTCCTCCAATAATTACAATTTTCATGGCTTACAAATATCTTTCTTTAATTGATTTTTAATTGATCTTTGTTTTGTGTCCATCATATTAAACATCAAATATTAAATATTAAAAATAGATATAAGAAATAAAATATATTTAATATTTTCTATGTATATTTGCTATTTACTATTTAATATTTACTTTAATCATGGTGGATTTGGCGTGAAATATTAATTAGAATTCCAATTGAGAAAAGGTTTACGATCAGCGCTGAGCCACCGTATGAGAGGAATGGAAGCGGAACCCCTGTTAAAGGAATAAGAGCGGTCTGCGCCCCAAGATTTACAACAGTTTGCACTGCAATAAATGTAATTATTCCTCCTGCCAAAAGCTTTCCGAAATTATCCCGCGCTCTCATAGCAATTTTGAAACCGGCATATATTATAAAAAGAAAAACAGAAATTACAAGCATCACTCCAATAAAACCTATCTCCTCAGCCATAATTGCAAATATCGAATCGGTTGTCGCCTCAGGCAGGTATGCATATTTCTGAAGAGAATTGCCTAGTCCTACACCTGTTAAGCCACCCGAACCAAGAGCAATTAGTATCTGCCTCAAATGATAAGAGGACGCCTGAAGGTCCTGTCCGGGATTTAAAAAAGTTGTGAGCCTTGAAAGTCTGTAAGGCTCGATAATAATTAGTATTATGCCCAGGAATGCGGCAACAGGAATAAGTGAGAGAATGTGTAAAATGTTTGCACCAGATAAAAAATATATCATAATTGAAACTCCGAATATGACAATTGCTGTTCCCATATCAGGCTGAAGCATTACAAGTCCTAAGACAAGACCCACAAGTAGAAGAAATGCTACAAGTCTTCCTTTTTCCTTTGTAGAGAACCAGGCGGAAAGATAAATAATGAGTGCTATTTTTGCAAATTCTGAAGGCTGAAGCACAAAAAATCCGAAATCAATCCAACGCCGAGCGCCGAGTGCCTCAATTCCTAGTCCCGGAACAAAAACAGCACCAAGAAGGCAGATTGAAACAATGAGTATCGGAAGCGCCAGATTATAAAATTTATGATAATCAAAGAATGATACGACAAAAAAAGCAACAGAGCCTATTATCACCCAAAATATCTGATCTTTTATATATCTGTATTTATCTCCGAAATCCCTAAATGCAGCATAGCTTGATGCATCATAAATCATAAAAAGTCCGAACATTATAAGTGCAAAAACAGAAACTATGAGAAGTAAATCCAATCTCTTAAGATTTGAAAACAAACGCATAAATTAATTATAGCTAAAAATAAAGTGTACGTCTTCTTACGTGTATTAGTTATTAACAAGTGCAATGTATAGGCCGAGGATTGCGAAGAAAAACCCGAAAAGCCATGCGCGCATGACAATCTTGGGCTCTTCCCAACCGCGTCTTTGAAGAAGAAGATGAAACGGCGCAACGGGAAAAATTTTGTGTCCTAAATATTTTTTTCCTAAAAGCTGTATAAGAGATGATCCTACCTCAATTACAAAAACTCCTCCAATAACGGCAAGTGCAAATATTTTTCCTGTTAGAAGTCCTACTACTGCCAAAGACGCGCCTAGCGCCATTGAGCCTGAATCCCCCAGCCAGATTCTGGCTTTATAAATATTGAAATATAAAAATGCAGAGACACTACCTATAAGAATTGATATAAATATCGCAAGAGTCTGATCAAGTTGGGTTGATGAAATTGCAAGAAATGCACCAAGACAAATTATAAGGAGGCCTGGAGCAAGTCCGTCCAGTCCGTCTGCAATATTAAACGCATTTACAAACGATACAATTGCAAGAGTAGCAATTATTATATACAAAAATCCCAGATCAATAAGTCCAAGTCCTGTTATAAAGATAAATGAATAACCAAGTTTAAAATACAGAACTAAAGAAATAATAAATGCTAAAATCCATTGCAGAAGAAATTTATATCTGAAACTTAGCCCAAAAAATGGGCTACTATGATTTTTACCTACCAATTTTTTTATATCATCATAAAATCCTAAAATTCCAAAACTTATGAATGTAAATAAAAGTACAAAAATTTCCCAAAGTGGTGCTGCAACATTTAAAAGTCCGTACGACCAAAGAGACAAAATCGTAACAACTGTGATTATCAAAATTCCTCCGCCAAAAGGAGTCCCCACTTTCCATTTGCTGTATTTATCAAAAACAGGTGTGGGCTTGTTGAAAATGTCTTTTGTTTTCTGGACTTGACGCCTGAATTTTAATTTGTACAGAAAATCAATAAAAGGAATAATTAGTATTCCTGTCAAAAAAATAGAAAGTAGAGTTAAACCCAACAATTGACTCATTTGATTTTGTTATGCAAAGCTTTTTAAGTGCTTTTTAAATAATTTTTCAGCTGTTTCAAGTTCGTCTTTAGTATTTACTCCGCGCCAAATTATATTCCCGCACAAAATCGCATCAACCTTTTCGCCATTTTTTACTGCTAGATCAATAAGCGACACGAGATAGTATTCTTTTGTAACACTGCTTTTCTTAACCTTTGGCAGATATTTTTTAAGAAAAGCGACGCTGAATAGATAACATCCAGGATTAATTTCCGATATCTTTCTCTGAGCATCTGTCGCGTCTTTTTCCTCAACAATTGCGCTAATTTCGCCATTTTTCCCCCTTATAATTCTTCCGAGTCCTCCAGGGTCTGCAACTTTGAGAGTCAATATGGTTACTGCATTTCTGTTTGCCTCGTGCGTTTTATAAAGCTTTTCTAAAATATCTTTTGTATAAAATGCAGAATCATCACCGTTAAGTACATATACATTCTCGGTTGATGGGGAAAGTACTTTTACTCCCTGATGCGCTGCGTGGGCAGTTCCCAGTCTTTTTTTCTGTTCGGCAAAGACAACACTGCCGTCAAACAAATTTTTAACAGAGTCTTTTGCAAACCCGACAACTATTACAATTGGGATTACCTTCATCCCCTCAAGAAGTTCAACCGCGTGCATGACCATAGGTTTGTCACCAAGTTTCATGGTCACTTTATTTGAGATTTTCGACTTCATTCTTTTGCCTTTCCCTGCGGCAAGAATTATTGCACCTGTTTTAGTCATAACTTTGTCTTATTATATCAGCCCCCAGACTCTGTAATCTATACTCGAACTTCTCATAGCCGCGGTCCAAGTAGTTTGATTCAAGCATGACTGTCTCGCCTTCTGCAGCAAGTGCTGCAAGAGCAAGAGTTGCCCCTGCTCGAAGATCTGAAATTGTAACAACACCATTGTGAAGCTTGGTCGGACCTTTTATTTGAATTGCGTGTTTACTGCTTAAATTATCATCCTCAATATTAAAATTGTAAAACTCTTCAGGATTTCCAACATTGGGGTTGAAAAATTTTATATTCGCTCCCATTTTCTGGAGCTCCGAAACGTATCCAAATCTATCCTCATACACCCTTTCAATAAGTTCCGAAGTCCCTTCTGCTTGAGTCATAAGAACAGCCCAGGGACCTTGCCAATCAGTCATAAATCCAGGGTAAGGGGACGTTTCAACACTAGATGCTTTAATAGGACCTTTGTAGAAAAATCTTATTCCGTACTCTTTTATCTCAACCCCTGCGCCAATCTCTTCCATTTTTACTACAAATTCTTTAATATCTGTGTCTTTTATACCTTTTATAAATATGTCCCCTTTTGTGATTACTCCCGCAACTGCTAAGGTTACAACCTCGTTTCTGTCAGGATGGACTTTAAACCTTGTACCAGAAAGTTTTTTAACGCCGTCTATCTCTATAACTCTTTTTTTAGTTCTTTTTATTTTTGCACCCATTCGGGTCAAAAGGCCTATAAGCTCATCTATCTCAGGCTCCTCAGCTGCGTTTCGAAGAACAGTTTTGCCGTGTGCCAGACACGCTGCAATAAGAAGAGTTTCTGTTCCTGTATGGGTGCTTTTGCTGAATATGTAATCTATCCCTTTTAAGCCTTTGGGGGCATTCATATAAAAATAACCGTCCCGGCTTTTGTAGACAACATCAACTCCCATTTTTTCAAGCCCTTCAATTGTTCTGTCAATAGGCCGGGCACCGATTCTGCATCCTCCTGGATTTGGAATAACTGCTTCTCCAACTCGCACTAAAAGCGGAGCCATAAACATTGCAGAAGATCTTATTTCCGCTGCAATTGCCAAATCAATTTTTGTTTTAGACAGCTTTTTTGCTGTTATAAAAACAGTATGATCTTGTGTATCAATTTTTCCTCCCAGCTCTGAAATTATATCCGTCATTACAAAAACGTCTGATATCAGAGGAACATTTTCAATTATTACTTCCTCGTCTGTCAAACATGCTGCAACAAGAGCCTTCAGCGCCACGTTTTTAGAACCTGAGACATATGTTTCGCCTGTTAGCGGCCTCCCTCCATTTATAATCAGTTTATCCATTTAGCCCGTTAGGTATCTCCTTTCTTCAAAGCTTAAGCTCGAACAAGCTCCTCAGAAACTTTGTAAACATCACCAGCGCCCATTGTAAGAATGATTGTTGGTGTTTGGTAATTTTCTGAGGATAGGTATTTTATCACATCTGTAAGGTTAGGAAAATACAAAGATTTTTTGCCAGTCTTTTCAACTTCTTCAGCTAATTTTTTTGATGAAAAATTGAAATTCCCCTTTTCCCGAAATGATGGAAAAACTTCCAGCATTAAAACTTCATCTGAATCTGTAAACGCTTTTGCAAAGTTATCAAAGAGTTTTATTGTTCGTGAATACATATGTGGCTGAAACACAACAACAATTTTTTGATCCGGAAAATTTTCCCTGAAAGACAATAGTGTTTTTTCTATTTCCTCAGGGTGATGAGCATAATCGTCATATATTAGACTTCCTTCTTTTGTTTTTCCAATGAATTCCTGCCTTCTTTTTGTTCCTTTAAATTCCGCTATCCCATTTTTTATTTCATCTTTTTTAAGCCCTATCTCATATCCTAAAATTATTGCCGAGAGGCTGTTTAGCGCATTTTGCTCGCCAAAAATATTCATCTCAAACTCGTCCTCGCTTTTATGAGTTTTAACGGAAAATGTCATATTTCCCGCAGAAATTTTTACATTTTTTAAGACATAATCATTTGTGCTATCTTTTCCATAAGTTATCGTCTTTCCTTTATAATTTTTGATAAACTTTCTATTCTGCTCCCCGTCTCCGCAGATAATTACCACAGCGCTCTTTTCGAGTTTATTCGCAAACTTTAAAAAAACTTCATATACCTCATCAATTGATGAATAAACATCAACATGGTCATAATCAATGTTTGTGATAATAAGATATTTAGGACTTTGATAATAAAACTTTGGAATTCTTTTATAGGTAAGGTCAGTAAAATACTCATCTCCCTCTGCAACAAAATATTTTCCACTCCCAAAATGACCTGACAGTCCAAGTGATGGGATATTTCCTGTTCCTATTGCGTAAGTCGGATCAAGACCTGATGTTGAAAGTAAAGTTGAAACAATTGCAGATGTAGTTGTCTTGCCGTGGCTTCCTGCAACTGAAATGCCTATAAAATCTTTTCCAAATATTTCCCCTTTTTGAAACTGTCCTAAAGCTTCAGCCTGAGTTAAAACTTTAATTTTATTTTTAAGCGCGTATTTTACTTCTAAATTATCAAGGCCTCCGTGCGCTGCTGTTGTAATGACAAGGTAAGCATCCTTAACGTTTTCTTCTGAGAATCCAATGAAAGCCTTAATACCTGCTTTTTCAAGCTCTTCATCAGTTATAAATTTATCAGGAAAGTCTGATCCTGACACCTCAAAACCTCCCTCCTTGGCAATAATTGCAAGAGGAGTCATGCCCACCCCTTTAATTCCTGTCAGGTGAATTTTTTTATTTTGAGGGTTCATTTTTTGAATCTTGATGACAGAGCCTTGTTTATAACTTCGTACTCGTCCCAAACTTCCTCCTGTCCTTTAATGTTCATTGATTTTTCATGCGCTTTGCCTGTAATTAAAACCACATCATCTTTCTTTGCCATATTAATTGCAGCTTCAATTGCCTCATATCTTTCAGGAATTTTTATAATTTGAGATTTTTCTTTCTTAACTCCATCCGCTATCTCGTCCATTATTTTTCCAACATCCTCCCCTCTGGGATCCTCAGCTGTTAAAATCATTATGTCTGAGTATTGTGAAGAGATCTCACCCATCATTGGTCTTTTTGATGAATCTCTTTTTCCTGCGCTTCCGAAAACATGTATTAACCGTCCGGAAAATAAAGGTCTTACAGTTTTTAAAATTTGCTCAAATGCGTTCGGAGTATGCGCAAAGTCAACAATTACGGTAAAGTCGCTGGTATGTACAATGTCAGCTCTTCCTATTGGATTTATATATTTTGAAACTGAACTTCTTATTTTTTCATCCGAAATGCCTAAAGTTTTACAGACTGATATGGCAGCAAGTATATTGTATTTATTAAAATCTCCGATGAGTTTTGTTTTAAACGGAAAGGTTCCAGGATTTATGTCTGATGAATCAGAGAGCCCGTAAGTAATCCAGTTTTTGGGGTCTTTAGCGCGCTTAATATCCACCAAGAATGTGTATGTACCATCGTCTCTATTTACAATCGCAGTCTTAGCGTCCCTTAAAAGCTTTGTTTTTGCTTTAAAATACGAATCATAAGTTTTGTGATAATCCAAATGTTCATATGTTACGTTTGTGAGAACGCCTATTTTAAAAGGAATTCCCCAAATTCTTTTCTGGTCTATTGCGTGAGAAGTCACTTCAAGTATGAAGTATTTTGCATTTTTACGCTTTGCAAGGAAGATGAGTTTCTGAAGTGCAAAAGGTGAAGGAGTTGTAACGTGAAATCCGATGTCAAAGTGGTCTTTGTCAATTTGCGCTCCCAGACTTGATATAATTGCAACTTTTTGTCCTGATTCAACAAGGATTGTGTGAATTATATTTGCAGTTGTTGTTTTTCCGTCAGTCCCTGTAACGCCAATTACCGTCAGGTTTCTCCCCGGAAACAGAAAAAAAATATTTGCAAAAAATGCAATAAATAAATGATAAATGTTTTTTACTTTTTGGAACATATGCTAATTATACCCTTTAAGGAGTATTTCTTCTCTTTTTATCCCAGAAGCTACCTCTTCTGGGGAGTAAATCTTTGTCTTTTTTGTTAAGCAAAAGAAGTTCAACTACGCGTTCAAGATACAGCTCGTTCTGAGATCCTTTGACAAGGATCAAATCTCCTGCTTTTATTTTTTTAAGAATTTCGTCCTTTGCATCAGAGTAAGTCGTAAACGAGAAATAGCTAAAGCCTTCTTCTTTTAATTTCGGAGAAGCATAGTTTTGCATATCAGGTCCTATTAAAATCGCAAAATCAATGTTTTTGGATATAACTCCGGCTAACGCCTCATGCTGAATTTTTGAAAGTGTGCCGAGCTCTCGCATATCCCCTAAAATTGCAACTTTCCGACTACCTTCGCCTATTTTTCCGACAAGTTCAATTGCGCCAACCGCTGACTTGAGAGAATTGTTATAGGAAGAGTCAAAAATTGTCGTATTTTTAATGCCTCTAAAAACTGAAAACCTTCCCGGAGGAAGCATAAATTTTTTTTCAATAAGATCGATTATCTTTCTTATGCTGACTCCCGATGCAAAACAAACAGCAATAGCCATAACAATTGTTATGGCATAATACGCGGGAAGAGGCTGATTAATCCTGACTACGAATTCGTCTTTTAGAAATCTAAATTTCACCTCAAAGTCGGTCTTAGTTTGGATTATGTTTTTAATATAAAAATCCGCGTTTTTATTTTTTTCAGAGACTCTTAAGGTGTTTGCGCGAAGAGGTAAAAGATTTTTTATGTTAGGGTCATCAAGATTGACAACAGCTTTTTGATTACTTTCAAGTAATTTTAAAAGTTTTCCCTCCTCATTTGCAATTGCTTTTATTATTTCTTCTTTCCGCGTTTTTGAGTGCTTTCCCTCAACCAAATCATCAAAATTCATACTATGCTCAATATCAATATTAGTAAGTGCTGCAATATTCGGTTTTAATATACTCAGAAGATAAGACATGTTTTTAGGAGCATATGGACTGTCAATTCCCATTTCAGCAATATAAATATCAAATTTGTCTTTATTAAAGAGCAGTTTAAACGGCGTTTCAACTGCGGATTTTATCCATGAGTAAAGCGTATAATCCTTAATTTCAATTCCCAGAATATCTAAGGGTATCCCTGTCTCTGAGTTTTTTCCTTTTGATGAATGAACGCTCAGTTTCTCAGAAAGAACAAAAAAAACAAGATGAGAGAGGGATGATTTTCCGCTTGATCCGCCTATTCCTATTATCAGAGGCTTTATTCTTCCAAGTCTTAATTTTGCAAAAAATTTAATATATCTTAAGTAAAGCGGTACTAAAAATCTCTTCATATTTACTCCTCAGGTGAAATACCATAATACTTCAGAAGATCTTTTGCAATACTGAAAAAAACAGGCGCCGCAGTTTCCGACCCGAAAATAGCATTTGTAGGTCTGTCAAACACGACAATCATTGCGAATTTTGGATTATCTGAAGGCGCAAATCCAATAAATGATGCAATTGTCTTCTCGGGATCGTACTTTCCCTCAATGGGAATTGAAGCTGTTCCTGTTTTTCCGGCAATTTTGTATCCATCAAGTTTTGTCCATTTTGCTTCTCCTTTTTCAACCGCGTTTACAAGAATCTCTGTCATGACTTTTGCGGTCGCAGATGTAATTGGACGTCCTGTTTCTTTAGGCTTAATCTCGGTCATTTTTCCTTCCAAATCCACAACTGTCTTTACAATATGAGGCTCCATCATAATGCCGTTGTTTGCAATTGATGAAAATGCAGTCAAAAGCTCAATTGGAGTTGCTGAGACTCCCTGACCAAACCCTGTTGTCGCAAGATCAACCTCATACCACTCGTTCTCTGATTTTATCTCACGCGCTGTCTCTCCTTCAAGATCAATTCCGGTCACTTTTCCTATACCGAACCTGTCAAGATATTTTATCATTCTATCAAGACCAAGTTTTTGTGCAACATATATCATTCCAATATTGTCTGAATGCTGAATTATCTCTGTCATGGATGACCCCGGATAATATTTATCATTCCATGTGTGAAGTTCATATCCGCCGACTTTGACTGGTCCTGAGCAGGCCGGACACTTACTATCGGGCTTAAGCAGTTTTTCATTAAAAGCAGCTGACATAATAAGAGGTTTAAATGTTGAACCCGGTTCGTAAAGGTTTGAAATAAAAGGATTTTTGTATTGATCCTCTGAGAAATCCTGATAATTTTTAGGATCAAAGCTTGGGAATGTTGCCAAGGCAAGGATTCCTCCAGTCTTAGGATCCATTATTCCGACCATACCAGCCTGCGCTCCAAATCTTTCAATTCCCTCTTTAAGCCTTTCCTCAGCAAGGTACTGGATAGATCTGTCAATATTTAAAATCAGGCTATTTCCGTCTGTTCCGAATGATTTTTCGTTCTCTGCTCGGGCGAGAATTGGGCGTCCCAGCGCATCTTTTATTTGAAGCGCGTTGCCCTCTTTGCCTCGAAGCAACCTGTCATAATAGCCTTCCAGACCAAAATACCCTTTAGATGAGCCAAACTCGTCTTTTCCTACAAATCCGAGTAAACTTGCTGCCATTGATGCTTCGGGATAGTAGCGCTCGAATTCCTGTTCAAAGCCGACTCCTTTTATTTTCTCGCTTTCAATTAGTGTTTTTACCTCAATATCAATACCCCGATCAATTGGCACCCAGAACAAATCAAGTGATAGCTGAGCGCTCACTGATGCTTCATCAATGTCTAAAAGCTGGGACAATATTCTTGCAGTACTCTTTGAATCAGATATTTCTTTAGGATTAGCATATAAAAGGTATGTAATCTTGTTTGACGCTATCTCAAAGCCGTCAGAAGTTTTTATTTCTCCTCTAATAGGCTCTATTTTTATTGATTTTCCGTACTGATTCAGTCCAAGCAGTGTTAGCTCTTCCGCTTTTATAACTTGCCAGTAAAAAAGACGAATAGTTATTATTAAAAAAGCTAGGAATATGAGCCCGAAAACTAAGCGAAGTCTTATTGTCATTGTCCTAGAGCAATTGGAAGCGCCTTTTTCAAGGCGAAATTTGACTTGCTCTCAGAAAAACCTTGTTTTGCGGCAGCTGATGAGATATAAAGAAGCGATGAATACTTAAGCATTTCTTCTTTAAGAAGTGTGTTTTCAACTTTGTATTTTCTTATTTCGTCTTGCATCGCGCCAAGCGCAACACCTGAGGTTGATATTTCATTTGCAATTATTGACCTTGTGCCAACAAGGGCAACAATTGTAAATATTATTACAGTTAAAATTGCAAATGGTTTTTTCATAAATAATCAGTTTTTTTACCTTGAACTTGTCGAACTTGTCTCAAAAATTCTGAGCTTGGCACCTTTACTTCTGCTGTTTGCCTTAATTTCTTCAGCCTTGGGAACAATAGGCTTTTTAGTAATAATTCTTCCTAAGCCTTTTTTTTCAAAACTTAAGAAATGCTCCTTTACTATTCTGTCCTCAAGCGAATGAAAAGAAATAACTGCTATCCTTCCACCACTTTCCAAAAGACCAACTGCTTTCGGAAGCGCTTCCGCTAAATTTTCAAGTTCACTGTTTACTGCAATTCGTAATGCCTGAAAAACCCTTCTTCCGGACTCTTTTTTTGAAAAATTCGAAATATCAGAAAACCCATAAGATTTAACAAGAACTTTTATAAGATCCTGTGTTGTTTCAAACGGCGCTAAATTGCGCTTAGTAACAATAAGCTTAGAAATATTACGAGCACGACGCTCCTCCCCAAGCCTAAAAAATAATTCATAAAGCTCCTTTTTTCCTAGTAAATTTACTAAATCCACTGCCTTAACTCCGAGTCTTTGGTCCATTCTCATATCCAGAGGCCCAAAGTTAAGGTATGAAAAACCCCGCTTGGGAGTGTCAATTTGGTGTGATGAGACACCCAAGTCAAAAATTATCCCCCAAACTTTTTCAAATCCATTTTCTTTTGCAATTTTGTCAATGTTCGCGAAATTACCCCTCACTAGTTTTAATTTCGAATTTCGAATTTCGAATTTCGAATTTTTACCGACAAAGTCTATCGCGTCCTGATCTACATCCAAGCCTAAAACAATACCTCCGCGACTAATAATCTCCCTTGCGTGTCCTCCTCCGCCTAAGGTTGCGTCAATATATTTTAGTCCCGGACGAACTTTTAATCCATCAACTATCTCTTGTAAAAGTACGCTTATATGATATTTGTTCATTTGTCTGTTCCAAGTTTTTTTGTAATCGGGTCTATATCTTTGTGAAGCATGAGATTATGTTTTTCCCAGGTATCTTTATCCCAAACCTGAACATATCTTAAAATTCCCAAAAAGCTTACCTCAGCAGTCAAACCTGCATATTTCCTTAGGTGATCGGGAATTAAAATTCTTCCTTTTTCATCAATTATTACCTCCTCAGCCGAGCCTAAAAGAAATCTTTCAGTTTCCCGTGCTGTCTTATCGGTAATAGGACGGCCTTGCGTTCCTTCCAAGAGAAGATTCATCTGTTTTTTTGCAATGATTATCAAAGAGCCCTCAAATCCCTGGGTTATTATTAAATTGTCCCCAAGTTCAAGTCTAAATTTCTTCGGAAATGAAATTCTTCCTTTTTCATCAATTTTACTGTCAGATCTTCCTATTAACATGGCCTGCCTGAGGTGGGTGAAGTTATCTTATATCCCACTTTTTCCCACTTTGTACTAGATATTACCATTAAAAACTAATAGGCTATGTCTGTCAAGTGGAAATAGGATAAAATAGTGCCTAAAATTCCTGAGAAACACTATATATAGGAATCAAGCAAAAGCAGTTTCTAGAAGCTGCTTTAAGGGCTAAAATACACCCCACAATGGGTTTTTTATTAAAAACTCAGCAAATTATAGGTTATGAGGCTAATTAGAGGTATTAAAGCTGAACTTTTTCTTTGACCTGATATTCTTTACCGTCTTTTTTGGTAACCTTAAGAATTATTGTAATATCAGATACCACCTCATCATATCGGCAGCGTTCCGAAGAGCAGGTTCCGAATTCCCGAAAATCAGTCTTGGTTATTCCGTCTTCTCCTATATTCATTATTCCAAATATTCCTTCAGGAACCCTTTCACCATCAATTTCTTTTTCATATTCGATTGTGTACTCAACAGTTTTGATATCATCTGCTTTTGTTAGCTCAAACATAAGAGCCCGTCCGTCATCTCTTACTGTAACCACCATACCAATATCCGAAGGCTGAAGTTCTGGAAGATCAGAAGTAGAGATCAAAGAACCTGAAGAAGACTTTTTATCTTCTCCCGAATTTATAGCTGCAAAAATTCCGCCAAAAACAAGAATTAAAACTAAAATTGCAATAACAGATCCAACAACCTTTTTGTCTTTGAATTTTTCCGTTAATTTTGGTGTCTTTTGCTCTTCCACTATGAATTAGAATAGCTTAATTTTTTTCTAATTGTCAAGGAGTGGGAAAGTTACAAAGAAACAGGCAATGCTCGCTTGAAAGTGGATTAAAGGACGAGTATTATCTTAATTTATCTAAAGTAAGTCTTTAACATTCGGTACAGTAGACTGTACTACTGAACCAATAATGTGTGGGGAAAAACCAAAAATAAATAAATGCCAATAAAAAGGAGTCTAATATTTCTTAGATGGTCTATTTGTCTATAGTACGAATAATAACATCATGTGGTTGAGATTCCCGAAACCCCGCGTTAGTAATCTGAACAAACTGAGCCTTTTTCCAAAGCTCCCGGATATTTTGCGCGCCGGAATAAGTAAAACCTGAACGGATTCCAGCGCAAAGTTCCTCAACTACCTGGGAAACAGACCCTTTATAGTTAACAAGCGCCTCAACCCCTTCAACATGAATTATATAGTGATCTTCTTTTCCATTTTTATCTTTTGCGATTTGTTTTATTTTCTCAGTTTTTGAAGTTGATCCGTTGTATTCTTTATACATAAGACCATTTTTTTTGATAATTTTTCCAGGTGTCTCATCCGTTCCTGCAAAAAGAGATCCTGCGATTACAGCTGACGCGCCGCATGCAAGTCCTTTTACAATATCTCCTGAATTAACAGCTCCGCCGTCTGCCAAAACAAATCTATTTTTA
>MFOV01000023.1:23538-24006 GCA_001782515.1 Candidatus Levybacteria bacterium RIFCSPLOWO2_01_FULL_39_10 | reverse complement strand
CAATTCTTGTGGTGCAGATTGTTCCAGCGCCTACCCCAACGCGAACTGTGTCTGCTCCAGCTTGGAATAAATCATATGCGCCCTCATATGTTGCAATGGTTCCTACTATCAAACTTACTTTTGGAAATTTATTTTTAAGTTTTTTAATTGTTTCAAGAGTTGATGTGGTGTGCGCGTGAGCAATATCAATTGAAATCGCAGTTGCTCCTGCTTTAAGAAGAGTTTTTGCTCGTTCCACGCTTTCGTTTTTAATCCCAATACAGGCAACGGTTCTTCCACCTTTTCTGGCAACAGCGGATACGTTTTCTGCCTGAATTTGAACTTTATCAAAACGTGGAAGAAAGCCAAGTCCACCAAGACGTGACATTTCAACTGCCATATCAACCCCTGTTACTGTATCCATGTTTATGGATATAAGAGGGATATCGAGCTTGATATCGGGTGCGATTTGGGTTGACAGATCAACTT
>MFOV01000023.1:15454-23530 GCA_001782515.1 Candidatus Levybacteria bacterium RIFCSPLOWO2_01_FULL_39_10 | reverse complement strand
GATTCAAGATCTGATTTCTGAGGCACTAAAAGTACATCATTATATGAAAGCGCGAGCGAAATTTGCTTCATGAAGTCCGTAAAGATATTAAAGATTTATTATGATATTGTCAAGAAGGCTAACTTAGCTTTGAGGAAAATAAATGTTTTTACTATACTTCAATACTTTAAAGTATTGAAGTATTATTCTGCTAATTTACTTTTAAAGTAAGGTTCTAGTTCGTCTATTTTTACTCTTTCCTGCTCAGCATTATCTCTATTTCGAACAGTGACTGTACCATCATCCAAACTTTGAAAATCAACAGTTACACACCACGGCGTTCCTGCTTCATCTTGCGAAAGATAACGTTTGCCAATGTTTCCCCTATCGTCCCAAGCAGTCATAAAATGAGGTTTTAGTTCGTCATAAATTTTTCGAGCTTTGTCTATTAATTCTTTTTTATTACCGAGCAACGGAAATACAGCGACTTTGAAAGGCGCCAAACGAGGATGTAGACTTAACCAAACCCTTTTACCATCTTCTTTATACGCATCGAGCAAAAAGAAAAGAGCTGAGCGGTCAACTCCTCCTGATGTCTCAATAACCCAGGGAACAAACTTGCCTCCGTCTTCATCCGTATAGCCCAAACCATGTGCTTTCAAATCATAATCTCCTCTGTTATGAATCCCTTCAAACTCGCTCCAACCAAAAGGCGCCTCGTATTCTATATCCTCAGCTGATTTAGCATAATGTGCCCGTTCTGTATCTTCGTGTTTTCTAAATCGAAGCTTGTCAGGATTCATTCCCAGTGATTTGTACCAATCCAAACGCTCCCTTTTCCAATATTCAAACCATTTATTTGCGTCCGTGTCTTCCGGCCGAACAAAAAACTCAAGCTCCATCTGCTCAAACTCACGGGATCTATAAGTAAAATTTCCCGGAGTTATTTCATTTCTGAATGCTTTTCCAATTTGGCCAATGCCAAATGGAATTTTTACCCTGGTCGAACTAACCACATTCTCAAAATTAACAAAAGCGCCTTGGGTTATCTCTCCCCGAAGAAACAGTTCCTGTTTATCTTCTTCAATTGTCCCTAAATAGGTTTTTACCAGAAGATTAAACTTACGGGGTTCGGTCCACTGCGTTTTTTCTTTATGGGTTTTTTCATGACTCAAGATTTCTTCCTTTTTATCCGCTCGAAATCTTTGATGACATATTTTGCACTCAATAAGAGGGTCTGAAAATGCGCTCACGTGGCCTGATTTTTCCCAGACAATGGGGTTCATCATAATTGCCGCATCAATTCCTACGACATCATCCCGATTTTGAACAATAGAGCGCCACCACTCTTTTTTAATATTGTTTTTAAGCTCTGTTCCCAAAGGTCCGTAGTCCCAGGTCCCAGTCAAACCTCCATAAATCTCAGATCCGGGATAAATAAAACCGCGCCTTTTTGAGAGCGCAACAATCTTTTCCATTTCACTCTGAGCTTGCCGAACGGGAAGATTTTCATCCATAGGGAAATCATAGCAAAAAAGAGGCGGATTATAAATAGAAGTGCTTTTTCAGTTGAATTATCTATTAAGCTTATATTAAATTTATAACTATTGCTTAATCAAATTCGGAGTTTACGGGATTATTGTCCAAGTGCCAAATTCTTTAAATGGAGAGCATTTTGCGCCGGCCTGAACATCAATCTTTTGTTTTGGTCCGGTACCGACTGCTGTTGAAAGAACGAAATTATTCCTAAGATAGTAATTGGTATTGCTTCCTTCTATTGTTGCATCAAATCTGCTATTTGCCGCTGAATCGTTAAACCATAGTCTTGCAGTACCGGAGTTGTGGGTTGGGCCGACACAAGCGTTCCTAACATAGAGCTTGATGCTTAGGGTTGAACCTTGTGGAAAATCTACTGGAGTAAAAGTATTAAATGGAATTGTTTGCAGGTTAGCATTGTTAAAGCCGCTACTTCCTCCCCAAACATTGTCTAGTTGTCCGGAAGAAACAAGTTCTGTACCATTTTTATATACCTCCGCTTTCAAATCAAACCTTGTTCCGACATCATCACTATTTTTAAGACCTATCCATATGTTGGCCGGAGAAAGAGAAGTGAATTGAGGGGTAGCGTTTATAATGAATGTTTGTTCGTTAAGCTCCTCAAATACACCTACATTATCGATCGACCAAAAAGTAATTGTATGCTCTCCTTCTCCTGAAACCTCAAATGGAGACGAATAGGTTTGCTGGGCTCCTCCATCAATTGTGTAATAAGTGTTTGCTATTGTAAATCCTTCAGCAGCTGTTGCAGTTAAGGTAACTGTAGTTGGATCTTCATATTCATTTTGAGGATTTGGGTTTGGAGAAAGTGTAGCCGTAGTCACAGGAGCATCATGAATGAGTTGTAGAGAGATTATTTCCGTCTGATCAGACGATACCAATATATTACTTAAAACAAACGATAAGTATATGCTCCCGTTAGGTGGTGTTGCTGTAAAAATATATGGATCTATCGAACTACTAGGTACTAGCCATAATGTGGTATTCCCGGAAGAATCTGTTTGACCGCTACCTCTGGAACGAGCGTTGGCATTATCTAAACCATTACCGATTGAGATACCGTTGATGCCTGCATTTGATGTTGAAACTTGTACGTTATCAATAGGGTTGTTTGATGAATCTTGGACATGTACTGTTACTTGCTTGGTGGGAACGTAGATGTCTGCCACAACGCTTTGGGTTAATGAGTAATTCGGGACTTCAAGATTATAGTCTGAAGGTACATTAAGAAGAGAAGGGTCATTGCCAGATCCCTGAATGTTCAAAATATAAGTTCCAGGAGAAGCTGATAGTAAATAAGCTCCAGAGTTATCAGTTCGGATGCTAGCAACATCAGTGTGGGTTACCGTCGAATGCAAATAAACTAATTGATTAGGAATTGGGTTACCTAGGGGACCATAGACATGACCAGATAAAACCACTGATCCTGTAGGAACTAAAATAAAATTAATAATTGTGTCTGAAGAGATTGTATAATTCGAAGCAACAGCTGAACCAAAACCACTTCCCGAAGGAGGGGAAACTTGTACATTATAAGTTCCACTATTAACACTTAGATTATAATTCCCTGATCCATCAGTTATAGTACTCCCAACATTATTACTTGTACTTATATCAATTACATCAACAGTAGCTCCAGAAATATCCACGCCAGAAGAATCTGAAACATTTCCTGATAAAGTATGAGCTAGTGCTTGGTTAGCATGTACGGTGAAAAATAATCCAAATAATAGAAATATAAAGGTTGTGATGAAAATAGTTAGCTTTTTAACTAAGGAGGTCATTCAAAAAGAATTTACTATTTCATAGGCGAAATGTCAACCAGGTAAATCTTAAAAGCTGAAGAAAAATAGAAAGATTATTGATTATTACTTAATGTTTAAATTCAAAGGCTTATTGTTCATAATAACATTATAGAGATTCGTAGTCTCAGAATTTTGATCATAGTAATATGCTTTAGTGATGGCCTCCTTAGCACTTTCGATATTGTTTGTCTGATATGCTAATGTTGCTAAACACGTCCACAATTTGCTGTCATAGGGAAATTTTTGAATTATTCGTTTAACAAAAACCATATTTTTACTCCCTCCACCATCCACCAAAGATAATAAGCAAAGATTAACATAAACAGGATAGTAGTCTCCAAATTTTAATGCAGTTAAGTATGCTTTCTTTGCTTTCTCGTATTCCCCTAATTTTAAATATATTGATCCTGAGTTATTGTAGTTACTTATGTAGGGATAAAGCTCAATAGATCTTTCTATATGAGCTTTTGCTTCTCTAAAGTTGCCCTTGGAATAAAACCCCATGGCAATTCTCATTTCTAAATCGTATGCATCTTTTGAGACTTTAATATCCTTACTTGCCAAAGTGAAGTCATCTTTCCAATCATAACTCCTAATTACTGTTCTGAAAGATAAAATAAGCCCAATAATTAGTAACCCACACAATATAATATTCATCCATTTTTTCTTTACCAATGATTCTATAAAAACTCCTATTATCCCAAGTAGTCCAATAATCGGGAAGTAGAACCACCTCTCCGCTGCAGTCGAATCAAGAGGTAAAATTTGTGAATGTAGTAGTAATCCAAAAATCAGAAATGATACAAAAAATAAATAAATCTTAAAATCTTTATAAAAATGTTTTTTATAAATAACTATACCGAGAAATAAAATTATTAAACTAAAAATAATGTCAACAAAAAGTGGAAGAAAGAAATTATTGAAATTTATTGATTCATTAGTCCATTGATAAGATGAGGACAAGTTAAGAGGAAATACAAATGTTTTAATATATAGAAATATTATTGATGGTATATTAATTAGGCGATCAACTAAGTCTGAATTAGCTATGGGTGTATTCATTGGTTGATTGAAAAGTCCAATCGCACTTATTCTTAAGAAAAAGTAAATAAAGACTACTACAGAAGAAGTGGTTACAACAGTTGTTAATAATTTTCTGTTAAATAGAACTGCATATAGAATTGAAGCTAGCACGAACAACATGCCTGTTTCTTTAGACAACAGAGAAAGAAAAAAGGATACTCCCGCTAGAATAGTGTATCTCATTGACTTGTAAGATATGATCAACCATAGACCCAATATTCCAAAAAGGAAAAATAGTGCTTCCTGACTTGCAGATATGTAAAATACGCTCTCGCTATTGATTGGATGAACTAAGAAAATTAGAGACAAAACAAGAGAAGTTGGTATCTTGAAAAAACGTATTAAAACTAGAAATAGTATAGAAGCGTTTGCTATATGAACAGTCATTTGGAGCAAATGAAACCAAAATGGATTTGGACCAAAAATAGAATATACAAGACTAAAAAAACTTGTTGTTATTGGTTTATAATAAATTCCTACTAGCTGATTACTTCCACTATAGAAGGTGCTCCCGGTAAAAAAAGTAAAAAAATTATTTATGGAATGGTTTATTGGATTATCAACAATTTGAGCATTATCATCAATTACAAAATTATTAAAAAGCCCAAAGAAATAGACAATAATTCCAACAATGATAAGAATATAAACCCCTTTTTTTATAGTTGTAGAATTAAGCTGATCTTCAATAGCAGCGAACATTCTTTTATGTTAGCACTTAAGAAAATATGAAACAATGTAAAAATTTTATTTTGACTTCTTAAAGAATCTTCGGGGTTTTGGGGATTTCTCACCGTTTGAAATTTGAATTCCCACTGTGCGAAGCTAAGTCACCCCTAGTGTGGATTGACTTTGCAAATATTAGTAATTTTTCAAACTAATAGTTGAATCTTGTCTATAAATTAATTATTAGCAGAAGTGTTTAATTTGTTGTAAATTCAAGATCTAATTGTTCATTGCTCATGATTTTTAAATATACATAATCTATCTGTGGACTATTATTATTAATACTCTTAGCCTGAGCAATAGCGGCTTTTGCGTCTGCTATGTTTCCTGCCCCATACTGTAATATAGAGAGATAAAGCCATAAACTCTCATTTTGAGGAAATTTTAATAATGATTTTTTTAGAAAGTAAATATTTTCTTCTTTTTCCCCAAACACTAAAGCTAACCCACCCAGGTTCTCATATACCTTATAATAATCCCCAAATTCCAACGCCTTAAAATAAGATTCTTTTGCTTTTTGGTATTCACCTAACCCTAAATATGCAACTCCTAAATTAAGGTAATTACTAACATAGGGATAGATTTCAATTGACTTCTCCGCATAAATTTTCGCTTCACTATATTGATTTTCCTTACTATATTGTGCACTTATCCCATTATATAGATCATATGCGCTTTTCGATGTTTGAATATCACGAATTGATAATATAAATTCATCTTTCCAGTCAAAACTTCGCATTATTGTGCGTGTAGCTAATAATAATATAATCGCTACTATTATTAACAATTTCCACTTTTCTATTTTTTTTAAATTAAGCACTTCAAATAGAACTCCAAAAATTCCTATAAATCCTATGAGTGGGAAGTAAAACCATCTTTCTGCAACCGTGTAGTCTAAGGGAATGATTTGAAGATGAATTGAAATACCAATTAAAGCCCAGAGGGCGAAAAAAATAAAGTATTTAAGATATTTTATTGGATATTTTCTATAAAGATGAATTCCAATTAGACATAATGTAAGTAAAAGTAATAATTCTATTGTAAGTGGTAAGAATAAATGTAAGAAATCTATTTGTAAATTTATCCAGTGATAAGAAGATGCTAAATTGAATGGGAAAAAAAATGTTCGGAGATAAAAAAATATAATCAATGGTATATTTACTATTCTCTCAATTAAGTTCAAATTATTAATAGGTGCATTTAATGGATTGCTAAATAGACCAATTGCATCAACTCTTAAAAAGCCATAAACTATAGATATTATTATTGATATAACTATTGTTTTTACAGATAACTTTTTATTAAATAAAAAAGTATAAATAATGGAAATTACAATAAACAATACTCCCGACTCCTTTGACAATAAAGACAGAAAAAGACTTATTCCAGCAAATAACAGATACTTATCTGATTTATAATTGATTATTAGCCATAGTCCAACTATTCCAAAGAAAAAAAATAAAACATCCTGAATTGCAGAAATGTAATATACACTTTCACTATTTATTGGATGGATTAGGAAAATTAAAGAGAGGATGAGAGAAGTTGGTGATTTAAAGAACCTTCTTAGTACCAAAAACAGAATTGAAACATTAGTTATATGTAGAATTAATTGAAATAAATGAAACCAGAAAGGTTCTGCCCCAAATATAGAATACAAGAGACTATAAACGCCCAGCGTTATTGGTTTGTAATATACTCCAATTAACTGGCCACCTCCACCATAAAACGTACTTCCTGTGAAAAAAGAAAAGAAGTTAGTGATCGAGTGGATATTTGAGTTATCAATAATCTGGGAAATATCGTCTAAAACAAATCCATTGAATAACCCGTTGGTAAAAACAATAACACCGACCACAAATATAATTCCAATCGCTTTTGAATTAGTAAGTGGAGTAAAGAAGTCTTTTAGAAAATCAAGCATGCGTTAAATATTAGCACGTGAAAAATTGAGAAGCAACGGAAACTTTAAAATTCCTGGGGGAGGATTCTTTTGGTTTTGATTTTTCGCTCCATTATGTTCTCGATGTATCCTTCCGAATCCTCCAAAAAAAGTCTTTCTTTCGGCCAGAATCCAAGAAGAATTAAAATTTCCTGTTCAAATTTTTTAATAACAGGCTTTGGATTATCAACAATTTCAATTTCAAACAAACATCTTTTTATAAGATCAAAGATTTGTTTGTGTTCCTGGTTTTCCGCCAAAAGTCCGTCAACAAGCTCGCATACATAAAAAGCATAGGTTGCCTTTTTAAGGTCATTTTTAATATCTGAAAAGCTGTCTATTGTGGATGCTTCTGTAAGAATTAGCATTCTGCCGCTATAGAGCCCCATTACCGAGAGGTTAAGAAGTTCTGTGTGGGGGGAGCGTCTGCTTATTACTTTTCTAACTCCTTTTGCAATAACTTGGATTTTTCCTTTTTGTTTTGTAAAAACTGTCAGTATTCTATCCGCCTCGCCTAAGTCTTTCCGTTTTATTATTATCCCCTCTACCCTAAATGTCCTCATATTATAAGTCTAGATTTAAAATCTTGTCCGTGTCAAGTATAAACTTGTTTGTCTCCTGCCCGCTTACCTTGATAACATACTCATCATCCTCAGTTCCCGGCTGTTTTTGAATAAGATAAGGAAGGGGCGAGCCTTTTTCAAGTTTGAAAGGAAGTGTATAGGTAAGTTTTAATTTTGCAATTCCTAAGGGTCTGACTGTTAGAAAACCTTCATATACGGTTTTGCCCGACTCTTCATACGAAGTCAACTTAACCTCAGAGCCCGTGGATTCAACAAGTTTTGATCCTTTAGGAACATAGACGCGGAACCAGTCACGCCACGCTGCATTAAGACAAAGTGAATTTTCTGCTTCAAGATTGCAGTTTGACGGTTTGTGGGGATTTTTGTAATTAACAATCACTGTTTTTGTGATTACCCCGTCTTT
>MFOV01000023.1:294-15446 GCA_001782515.1 Candidatus Levybacteria bacterium RIFCSPLOWO2_01_FULL_39_10 | reverse complement strand
GGATTTGCTTCCGCCGAAATTTGCCTCATTCAAATGGAAATAGTCTCCTTCAAAGTCCCTAATTTGCCCTGTTGCATTAATAGCTGACAAGCCTTTTTGGGCATTTTCATCCTCTAAGCTAAATAAAACGTGTTTTTTCCCGATTTCTGAGAATCCTGTTTGGATCAATGGCCCCCAGTACTGACCTGGGGATGAAGAAAGTGCTTTTTTCATAATTGCAAGCATAAGATCTCCAATTATGCTTTTTCTATCCTCTCTTACATACTGCACTCTGATTCCTGCAAATTCCAAAAGCTCGTATATTACCTGCGGGCAATCACAGCGTTCATCAGTTTTTGTCGTATAGGTTTGTCCGTTCACCTCAATATCTCCTAAAACATTCATGACCGACACAAGGGCGTGAGTGTCAAGCGCAATTATTCCGTCAACATCAGGTGCGCCGGCTGCCTTATCATAAAGCTTCCTAAACTCGTCCATAGACTCCTGAAAATCTGGGTTAAGATTGCTGTCTCTTAAATTAAAAAGCGGCACTTTTGGAAGATATTTAAGAATTGGAGGGGGCGCTTTCTCCTTTCCTGATATTGAATCATCCAGTTTATAAATATCATCAGATGAGTCAGCAGTTATAACACCCTTGTCCACTGTAAAAACAGCATATGCAGTTATAAATCCGCCGGTAGGCCTAAGCTCTTTGTCGTTTTGGAAAATCACAAGGTATTTTTTGGGTTCTTTCTCACCCAAAAGCTCGGGGAGTACTTTTATAAGAGGTCTAGCATCATCAATAAAGGTGGTTCCCTCATCTGCTAGCGTTCTCATTTTTACAACTCCGTTTTTTACCTTACCTCCCAGGATAAAGGCAGGATAATGATCTGGGTTTACCTCATCAATTTCCACCTTAGCTAATTTCAGAGAATCCGCAATCTCATCTATTTTTGGCGTAACTTTTCCCATTGTTGCAACAGCAGTCTGAATCCTCTGCTCAGCTGTTCCTCCTGTAAAAGTCCCCTCTCCTTTGAGTCCTAGTACGTCTGCATATGGTTCAACGGATGCAACAAATACATCTGCTGCATCAAGACCATGAAATCCTGCATTAATAAGATGCTTTGCATCGTTATAGTAAATATTTGGTCCGGGAATAAATCTGACAATAAAAAGGAGTCTCATCTTACTCTGGGTGTCCGAAAGAGCCTCCCTGGTGTTTTTAAGCTCTTTCTCAACCAGTGCAATGTCCTGATTTTTAAGAGCAACAACAGTTGTATTTACCTGAGCATAAGTTTTTTTGGCAGATGAGTAAACAAGAAGGGACGGGACTGCAATAAGAAGGAGGAAAATAATAAGAATTGCCAATAAAACACTCAGAATTTTCTTATTCTTGATGTTTTCTAATTTTCCTAATCCAAGTTTTGCTCCCCGTCTTGATCTGTCTGGCTGAGTAATTTCTGGAGATTGATCAGTAACGGAAGAGCTTGGGTTAGGAGAAGGCGAGACTAGCTCAATCTTCTCAAATCCTTTCATGTGTTTTATGATACAGGTTTCACGGTTTGACTGTCAATAATTCAGAGAGCGCCGCGGCCTGAGATCATTGCCCAGGGGGTTTTAATTATTATTTTTATATCATAAAAAAGCGATCTGCGCCTAACATAATCAGCATCCATTTTAATTCTCTTATCAAAGTTAATTTCTGATCTTCCGGACACCTGCCAATAACCTGTAACGCCTGGCTTAACAGATAGCACAATTTCAACCGCTTTTCTTGTATCAGGATATCTTTTTTGCTGTTCGCGCAGTTCGTCAGGATAATAAGCGCGGGGACCGACCAAGCTCATTTCCCCTTTTAAAATATTTATAAATTGTGGTACTTCGTCCAAAGAGTGTTTTCTTATGAATCTGCCGACACGTGTTATTCTTGGGTCGTCTTTAAGCTTATAGCTTCCTTTTTTATAATCTTTGTAGAGTTTGGTAAATTTCGGGTTTTCGCGTAAAAGTTCGTGGGCATTTTCAATCATACTTCTAAACTTATACATTTTAAAAAGCTTTCCGCCTCTGCCAACACGTTCTGGGGTGTCTGCAAACACAGGGCCTTTTGTATCAAGTTTTATGGCAAAAGCGACAATCACAAATACGGGCAAAAATAAAATAATAAGAACAATGGAAGAGGCAAAATCAATTATTCTTTTCAAAAGTTCGTAGTATATGTTTTTTTTAATTTCTTTGTACGGCATATTATTAAAAATGATTATTTTTCATGTGTATATAAAATTTATGTAAGATGCTCGTGGGGAGTTCCAGCCATATTTTCAACTAATTTTTTGATTTTAGGGACAGATGATTTTGGACAGACTAAAACTACGTCTTCTGTTGTTATAACAACCATTTCCGAAAGATCGATCCCTACTGTTAGCTGCTTTGTATAGTTAAAAACTAAAGAGTCCCGGCTGTCCTCAACCAAAACTTTCCCTTTGGTAACATTTTCATCCGCTGTTTCTGAGAGCGCTTCCTTGAGAGCCTCCCACGCACCTACATCACTCCAGCCAATGTCAACTGACAGAACTACTCCGTTTCTTTTGTTTAGTTTTTCCAAAATTGCATTGTCAAATGAAATTTTTTCAATTTTGGGATAAATCTTTTCAAGTGCTTCAGAAAAATTAGCTGTATCATATAGACTTCCAATCTTACCAAGATCGCGGTGCAGGTTCGGCGAAAACTCTTCAAAACAATTCCACAAAAACTTGGGAGTTGTCACAAAATATCCCAAGTTCCATGCATGTTTTCCGTCTTTTACAAATCTTTCTGCAGTTGAAAGGTGCGGTCTGTATTTGAATCCAACAAATTCAAATACTGGAATTCCCTCTGCTTTATCAATTTCATTACCGAACGAGATATAGCCTAAGTTTTGGCTTGCAAATCTTGGTTTTTGTCCAATAAATACTATCTTATTGTGATCTTTCTTAATAATTTCTTCTGCTGCATGCAAAGCTTTCCTGAACTCATCCTCTTTTTTTACAAGGTGATCGCTTCCCCAAAGAATAGCAAACGGGACGTTAGGCCATTTTTTTGCAAAAATTGAGGTTATAAGCCCGACTGCAGGACCAACGTCGCGCGTCTCAGGCTCAAGTATGAGATTTTCTTCTGGAAGCCTGGGAAGCTGAGCGAGAACCGTATCTTTATAATCTTTAGAGGTTGATATATATATGTCGCGCCACTCAAACTCTGGAATAAGTTTTCCTGTCGCAATCTGAATCATTGACTTATTACCAACAATCTTCTCAAACTGCTTAGGTGTGTTTTTGCGAGACAACGGCCAAAGTCTTGTGCCCACTCCGCCTGCGAAAATAACAATCTTCACCCTGTTAAATAAGATTTAAGCCTATTTTTTAAAAACATCTTTCCTAAGTATGTTTTTAAATACTTTTCTCTATGAGTAGCATCTTGCTGATTTAAAGAAGCTTCATAGTAAATAAGCTTAAATGACCCCCTTTCTTTAGTTGATCGAACAAGTTTTTCTTCATGCTGCTTAAATCTTAATTTTAAATCTTTCGTGTAACCTGCATAAAACTTCTTATCTTTATCAGATTTTAATACATAAACATAATAAAACATATGATTTAAAATTATTTAACAGGGTAAATCTTCAATTTTTTTTCTTCCAAAAATCTCTCAAAATTCTTCTTAAAAGCATCGTATGAAAACTTCTCTGCATGTTTTTCTATGACCGCAGTATTATATATCTTCTCATCAAATTTTTTCAATGCACCTATCAAAGACTCCACGGTTTGCTTTTCAAAAAACAAACCGGTTCTTCCCTCAGCAATAATATCAAGCGCTCCGCCATATCCATATGCAATCACCGGTTTTCCGAAAGTTTGTGCCTCAGCCATAACGAGGCCGAAATCCTCAAGGCCGGGAAAAACAAGAGCCTTACAATTTTCATAGTAGTATGCAAGTCTCGCGTCTGTCAAATTATCAAAAAAGCTAATGTTTTCGTTTGCCGTCTTTCTAAAAGTTTCAAGCATGGGACCTGCGCCAATTACAATAAGAGGAAAACCAGTTCTGTTAAACGCATCTATGACAAGGTCAGCTTTTTTATAATATGAAAACCGAGACATGCGGGATACAAAAAGGAAATAATCGCCTTTTGATTTATTTAAATTCTTTCTTTTTTCAATCATGACCGGTGGATAAATAACGACTGAATCCAAATCGTAGTATTTTTTAACTCTTTTTTTAACCTCATTTGATATTGAGACATAGTGATCAGCTCTTTGAGACGCAATTTTATCCCATGATCTTAAATAAGAAACAACTGGCTTTGAAAACAATCTAAGTGTTTTGTTTGAAAAATAGCTATCGTATCCACTCCAAAGATATCTTGTCGGAGTAAGACAATAACAAACGTGGGTAGTCCCAGGCTTTGTAATAATTCCTTTTGCAGCCTCACTTGTAATAGATATTACAAGATCGTAATTATCAAACGTAAATGATTCAAATGCAATAGGAGTGAGTGGTGATGCGAGTGCAGAATTGTCGTGGAAATATTCAATTTTTTGAAGAAAGGAAGGTTTGATCTTAAATGCTTTTGCCCAGCTTTTGCTCTTCTCACTATAAACAGAGGTATAAAGTGGCGCATCTGGAAATAATTTATGAAGAGCAAATAAAATGCGCTCAGCCCCTCCCCTTTTATTTATCCGATCGTAAACGAGTGCTGTCTTCATAAACTTTGAGGGTTTGTCTTGCCGTGCTTTCCCAGGAAAAACCTTGAGCAAGTATCAAACCTTTTTCTATATAGTCCTCCTTTGTTTTTTTATCAAGTTTGTAAGCGTAGCCCATTTTATCAATTATGTCTTGTATTTGGTAAGGGTTAAAATAAATTATTGTATCTGCGAAAATTTCTTTATGAGTACTAATATTTGATGCAAGAACCAAACATCTACACTGTAAAGCTTCAAGCGGAGGAAGAGAAAATCCTTCCATAAGCGAAGGCCTTACAAGACATATTGCATTTTTGTAAAGAGAATATAGAAATTCATCTGATGCGTTTTCAAAAACAATAATTTTCCCCTCATCAATAAGATTTTTATTATCTTTTTTAAGTTTTTTATAAAACTTATCGCTATTTCCAGCAAAAACTAATTTGGTATTATTGTTTTTGCTAAACTTTTTAAAAGCTTTTATTAATAAGTCATCATTTTTGTGGGGATAAACATTTCCTACATATAAAAAATAGCTTTCAATATCTATTTTTTGGGGTTTTTGGTTATTAAAATCATCTGCTGCTTCATAAATAATCTCAATTTTGCCACTATCAACTCTTAGATGATCAAGTATTTCTCGCTTTGTTGAATTTGATACCGCAATAATTTTCTGAGCCCGTCTTGCAGCGCTGTTAATAAAAATTTTGTAGGCAAGCATCTTAAATCCATAAAGCCATAAGGGGTTGGTTGATGCCTTTCCTGTTATAAAATGGTGCCGAACCAAATCATGAATTGTTATTATAAAAGGCTTGTTGTAGAAAATTGGAACGCTTTGTTGATATGGAAAATGCATAACGTCAACGTTTTCTTTTTCAATAACCTTGGGAAATTTCAGCTGTTCTGAAATTGAGTGCCACCTAATATTGACATTAACAAACTTAAATTTTTTGTTTTTTATTTGACTTCGAATATCATGCTCATCTGAATTTAAAACAAACAACATATACTCATTTTTTTTATCGATTTTATCCAAATTCAAACATAAATTTCTTACATACCGCCCGATTCCAGTCTGGCTCCAAAGCCGTGCATCAATACCAATTACCATAAAAGAATTATACACCAAAGCAATTTGCTAATATTAATTTCTTGAATCCACTTCAATACTTTAAAGTAATGAAGTATAAAGAAAACATTTAATTAAAATGGAATAGGTTAAGTTAAGATTAAAAAGAAAGGACGTAAGGCTATATCACTGGAAAGTAAAAGCATGAAAGCTATCAGACTGTTTGTGAGTAGCGGGCGAGCCGCCGTTTTAAATCGATTCCCCAATAAATAAGTTGGTTAACAAAAAAGTTGTGTTCATTTGCCAAATGCTTTTTATAAAAAATCTCCATTGACTTATAAAAACTTTCAAGTGAGCGCTCTTTTGTTTCATCTGTTGCATATGAATCTTTGCTGCTGTGTTTTTTAATCCCTGATGAGATACCTTTTGTATGAGTTATCGAAACATCTGGTACATACATAACTTTAAAACCCGCTTTTTTAATTCTAAAACAAAGATCAATATCCTCGCCATATAGAAAAAAATCCTCATCAAAATATCCGGTCTTTTCAAGTGCCGACCGTCTCAGCATCATAAATGCGCCGACTATTGAATCAACCTCATGAACCTCGTTCATATTTTTGTAAGTTAAATGATAATATTTATCGTCTTTCAGGAAGAAATAATAAAATGATGCCTTAATTGTTGGAAAACCGCGGTGCGAAGCATAATCCAGACTCCCATCTAGTTTCTCAATCTTGCAAGTTGATGCTCCAACTTCAGGGTTTTTTTCCATAAAATTTACCATAAAAGAAATGACACCCTTATTTATGTAAGTATCTGGATTAAGTGTTAAAAAATAGGCGGTGTTTGCTTTTTTAAGCACTTGATTATGTGCCTTTCCATATCCCAAATTTTTAGTGTTATTAATAAAATTAAATTCAGGATACTTTTTCTTGGCATCCGAAAAACTCGCGTCAGTTGATGCGTTATCAACAACATAAACATCAAAATCCAATTCTTTTTCTATGCTTTTAAGAGATTCAAGACATTTTAAGAGATAGTCACCAGAATTATAATTTACAATTGAAATTGTGAGTTTTTTCATTTGACTACACTTTTATACACCTCTTCAAGTTTTTTTGAAATTATTTTCCAATCAAAATTTTTCTCAACAAATTCTCGCCCTCTTCTTGCAATTTTTTCAAAGTAGTAGTCGTCATTTAGAAGTTTCAATACAGCCTGGACACATTCTTCAGGCAAATCACATATTATAATCTCCGAGTTTTCCTGCGCTCCTAATCCTTCATTTCCAAGACGTGATGTAACAACCGGAACACCACTTGCCATAGCCTCAAGTATTTTAAAATTACTTCCGCCTCCCACTCTTATGGGACTTAAAAGAATGTCGGAATCCTCAAATATAAGCTCAGTCTGATCCGGCGCATTCTCATCAAAAGTTATTGTTTCATTTTTTAATTTTTTAATACTCTCAGGGATATTTTTGCCGACAATCCAAAGCTTTAAATCAAATTTATCCTTTGTTTCATTTATAATCCTCGGCCAGATATTTTTAATTATAAAGAAAGCAGAGTCTCTATTCTGAATCCACTTAAAGTCGCCAATAAACAAAATTTTTCTCACTTTTTTGTTCTTTTCCAATTTTTTAAACTTAAACTTTTCTATATCTACGCCGTTTGGGACAAGCTGGGTCCCTGCTCCCATAATTTTTTGCTCTTTGGCAGAAACCGCAATAAGCTTATCTGCTCTCTTCCAGAAATTTTTCTCAAGTCTTTTGAGTTTTGCAACATCCGCAAAAAGCACTGGCTTTGCAAAAAACTTTGCCTTTTTTGTATATTTTGCATATATCTCATACTCAATATTATGTTCTGTAAGTACTATCGGAATATCAACTTCCGGAAGATTTTCCATAATGTAAAATGTTTCAACATGTATTAGATCAAACTTTTCCGCGTTTAATTCGCCCTCGATTGCTTCTTTTATTTTTTTGCTGCTGTGGGAAGTGACTAAAAGAGGATTTAAAGAGAAAGCTGTTTTTGCAAGATTTCTCAAAGACCAGACATCAGGTCTTTCAACAACAATCAATTTTTTGCAGATTTTTCCTACCTCTCTTATGTCTTTTTCCGATTGCTTAGGCCTTTTTTCACAAATAAGAGTTACCTCATGATTCTTGGAAAGCGTTTTTAAAATGTTGTAAAGTCTTATTCTTCCTCCATCCCACAAAGGATATGGAAGATAGGACGCAAGCATTAATATTTTCATAAAGGCTTTTTTAAATCATAGATTACGTACTGTGATTTTTGATCAACTATTTGATATCTTTCTGAAAAAGTCAGATCAGACGGAGTCGGACTTGCAAAAATAAGGAATTCTGCACCCAAATTTATCATTTCTTCAATGTCATTTTGAAAACTTGCCCATCCTTTTCTTTTTGTTTGATATAAAAATGATGTATCGCCTCCATTTATCGCAATTACCTTTGCCTCTTTTGGCAAAAACAAATCAGCTGCCTTACCAGCTGTTACAATTGACCGATTATTTATGTTGAAGTAGTCTCTTACAAAGTACCAGCCGAACATTAATGTAAAAAGTGTAATAACCGTAAAAACAATAGGGCCAACATATTTATTTGTGTAGGTTTTTACAAAATTAAGAAGAAAGTCACCACCTAGGCCCAAAAACAGACAGATTGTCGGGAGAATTAAGATTTGGTAATAGTCATGCTGGACGTTTCCCCGCGCAACAACAACAAGATAGGCAAGTGTGGATAAAAGAAATGAGTATATAAAAAGTCCGTCTTTTTTTACTTTTGATATAAGCCCTAGAACAAATAATGAAACTCCCCAGTAGCCAAGAATCAGCTTTCCAATTCTTTCTGCATAAATCCACCAGAAATATGAAGGGCGAAATCTGATATTTCCGCCGTTTAGAAGCCATTGATTTGCCGGAATCCCTTCGGGAAACTGTAACATCCAAAGCCTCCAGCCAATAAGCGGAGCTAAAGTTAAGAAAGCAAACAACCAAAGCTGCCATTTTTTTACTGCGCTTATTCCAAACTTATCAAATGCTAAATATATCATTGGGAAAGTAAAAAATATGGCGAACGGTTTTAAAAGTAATGCGGTCATTGTAAGAAGAACTGCCAACCAAAATTGAAAATTGAAAATTGAAAATTGAAAATTCTTTTTTGACAGCCAACTGTCAAAAAAGTAAATCCCACCTAAAATTGCTGCCGAGGTTGTCATATCAGGCAAGATTGTCCGTCCGAAGTATATACTATAAGGAAGTACTGCGAAGAAAAATGCGCCAATAAGACCTACCACGTCGTTCTGATGTTTTTTTAGAATTAAGAAAATAAAAATTGTAGCAGCAACGGACGAAAAAATCGAAACCAGCCTTCCCCACCCTTCAAGTGTAAAAATGCCAATTAATTCATAAAAACCTGCCTGCGCCAAATTATATAGAGGAAACTCAACAAACCTATAGCCCTCAGGATTATTTATGCCTGATGGGACATTTGACAGATCATCAAACTTGGGATGAAGTAAATCAAACCCCTCATTTACAAAGTTTCTCGATACTGCTGAGGTGTCAGCTTGGCGCCAGCTATGCCAGTCAGCAATGGGACTATCAAACCTATACAATCGAAGAATTATTCCGAGAACAACAATTCCCAAAAGAAGTATGATTGTTAATTTTTTCACTTAGTTTATTTTATTCCAGAAGCGCCTGGTTTATCAAATCAGAAGAGGCTGTTGCCTGAAATGGAGTTTTAAGGCTCCCATCCGGTTGGAATATAAGAACTGGTCTGTCAAGATAACCACCTGAAGCATTAATTGCAGAAGCAGCATCTGAATGAATAAACACTTTTGCGCTGTCATTTTGAATCGCAAACCAAAGTGCATCGGGAAGTCCCACAGGAAGAACCCATGCCTCCCCTACTTTTATAGGCACATCTACAAAATGGAATTGCACAGTCGGACTTTTCCACGTATTTTCATACAAGTCATCAATAGACAGGAAGAATTTTTTAACTTTTGTGCCTGATTCATTCCAGTTGAAATAAGACTGCTGAACTTGGATTACATGAAACAGGAGGAATAGTAATATGAAAAGAATTGATATGCCGATTGCTATTTTCCGGTCAATCGATATCAAATATTCATAAGCTTTTTTGGCAAGAATTATAAAAATAAAGATTGCCCCCATTGACGCTAAATAACTGTATCTTGATGTTATATTCCCAAGACCTAAAAACGGCAGTAATGAAAATATGAAAAACACTATTCCAAAAACAAGTATTTTTCTCTGTCTCAGATCAAATATTTTAACGCTGTATTTATAAACTAGAAATGTAATAAAAAAGACGACAGGAATAATTATTGCTGCAACTATCAAACTCTCTCTTAAAGTTTCTCGAAGTAAGTGGTACACCGGAAGCGTTATTGGTCCGAATATAGTGAGCGCAAAATATCCGAAAGAGTTTCCTATAACGTTAAAAGGAAATTTCAAAATGTCATAAGAATAATCACCTGAAAACCAATGACTGTTAGACAAATATCTTATTGCAAGATAACCTATAATCGGAATAAACGGTGTATAAATATCCCATCTTCTTAAAGATTGTCTTATACTACCTCCTCCGAATATCAATGCATAGGATACGATAATCAAGGGGTAAACTATTCCCACTTCGTGGAAAAGAAGCGAGGAGGAAATTGATAAAACCGACAAAAGCAAAAGATACAATCTTTTTTTCTCGCTCCATTGTATAAATAGAAGAATTCCCAAAAGCCCGAATACAGTGTTAAACAAATATCCTGTTGTTGATATCCAGAAAACCACCTCAGTTGCTCCGCTTAAAAGAAGAAATAAAACAGCAGCAGAGGCAGCGTAAAAGCTGTTTTTCAAAACTTTTCTTGATAATAGGAAGAAAAGAACCGCGACTAAAAAGTGGAGTGAAATTGAAACCAGGTGATAGACTGATTGATTTAACCAAAAAGTTTTGTACATAAAAAGGAAATATAATTTGCTTCCGGGTCTATAGAAAAATCCGTCAGAATTTAAGAAATAATTAAGAATCTGGCTTAAGACTCCGCAGTTATCTTTGCAGTCAGTTGCCCACCTGAACCAGGTGAAATCATCTGCTGTAAAAAAATTATTAAGGGAGGGAATAAATAGAACTATTGTTAATAAAAATAAAATTAGAATTACCGTATATGATGATTTTGCCAACTTTTTAAGCTCCAAAAGTAAACTAAAGCTGGTTTTTTGATAAAGTGTAAGAAGAGAAAGAACGATTCCAAAAAGAAGCCACATCACAAATGCAATTTTTGATGCTTCAAATACATCAATTAAGGTTGCGTTTATGAAAAGCCCTATAAGTCCTGCAACGTAGCCAGCTACGAAACTTTTAGCAACAGGAGAAGTAATATCGGGATAAATTTTTCTTATATAAACTGCGAGAGACAGAAACAGAAGTAAAAATGCTCCAAGTCCCAGAATTCCTGTTTCTCCTAAGATCCTCAAGTAGTTATTATCAACTGCAAGACTGACTGAACCGTATCCGCTTCCAATTAAAAGATTGTTTTTAAGCGCTTCAATAGCATTGGGCCATTCTCCCTGAAATCTGGTGGTAAATGAAAGGTCATATGCTGCTGCACGTTTTACAATAAACGGACCGTTAAATACCATGACTTGGGCTGGCGAGGTCCCCGAAACATCAGGAGAAAGTTCATAGAAAAATAAATTGAAACGCTTTGTAACAGAAGAAAGAGACAGATTAATATATCCCGTTCCCTGGGGAAGCTCCTCCCCGGTTGAAATGTTAACTGCTGTTACTAGTGGCACTTCCTCGGGAACAAGTCTATAGGGAAATATTGGAGAATTGGCAGAATAAGTTTCGTCCTCCTCAAGCTTTGCCATTACATTTGCAAGCTCAATTGAGTCTTTTACTCTGCGCTGAAGAATTATCTTGTCTTTTAAATACTGCCTTTCTACAAACTTTACATGCCCCACAGACTCGCCGGTCCGCCCGTCAACTATTACATCTACCTCTGAAACTGTGGAGCGGAATCTGTCAAGAAGGCTCGGTTTATATGAAAGAAGAAACACGCCGGCAATCAAAACTAGGGGTAAAGCTATAAAAAATAATTTCCTACGGCTTAAAAATAACACTCCAAAAAGAGAAATTCCCAAAGCTACAAATGACACCCTTGATACAGTCATAAGCATCAAAAGTATTCCCAAAGCTGATGTTATTAAGAAAACCAATCGAGGCAGTATTTTTTTAAATCCGAAAAAGAGACTAAATATAATAGGAACAATAAGCACCAGATAAGCAGCTAAATCATAATGGCCGGCAAAAGTTGACGGAACACGGGAAAGTGCGGAAAGTGTAATTGGCACTCCTTTTGCAAATTCCTCATTTCCTGTAAGAAAAGCTGGAAATCCTAAGTATTTTTGGCCAAAACCATAAGCAATAACTCCAAGAAGCGTTAAGGACAAAACAGCAATAACAATATTTAAATGTTTTTTATCGTTAAAGCCGTGATAGCCTATGAAAAACAGGCTCAAATATTCAATGTGTCGAAGTAAACTTAAAAATGCAACGTTTGGAAAAACATTGGCAAGATCGGGAAATATCAGAAGAACTCCGTGAAGTGTTGCCAAAGCTCCTATTATCCAAAATATTAGAATCGGGAGAGTCAAGGGGGTCTTAAAATTAATCTTCTTTTTAAGTAGCAGAATTATCCAGGATAAAATTACAAAAGCTACAACAAAATCTTCTGCTCTTATATAAACCCATGTGTTTTGGATATCAACAATTGGAATCTTAGGGTACAAAGGTATAAAAACCAGAAGAAATAGTGCTCCCAAAAACAAAATGTTATCCCACAACCAAGAAGTAATTTTTTTCATTTGATTAAACCCTTGAATAAGTATCTGCTAAGTATTTATTATTTAATATCTTGCCCATTATTACAAGGAAATTTGCTTTAAGCTTAAGAACTGCACTTGAAAGTTTATACGACAAGAGGCTATTGTGTTTTTTTTGATAATAAAAAATGCCTTTATAAATATTTTCAATTGCAAATGACCTGTTTGATGAGGCGTGGGAAGCGTGGATTAGTGAAACACTTGGGGTAAAATAGGTTGCAAAACCCAAATCTTTGGCGCGTCTGCAAAGATCCATGTCCTCAACATACATAAAAAAATTTTCGTCAAATCCCCCAAGTCTTTCAAATAAATCTTTCTTTACCATCATAAATCCCCCGCTTACAAAATCTACCTTTGAAAGTTCCTCAGGACTCGTCCGAGCCCCAAATGCCTCATCCAGTCCAAATGCTAAAAGCAGTGTTTCGGGGAATCCAAAAAATCTTCCTGCTGATTTTTCTGCCTCTCCGTTTTCTTTCAAAAGTTTCCCTCCGACCAACCCGGCATCTATTTTGCTCTCAAAAACTTTGGTCATTTCGAAGATATCTCCATCCTCAAACACAGCGTCCGGATTAATAAATAGTAAAAACTCTCCTGATGCTTTTTTTGCTCCAATATTTATCCCTTTCGCAAACCCAACATTTTCCTTATTTTGGATAATTGTAATTTTGGATTTATTTAGGGTTTCGGATTTAGGATTTAGGATTTTATCAACGGTTCCGTCGGTCGAACTATTATCAACAATAACTATTTCAATTTCTGATAAGTTATTATGAAACTCCGCTATACTTTTGAGAAGTTTTGAAATAAAACCTGCAGAATTATAAGTAACAATTACGAAGGAAATTTTTGGCATGTCATTTTATGATTTTCGAACTCAAAATTATACTTAATACTTTATACATAATACTTAATACTCATCTGAACCAAGCGGCTCTTCCCAATCTGTAATTTGGATTTTTATTTTGTCGCTCGCCAATCTCTTTGGCAGGAACTCCGCCGACGATTTTAAAATTTTCAACATCTTTTGTCACAACAGCGCCCGCACCAACTATTGCTCCTTTGCCAATTTTAACTCCTGGAAGAATTATTGCCCGGGGGCCAATAAATACATAATCTCCAATTTCAACCGGATAATTGACTGCTGAGAAGTTGGGATCATTAATATCATGTTTGGAATTATAAATCATAACTTCACTTGCTATATCTACATGGTTTCCTATTGTAAGTTTATCTCTCCCGTCTAGCACCGCTCCTTCTCCAATAATTGAATCCTTTCCAATCTTTATATTTTTTCCGTTATAAAATCTGGCTCCTGTATGAATTGCTGACCCTCTGCCAATACTTACACCACCCAGTCTGTATATTAGACGGCGAAAATGATGAGAAGGAACATAACCTGCCCAATGCATGATCATATTTTCAAATTCAGTTATAACAGTATCTGCTCTTCTTAAAATTTTTTTAAGCACTTTTTCCTACCTCCTCAAGTACTTTTAAAACCTCTCTTGCGCTTTTTTCCCAGGAAAACTTTTTTACCTGTTCGTATCCCTTTTCGATTAATTCCTTTCTCAGATTTTCGTCTTCGAGTAATTTTTCCATTTTTTCTTTTATATCATCTGTGTCATTGGGATCTACATATAAAGCTGCATCTCCCCCTGCCTCGGGAAGAGAAGAAACATTACTTGCTATTACAGGACACCTATTTTGCATTGCTTCAAGAATAGGTAGCCCAAATCCTTCGTAAAGACTTGGGAGGATAAAAACCTTTGCATTTTTATAAAGAGCGGGTAAATCCTCATCTGATGCATCTTCAATAAACAAAACCTTGTCTGAAACATTAAATTTTTCAGGAGCAGAAAAAATCTTTTCATACTGCCAGCCTTTTTTCCCAACAATTACCAGCTGTAATCCATTATTGTTCGAGCTTGACAGGTTACCGTCTGGTACCTGTCTTGTCGAGAACTGATTTCTCGACTCACTGCGTTCGCTCGAAGAATACTTCTGAACGACCATACTAAATGCTTCAATTAGCCTAACTATATTTTTCCTCGGCTGAAGAGTTCCAACAAAGAGAATATAATCGTTTTTTATTCCAAACTTTTCTATATTTTTTAAATTTTGCATTTTGAATTTTGTATTTGTTTCGGATTTCGAGCTTCGGATTTCGGATTTAACACCCGGATAAACCACTGCAACTTTATCAGGCCTAACTCCGTATTCTTTGATTATATCACTCTTACTTGCCTGACTAATTGTTAGGATTTTCTCCGCTTTTTTAATTGACAGTCTTCCCCAAACTTTTAGCTTATAAAGATCTTTCTTTTTAAATAGTTTGGGGTATTTAAGATATGATACATCCAGTATTGAGATTACTGATTTTTTGTTAGTTATTGGAAGATAATGCGTTGGTGAAAAAAACACATCAAGGCTATTTTTATCTTCAGTAAGTTTTTTTG
>MFOV01000023.1:0-281 GCA_001782515.1 Candidatus Levybacteria bacterium RIFCSPLOWO2_01_FULL_39_10 | reverse complement strand
CGTCCATAGTTTTTTTGAGGAAAAAACAATATATTTTAAATTGTCGCTTGATGGGGGCATATCCAAAGTTGGACTAACAGGAAGATAAATAAAATAATTATTTTTTTTATCTATTTCTGCAAGGTTTTTTATAAGCTGATAACAATACTCGCTGCTTCCAACACGAATCGGCAGATTTGCTTTTTCATCAAAACCAAACCGCGGAACAACCGCCTCATAACCGTTTATACCTATCTTCACCCTGTTAAATAAGATTTAAGCCTATTTTTTAAAAACATCTT
>MFOV01000022.1:4654-4809 GCA_001782515.1 Candidatus Levybacteria bacterium RIFCSPLOWO2_01_FULL_39_10 | reverse complement strand
AGTATTGCGAATAATGTATCTCATACTATAACATATAGAAAATATATGCCTAACTTCTGTATTTTTGGATTAACTTCAAGCGAGTGAGTCTTCCAAATCAGAGACTTTCAAACTTTCCTTTGGCTCACTATTTATTGAACCCACTAATAGATCCT
>MFOV01000022.1:784-4641 GCA_001782515.1 Candidatus Levybacteria bacterium RIFCSPLOWO2_01_FULL_39_10 | reverse complement strand
TTTTGGATGTCTGTAGACCAGGCATCCCGCTGGGGGTAGATTACGGGAGTTTGTTAGAAACCTTTTTACCGATTACTACCCAGTCTATTTTACAACTTAGTTGCAAGTGTTTTTGAAGTGTCAGAAATCCAATAAAATACCCTAGCCAGTCTTGACGCATTTTCTCGTTTGCTCCTGTCTACCTCTAAGACCTTGTAGTTATCAGCATTTTTAGGTACAAATCCTTTCGGATAAGGTAACTCAATTCCAAAAAGAGCTCTGCCAGGGATAGGCATAATCATTTTTACTTGTCCATTAGGTGATGCGAGTGCTAAGGCTAAATCTTTATCATGTCTTTCAATTTCCTCCAATGAACACCCCAAGATCGGTTCCATTGCAAAAATTAAGCCATTTTCCTGATAATCAATTTCAACTACCCGACATACTAAGCCAAAACTGAGCAATACTTTCTCAATGATTGCCGCCATGCCTTGAAGTTCCTTGTCGGTATAAATCGTTTTATGAGTTTCCATAATCTTCTTTACTAAAAATCTCATTTAATTGGCTTTTCCAGCTCGATTGATCAATCATCTGAAACTCAAATTCAGGATCTTTGATAGCCTCCTCAAATTGCATAACATCGGAATCTACCACCAACTCATTGCAAAGGTCTAAGACGGCTCTCTTGTAGGTGCTATCTTCGGACATTTCCAAATGCTCACCCTTAGTCTCCAATACATAAACTTTATCGTATGTATCTTTGGCTTTTCGGCTGGCAATAAAGTCGGGGTAGATGCGGTGAGGTTTCCAACCCTGAATCCGATATTGAGACTTAGACATATTCCGGTACCACCACAGCAATTGTTGTTGACCGTCTAAATATAAAGCCACCTCTTTTTCCAGATCATTCAAATCTTCATCGGGTATATAGTCAAACAAAGACCGTTGCAGTGGTTGATTGTAGTTGTAGTTAAATAGGGGCTTTTTACTTCTAACCGAGACACTTTTTGGAAGTAATGATGGGTTATTTTCCCCAGAATAGCCCTTGAGTAAGAAAAATCGAATCACCCCATCTTTGAGTAATTGCTTAAAAACTTGCTCGCTCAATAAATCCCTTTGAGAAAACAACAGTTTCTTTAGTTCCTCTATGGCAAAAACCAAGTTATAAGCCACCACCTCTTGGTCATATCGACCGAGAAGTTTACCAATCGCCCTTTTCCCTAAGTCAAAGCTCACCCAAGGATTAGGAATCACATCAATCAGCTGTCTGGCAATGTAGTCGTGATCAATGTCCGACTTAACGCTCAATCGGCCTGTTTCTTCACCAGATATAGAATCACCCCGCCTGAAACCGATTTGAAACAACACATCGTCATCTTGTCTCTCCTGAAGTGAGAGATTGTCAAAAGCAGAAAGATCAACTTGATTCCAATCAACTCTACTTAAAATATCAGCAAAGTAACTAACCTCTCGCCACTTACTACCATCAGCTATCGCAAACACAGGCAGATAAATTTTACCCACAAACTTTTGAAATTCATCTCGATAGTGGGCAGTTTTAGTTGGTAACGCACCATAGTCATTGTCACCCCCGTTTTGTATCGTCATTCTACCGGCAATATCCCCTAATCCTTCGCCTTCAAGGTTCTTCTTAATACCCCGGACCAAGGTGGCCGTGTCTTGTTGGCAGGTATAAACATAACACTCGTCTAGTTCTTTAACGCCTGTCTTTACCGCATACGGCTGGCGTAGCACCCGACCAATTAGCTGAGTCATCGATGTTTCAGATTGTGAATGAGTCAGGGTAGCCAGAACATAGGCAAACGGGCAATCCCAACCCTCTTGCAAGGCGTGTTTAGTGATGATGTAGCGAACCGGGCAACCACCGCTCAAAAGATCGATATTTTCAATCTCATCGGTATCACTTGTCTTGACGGCAATGTGATCAACTGGAACCGCACATTGTTTGATCAGGAACTCTCGCACATCTTCGGAGTGAATGTTTACCCCGTCTCTTTGGTCCTTGCCGGTTCTTTCAACTTGGACCAACATAATCGGGCGAATGTATTTACTGGTATTTTGCTCGTAGTCTTTGGCCTTTGTTTCCAAGTCGTCTCGAAACGCCTTGGCCTCGCTGATCGTATCTTTCCAACCTGAGGTCGCCTTGTTGGTTAAGTAAATATCGAGTTTGATCATCTGCTCGTCATTTAGTTGTTTACCTGTTATTTGTACCAGTTCATTTACCGACTCGGGTGGGGTCGCTGACAACTCAAGCATGAAAGAGGGGTTAAAGTTGTAAACCGTGTCCCGAGCGGTTTTTGAATATGCCTTGTGGCCTTCATCGATAATGATGATTGGTCTTAACAATCTCAACACATTCCCCATCGAAGTTTTTGGCAATCTACCGAAAATCTCGCCCTCACTACCAAAGGTATCGAGATTAGGTATCCTGTCTAACAGTTCGCACTGACCTTTGTAGTCGTCCTCGACTGGGAAAAAACTAGTATAACCACTATTATCTTTGAAGACTTTGAGTGTCTCTTTGGATTGGCGGGAAGCTGAGGGAAGCATCAATATCATCACACACAAATTCTCATCAACATCTTGCGGGTTAAATATATCGAGCTTTTCGAGAATTAAAGTTTTACCGCCACTAGATATATCCAGAAGTTGTCGGTAGGGGTGATTGCGATCCTGCAAAGCCTCAAGTGTCTGGTTGTAAATCTGACTGGTCGGTACGATCCACAACACCATGCCATTTTGTTTCTTGAGATAAACCTTGTTGATTAAATCAATTGAATGACAGGCCAGTATAGTTTTACCTCCACCGGTCGGGACTTTGAAAAACAAGTTGGGTAAAGGTTCACCCAAACCATTCTTAAATTGGTTATACCCACTAAGGCCTATCTCAGCCCACGCTTTTTCAGGAAAGTGATAGCCCTCTGCTAGTTCTGGGTCGGCCTCAAGAGCCTTATCATATTTATCTTTGAACTGATTAAGAGCAGTTAAATAACTTGATAACCTCTGTAAGACTTGCTTTTGGTACTCTTTAAGTTCCATATCACTTCTTCATCCGATAAATCTCAAATGGTAATTGGCAAAAAGTGATCTTTAACTCATCAAGTGTTTGTTGTTCGACATACTTAGTCGGGGCGAATACCAGCAAAGGTTTCGACCCTGCCTTTTCTCGTAAGGCTCTAGCCTCATCCAGAGTCAAGGCGGTAGTTTTGAGATACCCTATATCAGGCTTGTAGTACACAAACACATCATAATCATCGTTGGAACCGATAAAGTGTGAGACTTCATCGAGCTTGTCTGGTACAAATTCGTCACCGGTGGCCGTGTAGTAGAGGTAGCGGGCCAGTTCTTCATAGCCAGGTAAATCTTCACCAGAAAGCAAACTCTCCATCTCAATCGCATCGCCTAGTTCAAAAAAGCTAAACGATCCACCCAAACCCTTCTGCACTAACTCATTCTTGGCCTTTGGTACGCCTTTGATAACCCGTCGGACCCTCTCAGCCGTGATGGTGTCAGCGTAATCCTCCATCTCAACCAATATAAACTTGCGGTTCCCACCATCCTCTTTGTTTAACTCCAAAACCGCTTGAGCGGTCGTGCCAGATCCAGCAAATGAATCCAAAACTATATCACCACTTTCCACTCCACAAATGGACAGAAGATAAGAGACTAGTTCTACTGGTTTCCCATAATCGAATTTGACGCCAATAGTTTTCAAAAAATCTGCACTTTTTCTATTGATAAAATCTGTTAAAAAGTTTCGGGGTTGAGTTCCAGATTTTTTCCTTTCGGTCAAATAACTTTTTGTATAAATATTATATTTTGCCTTATTCTCATCTTCATCTAGTAGTGGAGATGTT
>MFOV01000022.1:0-770 GCA_001782515.1 Candidatus Levybacteria bacterium RIFCSPLOWO2_01_FULL_39_10 | reverse complement strand
GGACATTCGATGTAATATCTCTGATTTGGCCTAGAATCTAAAGCCGATTGGTATAACGCCACATCATCACGAAATTGACCTTTTTCGTCAGACTTTTTGTACAAACTCGTATCAACTTCACCCTGAAAAGATGGTAAGAAGACCTTATTCTTTGCATAAACAACTAAGAAATCTGCAGATGGGGCAAAATAAGTTCCTTTATTGGAAGCAGTCTTGGCTATTCTGGTAACTATGGAGATAAAATTCTCTTCCCCAAAAACCTCATCACTCAGACTTTTCAGACTTGCAAGCTCCTCCTCCCCAATACTCATAAAAATAACACCATCTGAACGAAGAAGTTCTCTTAACAATTTAATCCGGGGAGCCATCATACAAAGCCATTTGTCATGCCTAACCAAATCTTCACCTTCCTTACCAACCACTTGCCCGATCCATTCTTTGATAATCGGCCCGTTTACCTTGTCGTTGTAAACCCAACCTTCATTACCAGTGTTGTATGGCGGGTCGATGTAAATACATTTGACCTTTCCCGCATAAGTTGGAAGTAGGGACTTGAGAGCCAAGAGATTATCACCATGAATGATCAGATTGTCATTCAGGCTAACTTTATCGGCCATGCTTTTATCGGGCTTGGGGATGAGTTGGTGGTATGGGACGGCTAAGTGGTGATTTTGGACAAAAGTTTTTCCTTTGAATTGGAGTATCGGCATATTTTTGGGACCTTGTTAAGAATTTTTAGTATCAAAAGCATTACAGTTACCTGTATCTTT
>MFOV01000021.1 GCA_001782515.1 Candidatus Levybacteria bacterium RIFCSPLOWO2_01_FULL_39_10 | reverse complement strand
ACGTTTCCTGTTGAGAAATAAACAGGAAGTGAGGCGCTATCTCCGGGATTGTAAATATAAACATCCAAAGCATTTGTTGCCGAAACAGCTGATGCGTTTTGATAATTAATTTGCATAGTGGTGCCCGTAGCCCATGAATCAAAATCTTTGGGAAGTTTAACCCGAACAGCCACTGTATAATCTTGTATTTGGGTTTGTGTTGAAGCCCACTGATAGTATGTTCTGAATTCAGCTGAATGGGACGCGTCCGACGTCATGCTTCCATTTGTTGTCGCTGAGTTTGAAGCGGTAAGCACAGCTCCGGCATATTCAGGTGAGAGAGTAATAGTCTTTGTCGGCCTTCCTGCTCCTGAGTAAACAAGACCTTGGTTTGTTGATCCTCCGGACTCAATTACTATTCCCTGATCCCAGCCTATACCTATTCTTAGGGCAATCTCATTTGCATTCTCTCCACCGCTTGATAAATCTTCTATTTCAATTCCGTATAGATTCGATGAGGCATTTGTATTGTTGGATGTTACAAGGACATGAAGTCCTGCATTGGTTATGGCGCCTGAGCCCGCATTTGTGAAGTCAATTGAAACTCCATCAACAGTATCTGTTGAGGTGCCAAATCCCGTATTGGTAATTGCTGCCATATCTACTCCCGGTGCAACTCCAAAAGTAACCTGAAGATTTGTATCCGCATCTCCCGATACCACCACATCCCCTGTACCATTAGCTGAGACTGTCAGATTTGAGTTTGTAGTTGATGTTGTAATATCCGGGCTCAATCCTCCTAAAAGCTGAAGTCGTCCCTGAGTTGTACATTCTGTTGCACTCCCTACATTAAGACATCCTACAACTGAAACATCATCTGCTGAGAGGGATAGAGCCTCAGCTGTAGAGGATTGAATAGAGTTACCCTGAGCATAGATTACTCCATCTACTTCAAGTGTTCCTTCTATGTATGCATCTTCTCCGTCAAGGGAAACAGTGGGAGTACCGTTTCCTACTTTAAGGTTTCCAGTGAGTACATTGATTAGTCCTCCTGCACCGAATGGAGTAAGAGTAATGTTACCTGTTGTGTTTCCTCCGAGAGCTAAGGTATTGTTCCTAAGGGATTGAATACTTCCATCTGCAGAGAGTACTATACCGTTTCCTGTTCCACCTGAATCTGTGGCCGCGGAAAGGGAAGCAACCGGCGCTGTTGCTCCGTTTACACCGATTACTGCAAATTTAGCTGAAGTGGTGGAACCTGTTCCTCCGATCAAAAGATCAAGAACCGAAGCTTGATTGGGTCTAATTGTTCCGGCATTTATAGTCCAGTTAGATCCTGCTCCAGCAGCACAGGAATTCCATTCAACAGCATTTCCTGCTCCCAGAGATCTAAGACATTCTCCACTTGTCCCTTCGTTCTCTGTTGGTCCAAGTCTAAGACCACCGGCGTTAGTGATTGAAAACCTCATTGTTCCTGAAGCTGAGGCTGTGAAGATGTCCTGATTACCTATTTCATTAAATATTGCAAGAGCCTGTCCTACTGTCCTTCCGTTAAGATTTAGTTGGGCGGATTCGGTACTATATATAGATAAGGGACCCCCGGAGAATATCCCTCCTACTCCTATACTTAGTCCTCCATTTACTATTATGTCTTTATCAAAGATTGCATTTTGTGAGACTGATAGATTTCCAATCCCTGCGCTCCCTGCCAGAAGACTTGATACATCAGCTCCTGAGATATCAAATACTTTCAGCTCGCATCCTATTGCTGAACCAATTGTCTGGGAACATTCGGTATTGCTTACACCTGATGTTACATAAGCATACCTTCCATTGATAACAAAATTATTGAAACCTAAATTTCCAGCTCCGGAATTAGTAGAACCTGTTGCATCTGCACCTCCAAGATAAGTTGGTGTTGATGGATCAGATATGTCAATGACTTGTAGTTCACATCCAAGTGCAGAACCTGCAGTAGAAGAACAGGTACTTGTATCTCCGTCATCGTAACCAATATAAAGATAATTACCTACAACCTCCATTCCCGCTGACCATTGAGTGTCACCACCACCTGAATTTGTAGATCCACTATTATCTACTCCAGCTATGTAAGTAGGAGCAGATGGATCTGTTAGATCAAATATCTTAATTTCGCAACCATTTGTATTGCTTGCAGTACCGGAACAAGCCCATGTATTGCCGCTATTCATTCCTGCATAAGCTTTATTTGAGCTAATTTCAAGGACATAAAATGCTTCATTAGATCCTCCCTGTGTACCTGAATTGGTAGATCCTCCTGAATCTGCTCCGCCCAGATATCTTGGGTATGATGGATTCGAGATATCAAAGACTTTTAGCTCACAACCTATTGCAGATCCGGCTGTCTGGGAACAAGCTGTTATGTTGTTATCCCAAATTGTTACAGCATATTTGCCGTATATTTCTACTTCCCAATTCTCTTCACCTGCACCTCCACTACCAGAATTTGTAGATCCGGTAACATCAACACCGCTTATATAGCTAGGTGCTGAAGGATTTGAAATATCAAAGACTTTCATTTCACAACCTATTGCACTACCGGGGGTAGCAGAACACGTTCCTGCACTTGATCCCTGACTGAGATATGCATATTTTCCATTTATATGAACATTTGTAAATCTCACGCTTCCTGTACCTGAATTAGTAGAACCTGATGCATCTGCTCCGCCTACGTATATTGGCGCTGAAGGATTTGAGATATTAAATACCTTAAACTCACAACCAATTGCAGATCCGGCAGTTTGAGAGCAAGCTGTTGCATCAGCTTCTTGAGCTATATAAGCATAATTACCAATTACTTTTATAGAATCAAATCTCTCATTCCCTGATCCAGAATTCGTAGAACCTGAGGCATCTGCACCGCCTAGATATGCGGGTGCAGTTGGATCTGAGATATCATAAATTTGAAGTTCACAACCTAAAGCTGAACCTGGGGTTTGAGAACAAGTACTAGCACTTCCAGTAGCTACCGTATAGGCATAATCACCTGAGATATTTAAATCCCCAATTTCGGCCCAACTTGCACCGGAATTGGTGTAACCTGCACCATCTGCTCCGCCGACATATTTAGGATTTCCCGGTCTTTGCTTGATTGTCCCCGTGTCAGCAAATATCTGTGTTTTTGCACTTGCAGTTGCGTTTCCTCCAATGAGAAGATCAAGGACTGATGCATAGTTTGGCCTTATTGTGCCTGCATTAACTGTCCAGTTGGATGCTCCCGAAGGACAAGTTTCCCAGGCAGGTGCTGCATTTGTTCCATTTGATAGTAAACAAAGATCGGTTGAAGTTGTTGTTGCTGCAAGTATCTTCCCTCCTGCTCCTGTGTAAAGAACAGAATTGTCTTCTGTGGTAAAAGCTGAGTCTGTAAGATTGATTACTGCTTCAGATATATTAATATTTCCTGTTGTATCTCCTCCAAGAGTTAGGGTTTGATTACTTAATGTTTGAATAGTGCTGTTTGATATGCCTAGAGTAAATGAGCCTGAAATCGATGCGTTTCCGACTACATCTAGTGCTACAGTTGGAGTTGATTTTCCAAGACCAAGGTAACCTTCTTTTGTAAGAGTAAGTGCACCTGAATTTATTTGAATAGTATCATCTGCTTCAGCAGGAATAATCCTAAAGTCATCCCATGTATGCCCTGTATCACCTTGGTTTCCAGTACCAAGAGATAATCCTGCTGATCCTGCAGCTGAAAAACTAACATCTGTAACTGATGCAAATTTATATCCATCAAAATATGCTTCGATCGTTGAGCCTCTCATTGATAATCTCAATACATGTGATTGACCAGTTTGACCCCATTTAGAAGTACTGTCAAGAGAAGTGTAAGATCCAAGTAAATTCCATGCTCCGCTAACTTTCTCATATAGACGGATCATATTCTGACTTCTGTCCATCAATACAAAATATCCATCTGAATCAGCTGTACCAAAATTAGCCCTTCTTCCTACAACCCCAACCCAACCATCACTGGCACCTTCATAAGTAACCGTAGCAACAACATCATAATCAGCGCTTACTATTCCCTCTGATGTATATGCAGTTTCCGCCTCAGTTAATGTACTAAGTCCAACTGTCCTAGCTTTACCATTTACAATATCAAAATCTGTTGCACCGCTTACTCTTTCTGTCCAAGTAGATCCAAGCGAATCATTATTATCTTGATCCCAGTCTTCGTAATAACCAATACTATTATTTACATCTAGAGTCCCAGAAGATGTAGAATTTAGAAGTGAAGTGTTTAGCGTTAACTTTGCCGCTCCATCATTTATCCCAGTAACTGCAAAGTCTGCTGAGGCTGTTGAATCTCCTCCTATGAGAAGATCAAGGACTGATGCTTGGTTTGGCCTTATGGTACCTGAAGCTACAGTCCAGTTAGATCCTGCTCCAGCTGCGCATGATCCCCAAGCGGCTGTTGCTCCACCCTTGAGACAATCTGATGATGTACCTGTAGAACTGTTAGCAGTAAAGGCTGCGTTGATATTTAGTGCATCGGAATAGATATTCGCCGGCCTTGTTATGTTGCTTCCAATGTCATACACCGAGTCAGCTGACGGAAGCAATTGACCTGTATCTGTGAAAACCCACCTATCGCTACCACCGACGACAAGGGTGATTTCATTGTTGCTGCCGATATCTTGGATGTATTCCGCATAGACAGTGCCACCTACATTTATACTGTCAGCGTAGATGGTCGCTGGTCGCACGGTGCTTGTACCGATGTCGTATGTCGAGTCAGCAGCAGGTATGATATTTCCTCCAAATGATATATTTTCATTCAAGAGAATAATCCCGGTGGTTGAACCACCGAGAGTTAATGTATTGTTCCTTAATGATTGGATTGTTGCGCTACTTCCTGTTAGTGAGAGACCATTACCTGCTCCTCCACCCAATGTTGCTGATATTGTTGCTGTTGGTGTTCCGTCATTAATACCTGTTACTGCAAACTCGGCAGTTGAGGTTGCAGTAGAACCTAGAAGGAAATCAAGGGTAGATGCAAGTCTTGGATATATTGCACCTGCTGCAACATT
>MFOV01000020.1:5323-8307 GCA_001782515.1 Candidatus Levybacteria bacterium RIFCSPLOWO2_01_FULL_39_10 | reverse complement strand
CAACTGTTTCACCGGTTGTATTTGCGGGAAATGAAGATATCTCCCATGTGATAGTTCTATTGACAGTATCAATAACAGGCGATGTAGAGCCATAAGCATCAGTTGCTGATCCTGACACGTAGTCTAAGATGTCAACAGTTGGGGTACTTTCACCCGATATGGTTCCCAGCGACCACTCGGCAACTATTGTTAAAGATGTCGCATAAGAAAGGTTTGATCCGTATGTAATCCTGAAGTCAAGTTCTGTATCCTGAGGGAAAGTGGTGCCTGTTGTCAGAATTGTCAGCTCATTCTCAAAGTCGGCAGGGTCTGCGGGAACAGTTCCCGAAACTGTAACTTGATCGTTTGAGACAATTGTGAGAGCAAATTCTCTCTCATCAATTACACTGTCGCCTGAGGTTTTTGTTTCAATACTGCCGGTTTTTTGGCCCGTAGAACCGGTGGTGGATGATGCTGCGGTGAAACTAAAACAATAAGTTGAAGAGCCGCTTGTCAGGTCTGAGCTTGAAAAAGTGACAGTCTGAGAAGATACGGAGGAAGCAGTGGATCCTATTCCGGGCCAAGCGGTTGTTCCTGATGGAAGATTTGAGGTTGACGTTGTCCAGTTAGAGGCTGTATCGCTAATTGTAAAATCTGACGGAAACGTGACAGCTACTTTTGCCTCAGTTCCTGCTCCTGCGGAGGAAGGTTTGGCGCAGACAAGTCCTGAAAGAGCTGTATTTGCTTTGGTTCTGTCAAGCCTGAGATAAGCGTTTGAAAAGTTTAAAGCTTGAGAGACGGACGTATAAAATAAAAAAAGTATGGCAGAAACAAGTAAGAGTAGGGCAGCTGTCTTTTTCACTATTTAAATCAATGATAAAACAATCTTATCTATACATCAATATAAGTAAAGAAACCGCCGACCCGGAGGACCTCTGGTCCGGAGGACTAAAAAAATCCCACCTAAGCGTGATTTAGCAATGGTGGGATTTTAAAGAAATGATATCGCCTATAAAAAATTCCTTATAGGTTGAAAAAGGATACGAGCATTTACCCCTGCTTATTTTCGTTTAAAATTATAAGCTCAAAAGGATACGAGCACCTGCCCTATGCCCGTATCCTATTTCAGCCTACAATTAAAATGTGCTGGGACCAAATATGCTATACCCCCGCCGGATTTTACTTTTCGCCTTACCCGCCTGCAATGCAAGCATGCTTTGCGGGCAGGCCTACTGTTCGTAGCGCGGCTCAAAGTGCAATTCCTTGGCGGGCGAGCGTATCCCATTTCAGCCTATAAAGTTTCAAAGATCAAAAATTCTCTACCTTTAGTGTCCCTGTTTTCCCGAAAACACTATCCGATAGTTTGTGATTTACCCAGTCCTATCAAGATAAACTTAAGTTTTTAGCTACAGTCATTTTCCTTGACAACTGTGATATTCTTTGATACACATTTAGCTAGGTAGTTAGTTTTATTCCTGCCTGAAAAACTAACTATCTTTTTCTGAAGAGCATTGCTTTTCGTACCTGTACTTATCATCTGAGTAACGAAAGCGATGCTCTTTTTTTCCGCCCAAAGGCGGATTATAAAGGTACTACAGGCAGTTCAATTCCCCGATCAATCATTTTTTTAAATTGTTTGGCGCCTTCTCTATTTAGAATCTCCTGCTTATAATCTTTTATTAGTTTTTTTGGCTTTCTTTTAAAAACAGATGTTAGGGAAAATTTCATATCTTAATGAGATTTTATCACAGCTTGTCAAGTAAGTCAAACCTATAGCATAAAACAAAGCTAAAAATTCATAGACCTGTAGTAAATAGTGGTATGTTTGGATTGACAGGACAGGATAATAATTTTTTGAGAAAAAATGGGGATAACTAGTTGATAAATTAAAGATTAAAAATAAAATCTAAAAAATAAAGGCATTACAGATTTGAGATATAATTTATTATTTGAAATTTATAATCGGCGAGAGGAGCGAGCGGAACGATGGTTTGTAATCATGAATTGTGGTTGATTCAAAAAGCACCTTAATAAATGAGAGCTTTTTTTCAATGTTTATATAATTTTTATTTTCTCTTTCAATTATTCTTGATTTGACTAGAGTTTCATTTAGGTTTGCAAGTTGAGCGTATTTTCCGATTTTTGTAAATACGTCAATATATAGATAAGGATACCGAGTATCAGTTTTAAAATACAATATATCCTTAGGCAGTCTGTCTCTGGCAACGAGTGCTGATTCAAACTTAAATGAGGCTCCGCTCATAAGACCCTTATAGATCTCCTCATGTGTGGTGGGATAGGAGGACTTGCCCAGGCGCTTAATACGGTTTGAAATAAAAGTAGATTGGGAGCCAACTGCGGCAATTTTAGGACTTCCCATGAGGAATTTTACCTGTTTTGCAATTCTATACTTTGATGAAAGTCCTTCAGAGTCTGAAAACGCAATATATTCGCCTTTTGCGTGCCTTAGGGCTTTGTTAAGAGTCCGTCCCAGCCCATACCGCTGGACATTTTTATATATTCTGAATCTTGCATCAGCCCTCTTATACCTTCTGAGAATTTTAAGGCAGTTGTCGCCCAAATAATCAACAACTGCAACAATTTCCAGATTTTGATACGTCTGATTTGAAATACTAATTAAAGAATCGATCAGGTGGTTTTCCGACTTATAAACGGGCAAAACCACGGAGACTAAGGGCATGTTTTGGTCTTTTTTATTCATAATGGGGCAGGGGAAGCAGTGTGCTACATGACAGAAGTTTGCTTATTCATTTTGAATCGAGGATTTAATGGTAGCAAAACAGGAGAGCCCTGTCAAACCCAATAGCTTAGCCTTCCAGGGTCTCTCCCTGGAAGGCTAGTGGGTGGTTTTATGTTTTTTTTTATGTTTATGTTTTAGATAAATAACGGAGATCACCATCAATGAACCCAAGGTAATAATCCAGGCGTGGTATTGGATAAAGGAGGGGAGATAGACAATAATTATAGCTGCTGGCTCCTTGCTG
>MFOV01000020.1:4913-5291 GCA_001782515.1 Candidatus Levybacteria bacterium RIFCSPLOWO2_01_FULL_39_10 | reverse complement strand
TGATTCTCAAGTTCGTTTCCAAAAAAGAAAGGAAAGGTGTGGGCAAGAATTTGACATTTGACATTTGACATTTGACATTTTACAGCATATGCTCGCCAGCCGTCATCATATGATTGGGACAAAACCAGAATAGAATCAGGTTTTGCCTCCGCAGTATAAAGCGAGTTTCGCACTCTTTCGTTTTCAACCGGAAGCTTTGGATTAAGATTAAACGGCCTTTCATAAGTAGTGCGGTCAATAAATTGCAAAGATCTTACAAACTTTGCAGGGAAAGGATGCACCTCAACTCCCTCAAGTGAAGACTCGGACAATTCTTTTCCAACGGATTTCACAATGAAGTGAAATCCGTATCCTTTGAAAAAATTGTTTGTTTTGGGA
>MFOV01000020.1:0-4846 GCA_001782515.1 Candidatus Levybacteria bacterium RIFCSPLOWO2_01_FULL_39_10 | reverse complement strand
TTTATATTCAACATCTGTAAGCACTATATAACTTCCTGCGTGATACAATTCTGGCAGGTAAAAAGTAACCTCTACCGATCCGTCGCGCGCCAAAAGATCAACATATCCCAGACCTTCAGTTGATGAGAGACGTGAAAAAGGTTTTGCAAAAGGACCGCTACTTCTTTTTTTAATTTCATATTGTCTTCCCTCAATTATTCCGGTGCTTGATAAACCGGCCTCGGTTTTGGGGATAGTTATTGACAAGTCTTCAATTTTCCCCTCAGGCAAAGTTGCAAAATAGGATCTCCTGTCAACTAAATTTGAATCAAAAACCAGAAGTTCGGTGTTTCCAAAACCATCAGTAAGCTTAATAGAATTAAGTGCATGATTTAGGATGTACGCTTTGGCATTCGGGTCATCTACGTTTAACTCCTGACTTGTATCAACAAAAGTTATGGTATCTGCATCTAACAAAGTTTCAGACCGAATAATAATAGGATCAGCCTTCACATCAACCCTCACTTCATTTACGAAGATGTCAGGATATATGGGAAGAAGAGCGAGGACTCCGTTTTCAAAACTGACACCGACTGGAACTAGAAATTCAGTTTCAAAAAGATTGGGAATCCGAAGAACATATTCTGATAAATCATACGGTTTAATTTCTTTCGGGATAAGCGTGTACTGATTTTCACTGTTGGTAACACTAAATTCTAAATCTTCCTGAAGTTTCTGAGAAAAAAGAGACGGGAAAATATTTATAACAGAGGGATCGGCCTCACCCTTAACATAATTGTCAGTCAGGGGATAAATTGAATCAAGATTTTCAAAAGAATAGTTTGAAAAAACTTTTTTTGTGGAATTTCGATCTAAGGAATAAACCCAGTCGTTTTTTAAATTCGTTTTGTAAAGAATCACTTTTCCAAATGTATTTTCAATTTCAACCGAGGGGGACCGTTCCAAAAAACTTTTTAAACTTTCATAATTTATTTCTTTTTGGGATAAAGAGTTTAAAATGTACTGATCCAGCACTATATATGATAGATCATATTTTCTGATCAGCTGATCAAATAATACCTCGTCCTGACTGCCTACAGCATATGAAATTTCATTATAGAACTGTTCATTATACGGACTCCAAGGATCAAAAGCGCGCTCAAAAATTGGCTGGGCCATGCCGTACCAGATAAAGCCGGAGCCCCTGTGCCCCCAGCTTCTATACTGCCAGTTCCAGAAAGTTTGCACCGGAAAAAGAGCCACTCGTTCCTCAATATTTTTTTCCTTCATATAATCAAACAGTTCAAAATAGTCGTTTGGAATATTAAGTTTTAAGTAAGGAGAAGTAAAGTTTCCCAGAAATGCAGGATAGGAAATAAATAAAAGCCATATAAAAATAAGTGCCAGCATACCGCTCCCGATTTTTTCAAACCACCTAAATCTTAAAAAATAATAAAGACCAAGTGTCAGAAGAAGTGAAAAACAAAAAGCAAATAAAGTCATAAACTTGGTGAAAGGAAACCTGAACGCTTCACCAATCAGAGGAAATGTGTTTCTTGTAAAATCATTAATTTGCCCCAAAAGCGGTGCGTCATTTGCAAGAAAAATAAAGCCGACTATAAATGTCAGAAGATAGGGGAGGAAGTCAAGTCTTTTTTTGTAAATAACCATTACTGCTCCCAAAATCATAAGAGCAAGAAATACAAGATATACTGCTTGATAGAAAATGCCCTCGGTTAAGCTCCGCCAGCCATCCATAAAGTAGGTGTTTCTGAAGTTATCTGGATCAAGTTCAATTGAGTCGATCATAAATCCTTTAAGTGACAGGACGCTTCCTAAATTTCCGAAAGTTTTATTTCTGAAAAATATTTCCTCGGATGAGAATTGGTTGATTCGGGATCCAGCAATGTCCTGAGCGGTATTTAACGCACTATAAGAATAGGGGAGAGCCCAATAAATATTTGCAAATAAAACCACTGAAAAAACAACAATGGCAGGTTTAAGCCTCCTAGTTTTTATTATGTTTATAAGTAAAATAAATCCAAGAAGTATCCCGAATGCAATAAAGACAGTCGGTACAAATCCCTGCTGGGAGAGAAAAAGACTTGCCAAAAACAGAATCAAAATATTTTTTGCATTTGTTTTTTCAAGAGCGTTTGTTGCAAGAAGGGCAAGAAGAGGAAGGGCTGCAAAGTGAGTTGCAAAAACCTCCAAAGGCGCAAAGTACATCTGTACTACCCCAATATTTAACATATAGAATAGTGCACCAATGAAGGAAACTCCGTTATTTTTGGTCAACTTTCTTGCCAAAAAGAAAAATGAAATGCCCCCTACTATATGAGTTAAATGAATATATATGTACCTAAGAAGTGATTCGGGAAGAAAAATTGAAAGCAAAAATAAATAAATAGTGTGGAAGAAATTGGCGCTATGTGCGAGCCCGTCCAAAACCCCAAGTCCTCTATATTCCTGCCAGACCGAATTGATCGATCGCTCAAAGTTTGCCGAGAAATTAAATTCCGGCATTATATTATCCCATCCGATGAGATAAGTTCCGGGCTTATAATTTGCTGCGAAAAGTATAAGCTCGACTAATATTAAAAGAAGAGGAAAGAGGAAGACGGGTTTTGTGAAATTTTTAATTCGCATATATCCATTGTAGTAAAACTACTTAGATACTAAAAGCTCTTTTAAGAGCGGGAATTTTTTGAGATATGGATATAGTTGGGATGAGTTCCTCAAATCTTATAATCCCTTTTGCCAGAAAATAAATTCCCAGAAGGAATTTTTGCGGTAACATGTAAACAACTAAAGTTTGCATAGCAATCATTACAATAGCTTTTGGAGAAGGAATATACCCATAGTTTGCCACCATGGCATTTCTGATTTTTAAAGAATTCATGAACTTTTCTCTCATATCAACAAAAGTTGCGTTTTGTCCGTGAATTCTGTATTTGATAAGTTTTTCCTTTAAATTCACAAATTTGTAACCCTGGCAAACTAGTTTGAAAAAAGTGTAATAGTCGTTGTTAGCAGAGTATATAATCTGATACTTAAAATTGGTGCCGTCTTTTAATTTTCTTCTGAACATACAGGTCGGATGGATAAGCGGATGAAATCCAAAATATGCATTATAAATTTCATCTGATTTTGACGGCTCTCTCTTTTCGCCGATCACAAACCCGTCCCTGTCAATAACGTATGCATTTGATCCTACAAGAAAAACATCAGGGTGGTTTTCCAGATACCTCACCTGTTTTTCAAGGCGAGTGGGAAACGAGATGTCATCAGCATCCATTCTGGCAATATATTTTCCGCGGGAATGACCTAATGCTTTGTTTGCACAGATGTCTCCGCCTGCACCAAGATTTTGTTTTAGCTCGACCAATTTTATTTTCTTAGGGAAGCGAGCGGCAAAGCGTCTTAAAATGCCCAAAGTTCTATCAGTTGATGCATCATCAACTATGATCAGCTCAAAATCCTGGAAAGTCTGATCCATGACAGAAGAGATGGCTTTTTCTATATAAGCATCTTGATTATAGACTGGCAAAATTACCGATACTAAAGGTTTTTTGAAACTTCGTTTCATATATTATTTATTAAATATAATTGATTAAATTTTTTACTGTTCGAGTTTATGCAAGAACAATTATTTCTCGACTCGTCGCTTATTGCGACTCTCTCGAAAAATACGTTTAGCTTTTAACATTTCTAAAACATCAATCCTGAGCAAAGTCGAATGGATTAATATCTTGGAAATGGAGCGGGGCGTTTGGAGTCTCTGGTGAGACTAGATTGTTTCAAGACTTGTGGTCTTGAGACAAACCAAACGTTGGTCCCCGCTCCGCTACTGCGTAATTAGGCTTTTGCCCTTCTGTTCAACCGCTTAATTTCGGCTGAGAGACTGACGGAGCTTCCTTCGCAGGATCTAAGGTAACAGGAAAATCGACACGCGGGTCAAGAAGACTTAGTGAAGTATTTGCAGAGAGTTTATGGCTCTCGTTTTCTTTACTTACGTAAAGTTACATGGGCAAATCTCCATGCGGGTTCTGACCAATCTAGGCAGACTTGTCTTCAGCTTTTTAGGCCGACGAAGGTCTGCTTTGACCGCAGAGAAAAGGGACAGGGTAACTGCCTTTCCGCTAGGGGAGGAGGGAACCCTGTTGGCCAGTCAGCCAGAGCCCGTCCCATAGGGATAAGCTAGTAGACCTTGACCAGTCCGAGGTCTAAGAAAACACTTAGTCTGACGATTGGGAGATCGCCATTTTTGAACTCGTAACGCAGGTTATGCCTGCATGCCGAGCTGTTCTCGTAGATCCAGACTTCGCCCCCCATGGCGATCATACGTGCCTTGGTGCCACCAAGATAACGCAGGATGCGTGGTGAGATCTTAGTCTTGATCTCCATTTGGCCCCAGGACGGTTGTCCGGGATTTAGCGGATGATTGAAGATGCCCTCAGCATTCAGGTTGTACCATGAATGGACGATCGCAAGCCTAAGAGGCTTGATATCTCGATCAGACCATCGCGGGAAGTACCAATCTCCATTGTCCCATGGCCCCAAAATAGGGGATACATGGGTTGCTGGGGGGCATCCGGGAATCGGACCATTTGCAGACGTCGCCGTCGGCGCAAGGCCGATTACGAGAGCAGCGATCACTGCCGCTAGCGCTAAGCGTTGTCGGTGCATAAGCACCTCCCCTGTATTTCTAGGCACCTCCTTTTGAGAGGGTTTTGGCCAGCCTCGCCGAAGCGAGTCTAGGCGGGCGGGGTAGGGCTTCCTAGCTGTCTGATCCAGATGTCAAGCAGTAGTTCTGCTCGTACTACTGGTCTTCTTAAGCCAGGAGCCCTTACCCCACGGACGGGAT
>MFOV01000019.1:2382-7640 GCA_001782515.1 Candidatus Levybacteria bacterium RIFCSPLOWO2_01_FULL_39_10 | reverse complement strand
AATTCGAAGAATTTTGAAAGAGGAAAAACCGATTGACAGCGGAGTTTAAGTTTTACTTAAACAGAGCGCAAAAATCGAGTTTTGACGAGGGGATGCATTGCATCGACAGGAAAAGTTCTTTAAAAACTGCAAGCAGACGCTGAATTATAGTCGTAAAACATAATTCAAAAATTAAATGCTGGAAGAAATTCTAGCGATCGACTTGCTTACGCATACGCATAAGTTTGTTAGATCTGTTCATTATATTCTCCTTAGGCGGGATATTCTGAGCATAAACTTAGCCTAAGAAACTGTAAGGAAATTGGTTAGAGCTTTACTGTATTTATAACCTTAACTTTATTTATGAATGTTTGTATTCAAATAAATAAAGCGATTAAAAAAATTACAAACTAAGCTTGTAGATGTTTTTAAATTTCATTCTTGGACTCGGGATCACTTCCCGACATCTCCACACTTCGCTCTTTATAATTTAGTAAAGAGCTACGCGTGGCAGGCCACACAAAAGGTCTGCCATTTTTGTTTGCCAAAAAGCGAAGTGTGTACCGCGAAGCCTAGGCGAAGTGGTACAATTTCTTTATGTACTGCGTATATATTCTCTAATTAAAAAATAGGTCTTTCTATCACGGTTTTTCCACCGACTTAAAATCAAGAATTCAATCCCACAATGAGGGCTCAATCGAACCAACTAGAAATTTCAGGCCAGTAAAGTTGGTATTCTACGCTGTATTTTTATCGAAAAGTAAAGCATTAAAATTCGAAAAATATCTTAAGAGTAGTTCGGGTTTTGCATTTAGAAATAAACATCTCATTTAATTATTGCTCCCTGGCAAAGGCGACTCCAAAAACTTGTATTACTCCTCCTTTTTTAAAAATTTTACCCGCTTCATAAAGAGTTGCTCCTGTTGTCAGAACATCGTCAACAATAATTACATTTTTGTTCTTTATATGATATTTAAACTGCTCTTTCAGCCTAAACGCACCCGCAATATTTTCTTTTCTTTCTTCTTTATTTAAACCAACTTGAGATTTTGTTTCACGTATTCTTTCTAGTCCGTTTACCACCAAAAATCCAAACTTTTTTGATAAATTTACAGCTATTATTTCCGCCTGATTGTATCCTCTTTTTTTAAAGCGCTTGTCAGATAGTGGAATTGGCACAAAAACATATCTGCTTCTTGTGACCCTAACAAACTCTTCGTTTTGGATTAAAGATTCATACAATAAATCTGTCATAAAGTCTCCCAGATCTTTTAAATAGGGCTTGTATTTGAGCTGATAAATTAGTTTTTTTGAAACAGGATTAAAGACAACCCCTGTGAATGCGCCGTCAATCCGATACTTTCCCCGACACTTAGGATGTGTTAACCCGTTGTAAGAGGGTTTCCCGCAAATTAAACAAATATTTTTGGTGTCAAAAGAGAGATAAGAGAAGCAATTCGGACAAAGATAATCCCCCACTCTTTTGCAATTAACACAATATTTTGGGAAAATAAAATCAAGTAAACCCATAACTAGCGTATAGGGGATAGCGTATAGCGTTTAGTTTGAAAAAACTACACCCTACAACCTACCTCCTATTCCCTAATATACCATGGCAAAATTATTTGTATTCAGACACGCCCAAACAATTGATAATGTAAATCATATATTTTCCGGTAAAAGAGATCCTGATTTGACACCTTCAGGAATTGAAGAAGCTGAAAAAATAAGAGACCTTCTCAAAAACGAAAAAGTAACCAAAGCATATACTGCAACAAATAAAAGGTGCAAGAAAACGCTTGAAATTGTTCTTGAACCTCACGAAGGCACGGAATTGGTTGTTGCAGATCCTAGAATTCGCGAGCGCGATTATGGAGAGCTGACAGGAAAAAATAAAGATAGAATTGCCCAGCTTTATCCAAAAGAATATCCAAAATGGCATAGGTCTTATGAAACCTCTCCTCCGGGCGGTGAGAGTTTAAAACAGGTCGAAGAAAGAGTCTCGGAGTTTTTAAAAGAGCTCATTCAAAATGTCTGGCAGAAGGATGTTATATTTATCTGCGCTTCAGGAAATTCACTTCGGCCAATAAGACGTTATTTTGAAAAAATGAGCGAGACTGAAATGGTCTCATTTGAACACGAGCGGGGAAAAGTTTACGAGTATGAAGCCTAATTAATGCTTTGGTAAACTTCAGCTGTTAAGTATTCAACGGGCGAAAAATTGTCAGTAAGAATTTGGTATTTTTCAAGGTTAATTGAGGAAACATCAATTAGTTTACTTTCCAATTTTTGAAATAAATCATTATTGCTAAGCTTTACCTCATCACTTTCAAAATCAATTTTCCCCTCTCCCGCTACTCCGACAAAAATAAAATTTTGTACCTCACTTGATTTTGGATTTTCAACTGCAAAAAAATAGCTGTTTGGGAAAACCTGCCTAAAAGTTTTTATCTGGGAAAAAAGAAGCGTGGGAGGATTCCTATCTAAAACTCCTATGAAATTACCAATAAACACCCCCTCGCTTGTAAGTCTGCCCCTAGCAAGTTCAAAAAATTCTTTAGTGGTCAGGTGAGCTGGAATATTGTAATAGGAATAATATGCGTCCCCAAAAATTAAATCATATTTCTTATCTGTATCGTGTAAGAATCTTCGTCCGTCAGCTGTGTAATTAGTAAGCCTAGGATTTTCAGGTACTCTAAAATATTTTTTGGCAATCTCATATCCTTCAGGTTCAATTTCTACAACATCCACCTTGATATCCGGACTTTCCGAAATCAGCGCTTTTGGAATCGAATAAGTTGCTCCTCCAATAACTAAGGCTTCGGAAATTTTAGGTTTAAAAATTTTATAAAGCTCGTAATATTTTGATTGTGTCTGCACCAGATCGTCTGAATCTAAATACATTGCTCCTGAATAACTTCTGTCAAGAAGCATTACCCTTATTGGTTTTCCACCCAAATTAGCATCATAAATAATGATTTTTTCATAAACGCCGTCTTTTACAAAAACACTGTTCTCAGAAATTATTTTTTGCTGTTTAATAAAAAGTCCTGCCGCAACAGATGCGAAAATCGCTGCGATAATTAGAATTTTTAATTTATGTTTTTGTGCGCCAGATGATACTGTTCCCAAAATTCCAATAAAAAGAAGGGCAATACCTACCCCTAAGATTATCTGGTCTACGCCAAATCTTGGAATAAGTACAAATCCTGCCAAAAGGCTTCCCGCTATACTTCCAAGAGTGGATGCGAAAAAAACATTTCCTGATATTTTTCCAACGCCTTCTTTTTTGTAATTATCTTTTTCTAGCTTTATAACAAATGGCGAGAGCATGCCAAGAATGAAACTGGGAAACAAAAAAAGAAGAACTGCTGTAATAAGAGGCCCTGAGATTATCGAGAAATAATAAGCAACAGAAGGCAAAACCAAATAGCTTAATATAAGAAGCAAAAAGACTCCAATTGAGCTTGCAAAAATTAACTGATAAAAAAGAAGCTTTGATGGGCTCTTGTCAGCCAGCCTTCCGCCAAGGAAGTAACCAAGACTAAGTGCTAGAAGGATTGTCGTAATAATACTTGAAAAAGTGTAAATCGTGTTTCCAAAATAAGGAGAAAGTATCCGAACAGCCGCTATCTCAATTATTAAAACACAAGCTCCGGTTACAAAAACCACAAAATATAACTCATTCTTTTCTAAGGTTGCTAAGATTTTTTGAAGAAATTTCATTAAGTTAAATATTGGTTTATTGTACGAACTTTACCCACAAAATGCTATAATACACCTCAGTCTCTGAATTCTCAAAATTCGGAGAATTTTGAAGACGAGAATCCAGTGAAAAGTTGAAGTCCGAGTGTGAATGAGGACGAAAACACGAAACTGTGATTCGAGGAGGAGTCGCATAGTAGGTCCATTGCGGGAGTTTGCTAAATTCCTGAGCTGAATAAGCTCGCGTGGGTTCGAATCCCACCTCCTCCGCCTTTCGACAGGCTCAGGACTTCGGTTCTGGGATTGTCAAAGAATGAAGAGCTAGTGGGATGAGAAGTTTACCCTGAGTGAAATCGAAGGGAATCCCACCTCCTCCGCAATGGAGAGATGTCCGAGCGGTTTAAGGAGAAGGTCTTGAAAACCTTTGTGGCAGCAATGTCACCGTGGGTTCGAATCCCACTCTCTCCGCTCGTCTTTCGCCGATCCGTTGCCTTCGGTTAAGGACGGCTTCAGATCGAGTGTCCTTCGCTATGCATTATGTATATATTTTATTCAGCAAAAAACTAAACAGTTTGTATACTGGTTCAACAAGTAATTTAGACAAAAGGTTCAAAGAACATAATGCTGGACGTAGTAGATATACCAAATCAGGAACTCCGTGGGTTTTGGTTTTTTACGCTGCTTTTCAATCCAAAAACAAGGCATTAAATTTTGAAACTTATTTGAAATCAGGATCTGGAAAAGCATTCAAATACAAAAGATTGGTTTCAGATGATATAAAGCTTAGAGATCCGAAGCTTCAGCGAAGGACTTCTTGACTAAACACTCTTATTGGAATAAAGTTAAATTATGGAAGAACAAGAAGGGGAAAAATTTTTGCCAAAAGATTTACCGGATGAAATTCCTGCTCATATCGGAAACGATCCCCAACATTACAATGAGGTCAAAACTGTTCTTTCCTGGTCAGCGCACGGAAGGCCTTATATTCCAAGAGGCAGGCAGTTTTATATGACTTCTCTTCTTATTGCATTTCTAATTGAAGTGATTCTTTTTCTTTTTTCTCAATATCTTCTTATGGTGGTTGTTGCAGCTCTTGTTTTTATGGGTTTTGCATTTTCCCTCATTCCACCGCGAAATTTCCACTATAAAATTTCAAGCGAGGGAATCACTGTTGAGGACCACTTTTATCTATGGCGAGAGTTGTATGATTTTTATTTTGTAAGACGCGAGCATATGGACATACTACATGTCCGAACAGTTGATTTTTTCCCGGGCGAGCTTATCATAACGCTTGGCGACATGCATAAAAATCAAATAATAAAAGCAATGCTTCCCTATTTGTCTTATAGAGAATATGTAAAACCCACTTTTATGGACAGGTCGGGAGAATGGCTTTACAAAAACTTCCCCCTTGAGAAACGGTCTTAGTCTTGTTTTAAGCTCCAGGATTATATTGGGATAAAAATAAGTTATTGGGCCGGTGATCGCCCTGCAAATATTTCAGCTATTTTTCCACCAATCTTTCGTGTCAAGCGTATAGCACCATCTATTAATAGGGCTGTTTTTTCAATTAT
>MFOV01000019.1:0-2361 GCA_001782515.1 Candidatus Levybacteria bacterium RIFCSPLOWO2_01_FULL_39_10 | reverse complement strand
AGTTACCTTATTAGGTTCAGCTGCGGTTTGTGCTAATCTGTTTACATTATCAACGGAACGACCAGATTCTTTAGTCACGCCCCCAACTGTTTCTTTGGCAATTTTAGTGGTACTCTCTATACCCTTACTTACTCCTTCTTCTATTGCTCCGATAGCTCCTTCAGCCATATAAATATAATCTCATAGTTAATAGTAAATTTCAAATTATCAAGCTTAGTTAGCGGAGGGTACAGGATTCGAACCTGTGAAGGAGTTTCCCCCTCGAGTTTTCGAAACTCGTGCAATTGGCCGCTATGCGAACCCTCCAGCACCCTCGAATGGATTCGAACCATCGACCTTAGCGTCCGCAACGCTACGCTCTATCCAGCTGAGCTACGAGGGCAAGTATACGTATTTTGGTTTGTATATTATACCAAGTCAGCTAAATATAGCCAAAATTTATAAACTTTTTGTAAAGTAAATATCAAGCTTAATTTTAAATATAAACATATAATTGCTTCACGAAAGGAGGTTCAACCCATTAGATACAAAGTTATCTAACGGGCTAAATATGAATCCAAATAGAGAGTATCAAAAAGATCAATTGGAAAATGCTGTAACTGAAGCAAAACAATCTGTTTTTGACCAGGAAGTTGAAGCATCTGGGGAAAAACAGGAAGCAGAAGAACTGGAACAGACATTAAGAGAAGCAGAAGTAATTGCTGAAAGACAAAAAGAATCTGAGGAAAAAGGACAAGAAACAGAGAGAAAAATAAGTGAAGTATCAGGTGCTTAAACATGAAAGATCTAAATTTGCTTGTTAAAAACATTGAAAGAGATTTATTGATAAACATTGTGCTTTCAGTCAAGCACGGAAGAATAACTAAGTCTGAGGGTAGGAAGATTGCAGGGGAATTTTTATCAATGTCTTTTGAAGACAATAATGACTTTTTTGAAAAACTAAGGGATTTATCTAAATTTAGGGAAGTCAGAAAGGTTTATGTTAAATATGCGCCGGTTTACTTTTTAGAAAAAGATGAAATCGATTTAAAAAAATTAAGGAATTTTATGAAATCAAATAATTTCAAAGGAGAAGGCTATGGAAACAGATAATTCAATATCAAGCGGTGGATCAGTAAGTCAGGCTCCACAAACAAGTAGTTTTGAAGCTAGGACAATTCAGGAATTTAATAGTGCTCCTGTCCAAGGAGAAACTATTTTTGAAAATTCACAATCTGACAGGATTTTTTCTGAATCTCAAGGCGAGGCAGATGCAAGAGAAATAATGGATGAGCCGGGAACAGCTCATAAAAAACTTGAGGCATTAGCAAATTCAGATGATGATAGAGCGGTTGAGCCTGAATATATTGAAAAAGGCGTGCCCCAAAGACCGGTAGTTTCAATGGACAATAAACCGGATTCAAAAGATTTTGATCAGGAATTTGAAGGACTTACGCCTGAGCAAAAAATCATGATGATGCAACTTGAAATAATAAAAATGCTTGTTGCGCAGAGGAGTAATAAAAAGGCCGAAAAACCAAAAGTAGATCCTGAGGAAATGATTAAAAAACTTCAAAAACTTCTTGAAGAAAATGAGGGTGATGGAAAACAACCTAAAAATTCCGTGCTTATAAACACAATTATGGGTGCAATCACTCTTCTTACAACCCTAACGGAATATAAAGGAGAAAATAACTAAGTATCCAGGTGTTTCCCTACCTTGACAAAGTGTACATTTAAATGTACACTTGGATTAATATGGAATACATAACTACTACCAATTTAAGAACAAAAACTTCTCAGCTTGTTAATGAACTTAAAAAAGGAGGAAAAGTTTCTCTTATTCACAGATCTAAAATAATCGGAGTTATCAAACCTGTAGAAGAACCAAAAATATTTGATGCAGAAAAGTTTAATAAAATAATTAAGAAATTAAATCTTCCACCTACTACATATGCCCAGCGTGAAAAAATATATAGATCTCACCTCATGAAAAAATATGGCAAGGGTATTTCTTGATGCCAATATTTTAATTGATCTTACTGAAAAAAGAGGCACAATAACTTCGGAAAACTTAGGAGGTCATAAATGTTCTATCTCACCTCTCTCTGTTCATATTCTTTTTTATATCTTAAAGAAAAGGGTTCCCTTTTTAGAATTAAAGACTATTTTGGACCCATTCTCAATAATAGATCTAACGAAAAATATTTATAATGAAGCTTTAATTGGTCCAACCTTTGATTTTGAAGATAATGTTCAATTGCACTCTGCAGCAGAGGCAGACTGCGACATATTTTTGACAAACGATAAAAACTTATTAAAACTGAAGTTTTTTGGCAAAGCCCGCATATTATCTTCTTTGTAGGTTTAAAGCCTGATCTG
>MFOV01000018.1:5873-6000 GCA_001782515.1 Candidatus Levybacteria bacterium RIFCSPLOWO2_01_FULL_39_10 | reverse complement strand
CTTTTGGGTTCTATTTTTCCGAAAGGATTAACTTTTAAGAACGGGGAGTTGTTGAACCCTGAAATAAGCCCAGTATTTCGGGATATTAGGGAGCCTATGGCCATCAAAAACTCATTAGGGGTGGCTG
>MFOV01000018.1:3701-5775 GCA_001782515.1 Candidatus Levybacteria bacterium RIFCSPLOWO2_01_FULL_39_10 | reverse complement strand
ATTTAGCGATTCCTCAACACTTTCATAATGATGAATTAGAAAGTGACAATTTAAACAAACCCAAACCAAATTTATAACTTTATTATTCAATCTGTTATGATCTATATGATGAACCGTTAAAATACGTTCATCCTCTATCTTACATAACTTACAGGCCATCTTTTCGTTTTTTCTTTTCAATATTCTTCTATAAGACCCTACCCCGCTAACCCAATTTGGATGTTTCTCCTCAATGAAATACGAATTTCTCCACTGTGTCTGGCAAGTCTTGCTACAAAAGAAATATCCACTCTTAGAATGCGTTAGTTTTGCGGGTGATCTATGAACAATATTTTTGCAGGTGTGACAATGAACTTCTTTCCCCCGGAATTGAGAAATGCTTCGACATTCTATAGAACAATATTTGCCCCATCCCAGTTTTTGATGACTGGGCTTAACGTAGAAATCTTTACTGCAAACTCTGCATTTAACAATCGGTACAATAAATATTCTAATATAACACGGATTTATGTTAAAGTACTTTTCTCTGTCGGAAACTCGCTCTAACCACTGACCCCTAATCAGGGTTGAGTTACAGCCACCAACTCTTCTACGTGGATAGTGGATACTATTTATTCCAATTTCTCTACAGCCACTATAAAACTCATTAAACCTTAAAATTATACCAAATTTCGGTTAAAATATCGTCATGAACATAGTTCATTCCTATATAAACCCGGGTTTAAAAGGTTGGCGAAAAAAAGGAGCCCGAATACACTATCTGAAAAAAGGTGATGTAGATATTTCTATTATATTTATAAAATCAAAAAAAAGGACTAAAAACCTATTTTTGATTTCAACCGGCTTTCATCTTGAGGAAACTTCTGGTCCAATATTTATTTTGGATTCTAAAAGAATTTACCCATCCTTAAAAAAATTGCATGAGCGTATGAATATTGTTCTAATTCCAGTGATTAATCAAATAGGGCTAAAATTCGACGAAAAGGGTCCGGATAAATATCTTAGATATAACGAAAAAGGGATTAATTATAATTCAAACTGGGGATCAAATAGGGAAAAATGTATTGAAGTAAGTTTACTTGAAAAATATGTCTTAAGTCTGTTTGCCAAATATAATATAATTTTTGTTTTTAGCCTTCATGAAGATTCAACAGAGTTTGGTAAGGGCTACCTTTGGATGAACAAAATTGTTAAAGATAAAAGATTAGAAATTCAAGAAAAACTTAAAAAAAGAATACCTGAAAATATTCTAGGAATGAGAAATCGGATCGGTTTAAGAAAAGGGTTTGTCGAAAATGGGATAGCCATTGTAAATTCTAAGGACGATTCATTTGAAAATTTTACCTCAGAAATTCTAGGAATTCCCACACTTCTTTCCGAAGCTCCTTTTGGTTTAAGTCTTTCACAAAGAATATTTTTCCACCGCGCTTCTCTAAACTCAATCCCTTTGTGAGCTGACTTTTGAAAAAGTCAGAACCTCCTTTCGCGAAAAACCGTAATGTTGCAGCTCCGGCTCGACCTGACGGCCTCGCCTCCGCATTTTTTCGCGCGATTTTACTGGCTTCGCCAGTATATTTTACTAAAATTTCTTAACAAAAGTAAATTTTTATCTTTGCCCCACCCAACCCGTGCGTGACAATGTAAAATATGAAAGAGGACACTCCCTTCACAACGAAGGACAGAAAATTTGACGCAGCCCCATGATACATGATATAAACTCAATATTATGTTCAATAGAGGTCCAGAAGCACGAGTTGAAGGCATAGGAGTACTGAGCGCTGAACTTGAGCGCCAGGCGGATATTTATCGTGGTCTTGGAGTACAGAAAGACGCAATTATGCGTCTTCTCACACCTCGCCCTGACCGACTTCCTAAAGAATTGTCTATTCCTGTAGTTACTTTGGGTGTTAGTGTTGACCTAAATCTCCAAGCGCGATTTGCAGGTATCACCCCGTATTTTGATCTTTCTCGTGCCTATGACACAGCCGGTGGCATTACAGACGCTCAACCACGCCTTATCTGGATGCACGATGGTGAGAAGAATAAAGGTAAATCTGTTGAATGGGTACGCGAC
>MFOV01000018.1:1159-3631 GCA_001782515.1 Candidatus Levybacteria bacterium RIFCSPLOWO2_01_FULL_39_10 | reverse complement strand
TTAAATCCATACTACGCAATCATGCTATTCATCTTTCTGGTTCAGCCGTTGGGTCTGACAGCGCGCCGGGCCTGGGCGTCTGGGATGGTGATCTGGAGTTGGTTCACCTTTTCGGTGACTTTGCCAATCCGTTCTGGGGTTCTGCTTTGTCCGGGAGTTAACTGGTAATTGTTTTTTGTCCTCTTGGTTCTTTTGGTCCTCTTGATTTTTGGCTTCCGTTTTTGTATTTTTATATATGAAAGTAGGTTCATGTACTTCATGCTACAGCTTGAAGCCACCGAAATCCTCGAAGAAACAATTTATCACCAGAGTTTTTGCGTTTTCGAGTTTGTTTTTTTTAACTGACCGGCATCTTTCCGCAGACTATAAAAAGGGCTTTGATACGGTCTTTTCCGAGCTTTCAGCGCCGAGTGCCGCGTGGACTCGCTCTACCGACTCCCTTTGTGAGCGGGTAGCGGGAATCGAACCCGCATAAACAGATTGGAAATCTGTTGTTCTACCATTGAACCATACCCGCTTATTCTTGTGTCGGGGTGCTCGGATTCGAACCGAGGGCCTCCTCGTCCCAAACGAGGCGCGCTAACCAACTGCGCTACACCCCGGTGCCGAGGGCGGGACTCGAACCCGCACGACCCAAACGGGTCACAGGATTTTAAGTCCTGTACGTCTACCATTCCGCCACCTCGGCTTTAACCCGTATATTTTACTATTTTAGCTCCAATTTGACAAAGGTTGGTGCCTTTAATAAGCTTAAATTAGAGTTTTATTATTTTTTTAGGGGGTGATTTAAATGAAATCAACTTTAAGGTTCGCAATGGTTTGGCTGGCAAACTTGCTTCCTATCTATTTCGCAAGTGCCTATTACCCAATGAATTATACGCTCGGGAATGCTAGTATTTCACCTTTTAAGGCGGCATTGTTTTCTGGGTTTTTATTGACTCTTGCGGGACGAATTGCGAAAGATGTGCTTCCCAAATGGGGTATCAAAACAAACGGTCGTTATAAAAAGTTTGCGGTTTACTGGCTTGTAAACTCGGCGGCGATTTGGCTCATTGCCAGATTCGCTTTTGTAACGGGATTCGGAATAAGTGCCTATACCTGGGCAATAGTTTTGGGTTTTGTCGCAACGCTCGCACAATGGCTAATAAGACAGATCTTTAAGAAGTTAAAGATGATTTGAGGTCCTTAACGACTTCAAGAAACTTTATAAAAATAGGGTGGGGGGAAAGTGGGCGGGAGACATATTCTGGATGAAACTGTGTTCCTATAAAAAAGGGGTGGCCAGAGAGTTCAATTGCTTCAACTAAGCTTTCGTCCGGGGAAGTTCCAGAAATGACTAGACCTTTCCTTTCAAATTTCTCCCGGTAAATATTATTGAATTCATATCTATGTCTATGCCTTTCATAGACCGTAATCTTACTTACCGATTTAGACACTCCTTTGTTTAGGGAACTAGGTATATTCCAGGGTAATTTTTGGGAATGTCCGTTTCTTAAATAACACTCTTCGAGTAGGCTCCCTTTTTTAAGGACACAGGGCCAGGCCCCGAGTCTAATAGTTCCACCATATTGTCTTTTTAGAAGATACCTCCTTTGATTTGGCATTACATGAATAACGGGATAGGGGGTTTTCTTATCCGCTTCTTTGGTGTTTGCGCCTTTTAATCCCAGAACGTTCCTAGCAAATTCAATTACCGCCATTTGCATACCAAAGCAAAGCCCCAAATAGGGGACACTTTCTTCCCTTGCAAACTGAGCGGCCATCACTTTTCCTTCTGTGCCTCTTGCACCCCAACCCTGAGGAACGATTATTCCATCAAATTCCAAAAGGTTTGATTTAGAGTTTTCCAAGTCTTCAGAGTCTATCCAGGTCAAATCAGTTTTTACTCCAATTTTCCAGGCGGCGTGTTTTAAGGCTTCGATTACCGATACGTATGAATCCGCGAGTTTATAGTCTCCAGTTACAAAGTATTTTCCGACCATGGCAATTCTCAAGCTAACGTCACTTTCTTTTTTAACCCGAGTTATTAACTTTTTCCAATTTTTAAGAAGCTTATGTCTTTTTGTCTTTAGACCTAAAAGATGGAGGCAGACGTCGTCTAACCCTTTTCCGCTATTTGCAAGTAGCATGGGTACTTCATATATAGATGGCATATCCGGAGCCGAAAAAATACAATCGGGATTAATGTTGCAAAAAAGCGCCAACCTATCTAGCCTCCTTTTATCTACGGGTTTTTCTGCTCTGGCAACTATCAAATCGGGGTGAATCCCCATTCCATTTAAAATATGAACAGAGGTTTGGGCGGGTTTACTTTTAAGTTCTCCTATATTTGAAAGATAGGGAAGATAAGTTACGTGGAGTTGTATAACATCCTCGGGGTTTTTAAGCTTCATAATCCTCGTTGCTTCAAAGAAGATGCCATTTTGGTATTCTCCAACCGTGCCTCCTAGCTCCACAATAACTACCTCGGCT
>MFOV01000018.1:0-947 GCA_001782515.1 Candidatus Levybacteria bacterium RIFCSPLOWO2_01_FULL_39_10 | reverse complement strand
ACCCGTCGTTATGTAGTTCTCCCTTACCAAGTTTTCGTGTAAAAAGCGCTCGTAGTGCCCTAAATCCTCATCCGTTTCCATCCCGTCCTGAGTCACAAATACTTCTCCGTGCTCTTGCGGACGAATGGTTCCCGCGTCCACATTAAGGTACATGTCAATTTTAACTGGGGTAACTCTAAATCCTTGTGATTTAAGAAGAAGGGCAAGAGAAGCTGATATTGTACCTTTTCCAAGGCCTGATACAACCCCTCCAGAAACAATAATAAACTTCATCGAAAGCCATCTTCAAAATATAGGCATAGCCTAGGTGTGTCAAGAAGAATTTTTATCTACTTTGAGAAATTTGCATCCTATTCTGAATTTCCCCCATTACAAAATTGAGAATATCTTCACCTAGTCTAAGCTCATTGATATCAACAATGATAAACTGTAATTCTCCACCTTCGGGTTCTCGGCCAGAGGAATCTAACGATAAAGAGTGGTGAATTTCACCCATCGCCTCCCTTGCCACTTTTGGTTGGGCATGCGAAGCATGACAGGCTATATAAGTACCGCCCATGCATTCCAGTCGGCTAAGTCGTCCGTTCTTTCTTCTTACTATCGAACCTGCTTGAACATAACTCCACCATAAACCATTTCGATCAAGATGGATTCCTACAAATCTATCCTTCCCTGCACTTATATCTGAACTTTGGGCATAAAATTGGGTGATTTCTTCAGGCTGATAGTCGAATTCCGGTCTAAAGCATTTTGCGACAGATTGGGGCATAAGCGACCAATTAACCATCTCGCCGTTTGTTCCAAGATTTAATTTGCCCCCGATTGTTGGGTGTTTCATTATCTCCTGAAGTATCTCTAGCTTTTTATGAAGGTTTCTAGCCATCTTATCTCTTTCCCGCGCTAGGGTAGTCCTATCTTTTTTATCCAATCTAAGCTTGCCTGCTTCG
>MFOV01000017.1:86246-95695 GCA_001782515.1 Candidatus Levybacteria bacterium RIFCSPLOWO2_01_FULL_39_10 | reverse complement strand
AGTAGTACCTCCTTTCCAAAGAGTATTCTAATTGAAAGTGTCCACGATGTATTTACACAATGCGCGGGGTTGACAACCTGCTTTTATTTACTGTAATGTATTTATACATGGGTAAGACTACCATAATATTTTTGGTATTAGTTGTGTTTGTATTTGCAATAATTCCTTCTTCTGTTCTTGGAGCAAGCACCTCAAACACCAGCGCAAATACCGCTTTGCAAAATCTTCAGGACAGAATTGAACAACATAAAGAAAAACGCGAAGAGCTTATGATGAAAGCAAAAGAACGCGCATCCGTCTCTGCCCAGAGAAGGTTGGCAAAGCTAAATCAAACAAGACTCAGAGTCTGTGAAGCAAGAAAAAACGGAATAACGCAAAGAGCTACTTTTATGCTTACCCACGGCGGGAAAATCAACACCGGACATATGAAAATTCAAGAGAGGGTAAATGAATACTACAATAATCATCTGGTGCCCGAAGGATATGTTCTTCCTAATTACCAAGAGTTGATTGATGATATGGCTGCAGCAAAAGCAAATGTTCTCACTGTTCTTGATTTGGCAAAAGAGAGCGGTGCAAATTTTGACTGCTCAGGCGATGATCCAAAAGGAAAGCTTGATGCATTTAAAGAGGATATGAAAGAACTTATTGCCGCAAATAAAGCATACAGGCAGTCAGTTCACAACTTTGTAAAAGCAGTTTTGGAACTTGCCAGACAGGCAAAAGCCGACCAAAGTGGAGATCAGGGAGAAGATGATCAAACAACTACAGATGAAGGAGGTGTTCAGTAATGGCTGATGTAAGTAATCCGGCACCAACAGGAGGACCGTTACCTCAACCGGCACCGGATCCAAATGTGCAAGCGTCCCCGGCAGCAACTTCAAATGAAGGAGTGACGCCCGAAGCACAAGCAGGAGGCGGTGGAAGAAGAAATTTCAAGGTTTTAATAATTGTACTTTTACTTCTTGCGGTTTTAGTCTTGGGTGGAGTTGGAGCATACTATTATTATACAAATATGTACGCAGTGTCCGAGCCTACGCCAGTAGTTACATCTACTCCCACACCAACACCAGCAGAGGGCACAGTGCAGGATGAAAGTGATTTGGAGGAGCTGGATAATGAATTAAGCGGGGAGGAAGCAACACTTGAAGGAGAACTCGAGCAACTTGAACAAGATTCTAATTTCTAACTTTTAGGAAAATTCATAACAATTCGCCTAGTAAAAGTTCCTCTTTCACTATCGCGTTTTGACTGAACTTCTTCAATTTGTTCAGGTTTTCTCCCAAGTGTCAGCATCAAACTATCATATGCGGTTTTAACATCAGCTAATTCTTTGTCGATATCCCGAGCATTTCCGTTTTCTACCGCCTCCGCTAATTCATTCGCTTCCTCAATTATTTTGTTAATCAATAATCCCGGAAGTTCTGAGATGGGGGCAACTCGAAAATCCGGAGCACTCCCTGTTTCGTCCTTAATAATTTGGGGGATCTTATCGCGGACTAATTTTTCTGTCATTAAAGGGAATTATAAACTTATGTGCTTAGTATTACAACTTGCTGGGGTTAATTCTTATTATTTTATCGTCTGTTTCTTGGGGGTTACCTCGTCCGTCGCGGTTTGAAGTTGTAATATAAAGAAGATTGTCCGGTCCTACAATAACGTCTCTTAGCCTCCCGTACTCACCTTTGAAAAATTCACTTAAAGTTCTTGTCGCTAAATCATATACATAAAGAGTTTCACCGCGGAGTCCAACAAAATAAAGTTTATTATTAAGGTACGCAATTCCTCCCGGCGCCCATGTAACATTTGGCCCTGAGTGGAGAACTGGGAGGGTTATGCCTGAGCCCGTTTCATCTCCTTCAAAGTTTGGCCAGCCGTAATTTTTTCCGGATTCTATTAGATTCAGCTCGTCAAGGCCTGACTGCGCACCTGATCTTCCATGCTCGGTTGACCATAAATTTCCGGCGCTGTCCCAGGTAATTCCCTGCGGATTTCTGTGGCCGTATGAGAAGATCCTCGTTCGAAAAGGATTTGCCGGAGCAGGATCTCCAGCATCAGTCACTCTTAAAATTTTTCCGGCTAAAGAGTTTCTGTCCTGAGAAAGCGAGGGGTTTGTTGAGTCGCCGGTTGTGATATAGAGATATCCGTCCGAACCAAACTTTATTCTTCCGCCGTTATGATAAATTCCGCCCGGAATGTTATCAACAATAATTTGTTCGTCGTAAAGCGTGTTTCCTGTGAGCTTATATCTGACAACTCTATTCATAGTTTTATCGTTATCCGAAAAGAAAGTGTAGTATAAATAAATGTAATTGTTTGATCCGAAATTCGGGTGAAGGGTAATTCCCATAAGACCGCCCTCGCCGTACTCGGTTGATTTATCAATAGTTGCAACTTGGGAGATTCCTTTGTCTGTTATCAAACTAAGTCTTCCGTTTCTTTCAGTGACCAGCAGTGTCTTATCCGGCCCGCCTTGCCGCGAGGCAGGAAGAAAAGCAAGCGCCCAGGGAGTGTCAAGATTTTCAACAAGGGTTGTAACGGCCGGAACATCCTCTGTATTCTGGTCAATAATTGAGTCTTGGGTCATTGTCGGAGTGGTCGGGGGTTCGCTTCCAACATTGAAAATCTTCTGGTAAACAAGAATTGCCGCAACAAAAATCCCCACAACTGCTAAAAAAATTACAACCTTTTTCATAGAGTTATCCTATTATACCCCATATACCCCAAATAAATTTTGCAGTGGGGGAACGGTAAGAATTAGCAGTTGAAAAATCAAAACAAGGGCAACTGAGAAAAGTAAATATTTATTTCCCAGGAAATTTTGCCTTTTCCTAATAACAAACATGAGAAACATCATTTGAGAAACAATCATAAGGGTGAATACTGTATTTCTGGCAAAATCAATACCATAAACATTGTAAGAGTAAATGAATGCGATTACGTTTAAAGTTGCAATTAATCCTCCCCAGGCTCCGATAAACCTAAACATTTTTAGATCGAAAAGAGAATTTGTGCTTCTTTTGGGGGTTGTCAGAAGGTTGCCTGGTGATTTATCAGCTGCAAGTGAGATTGCAGGAAGCCCGTCTGTTACAAAGTTAATCCAGAGAATTTGGGCGGGAAGAAGGGGTATGGGAAACCCAAGGAGAGTAACAATCAGTATCAAAAGAACTTCTGAAAGATTGCCTGTGAGAAGAAATCTTATAATTTTTAAAATATTTCTGAAAATAAGTCTTCCTTGCTCGATTGCCGCAACAATTGTTGAGAGATTGTCATCCAAAATTATAAGATCTGAGGACTCTTTTGCAACGTCTGTTCCGGCTATTCCCATCGACACGCCTACCTGAGCACGCTTAAGAGCAAGTGAGTCATTTACGCCGTCTCCTGTTACTGCAACAACATATCCAAGGCTTTGGAATGCTTCAACAATTCTAAGCTTATGCTCAGGATTTGCTCTTGCATAAATTCTAATTTTGAAAATTCTTTTTTTAAGCTGCGCCTCATCCATTTCATCAAGAAGGTCGGCAGTTATCACTTCATCGTCTTTTGTCAGAAGTCCGACATCCTCTGAAATCTCTTTTGCCGTCAGCTCGTTGTCACCTGTAATCATCACAATTTCAATTCCTGCAGCCCGGGCCCTTCTTATTGCTTCTTTTGCCTCTTCGCGCGGTTCATCGGCAATTCCCACAAGTCCTAAAAACTTAAGTTTCCTCTCCAAATTTGCGGAAGTTGATTTGCCGGTATAATCTCTGAAAGCCAGCGCAAGAACTCTCAGTCCATCCTCAGCCATTTTCTTGTAATCGTTTTTTAGAGAATTTTTATAGTTTTTTGATGTATCAAGAAGGGGGATTATAACCTCAGGCGCGCCTTTTGAGAAAAGAAAAGTTTCATCTCCCGCACTTGCCAAAACACTCATCATTTTCCTTTTTGAGTCAAAAGGAATTTCCCGAATTACTTTGAATTCCTCACGAAGGCTATCAATATCTGCGTTTTGTTTTTTTGCCCAGATCAGAAGAGCGCCTTCCATAGTGTCGCCCAAGATATCAAAAGAATCGGGGTCATTTTCTTTTTTAACTAAAGATGCACTGTTGCAGACAACTGCAGTTTGGATTAACTTTCCTTTATTGTCCTCGTTTTTTATATCAACTGTTCTTACCGCCATTTCGTTTTTGGTAATTGTTCCTGTTTTATCAATAAGAATCACATCAGTTATTCCGAGATTTTCAATTGCGGACATGCGCCGGACTAAAGTCTTTTTCTTGTACATCCTTCTCGCGCCTATTGCCAAAAGTACAGTTATAATTGCAGGAAGTCCTTCAGGAACAGCTGCAATAATAAGCGCAATACTTCCAAAGAAAACATCAACAAGATCGGTTCCCTGAATAAGACTCAACACAGAAATAAAACCGGCAATTCCAAAAATAATAATACTGATTTTTATTGCCAGTGAATTTAAAGAGATCTCAAGAGGAGTCAGCTCTTCCTGAATCTCCTCGAGGCTTCCCGCGATTTTTCCAAACTTTGTATTCTCACCGGTTGCGGTTATTTCAATTTTTCCCTCTCCCTCAACAACCCAAGTACCTAAGAATAATTCATTATTTTTGCCGTTTACGGATTTTGCAACAGGTGTTGACTCACCAGTTAGAGATGACTCATTCACTTTAACCTCAAACCCCTCAATTAATTTTCCGTCTGCGGGAATTTTGTCTCCTGCGCCAATTACCACAACGTCTCCAGGAACAAGATCGGCAGACAGAATTTCAAACTCTTTGCCGTCCCTCACCGCTCGGGAGTGAGGAGGTTCAAAATTGGCAAGAGCCTGAATTTCCCGTGTTGCTTTAAATTCCTGCCAAAAGGAAAGAAATGCGTTTAAAATAAGAATTATTAAGATAAGAAATCCGTCGAGCCGGTCGCCGACAAGAAAGGAGAGTGCGACTGCGGCAATAAGCATTAAGGAAAAAATATTTTTGAATTGGGAGATAAAAAGCGAAAAAGCGCTTTTTTCTTTTTTCTCAGGAATTTTGTTCGGCCCAAATTTTTGAAGGAGAGCATGTGCCTGAGCAGTTGTTAATCCTTCTACCATAACTTAAGTTTAGCAAAGATGAAGATTTTGAGGAAATAGGATGTATACCTAAGGCGATAAATGTCGATAAACTTTAAGTTTGTTCGGCTATTATTAATTGACTCTAGCCTCGATTTCAAGTATAATGGTTGGCATCCAAAAAAAATGCTAACAACACTTCGACGCGAATCAAATAAACTGTCCTCCAAAAAAAGAGCAAAACACAACCAAAGATATTTTAAAACTGGCGACGGGCAGTATGGGTACGGAGATGTGTTCATTGGTCTTACGGTTCCTCAGTGCAGAGATCTTGCAGGTAAATACAAAGATATATCATTTGATGATATAGGAAAATTACTTCGTTCAGAAATCCACGAAGAGAGACTTATTGCGCTTCTTATTCTTGTTTATCAATTTGAAAATGATGAGCTTTTGGAGCGCCGAATTTATGAGTTCTATCTTAAGAACACAAAATTCGTAAATAACTGGGATTTAGTGGATGCTTCGGCAGCAAATATTGCCGGGGGTTATTTGATTGATAAACCAAAAGGAATTCTTCATGAGCTTGCAAAGTCAAATAATATCTGGGAGCGAAGAATATCAATAATAGCAACTCACAAGTTTATAAAAAACGGGATGGTGAAGGAGGCTTTGGAGATTGCAGAAGAGTTGGTACAAGATGAAAACGATTTAATACAAAAAGCACTTGGTTGGACGCTCCGTGAAGTTGGAAAGAAAAATCTTAAGAAAGAACAGAAATTTCTTAAAAAGCATTATCAGAAAATGGGCAGAACTGCACTTAGATACGCAATTGAAAAATTCCCGGAAAGCGTCCGGAAGGCATATCTTTCGGGGAAAATTTAGACTTCAAATTCAACAAAAAGCGCCGAGTGGTCCGAGACTGCATCAGGTAAGACCTTAAAATCAAAAACATTAATTTCACTTGACGCAAAAATATAATCCGCGAATTTGTCTTTTTTTCTCCATTTAACATTGTAATATTTGGTTCTTGTGGTTTTTGCTTTTGACTCTCTTACTAAATTTCTAAGGCCAGAGCTTTCAAGTATCTCAACGCTTTTAGTACTGATTGCCAAATTAAAATCCCCGCAGACAAGAGCCGGTAAATTTTGACTTTCAATAAAGTTAATTATTTTTTGAGATTGCTCAAGCCTTTTTGGAGTATCTGTTTTTGGAGCGGGGTTCCAATATCCGTGAATATTTAAAACTATGAATTTATCAAAGGCTAAATACTGAAAATTGCGGGGAACATCAGGCTTTGTACTGTTTGGAAACGGTCTTACATCATCTTCCGAGTTATGGGTAAAAATCTGTCCTTTTTCCTTAGGCTTTAACTCTTTTTTCCAAAATATAGCGTTTCCTGCGGCCAGCGGGTAGTTAACTATCTTATCAAAATCTCTTCCGTGGTAAAGCGGGGAGTAAAGGAAATCAAAATCTACAAGGATATTTTTTAGATTATCGAGCATATTTGATCTTCTGCCGTTGGGAGTCAGTACATTTCTGTCAGAGTCAAATACTTCCTGAAAGCAGAAGACATCGGTTGTACTTCTTTTCTTGTTTAAGAAAGAGACGAGGTCTTCAAAAATTGTCCCTCCCCAGATGTTAAGAGTTATAAGTCTCACTTAATTATTATAAAGTAAGTGATGTATAATTTTAATAATGAGATTTAAATTTTTATTTTTTATTGTAGGTATTTTTTTTCTCCTGATCTTTCCAAACAACACTTTTGCTGAAGAAATAAGATCATTTGACGTTGTGGTACAGGCAGATAGGGATGGTATTTTAGAAGTTGAGGAAGAGATAAACTATGATTTTGAAAATTTAGAAAAACACGGAATATTTAGAGATATTCCTCTTGTTTCAAAAGTTGGGAATTTGTACAGAGTGATTAAAATAAGAAATGTTAGAGTTACAAGAAATAATTCAGAGGAAAAATTCGAAATTAACAAAGACGCAAATAAATTAAACATCAAAATTGGAGATCCTAATAAAACAATAACAGGAAACCACGTTTATAAAATAAATTATGAGGTAGAAAACGGTATTGGGAGCAATTATGAAACGCACGATGAGATTTATTGGAATGCGACCGGAAACGACTGGGAAGTTCCGATTGATAAGGCATCAATAACATTTAAAACACCAAATGATATTAAACAACGTGACCTTATCTGTTTTACAGGAAGTGAGGGGTCAACAGAGAAAAATTGTGAGAATGAAGAAAGCAAAGTTGTTTCAAAAGAGATTCTTTATCCCGGAATGGGACTGACTGCGGCAGCAAAGTACGATAAAGGGGCTTTCCCCAGGAGCATTTTGCAAAGCGAACCTCCCGCAAGTTTTGGGCAAAAAATTTTAAGCTTTTTACTAAGATATATTTATGTTTTTTGGCTGATTTTAAATCTGATAATACCACTGGCTTTAATGATTTGGTACAACAAAAGGAAAAATAAAAAAAGATTCGGCAAGCCTACGGTTAATTTTGAAATTCCAAAAGATCAAAACGGAAATATAATACCCCCGGCGCTCGCTGGAACTATTGACACAGCCAAGCTTGAAAGAGACGATTGTGTTGCGACCCTTTTTGACCTTGCAATTAGACGTTACATCAGATTTGAAGAGACTAAAACAAAAAGACAGCTGCTTCCTGATTTGGTCCAGCAGAAAATTGTGAAATGTAAACAAAAAGACGAAAAACTAAATATATTTGAACAAAAGCTGTTTGATAGATTATTTAAAGACGGGGAAGAGATTTTTGCTAAAGATTTAAAAAAAGATTTTTATAAAACATACGAGGATTTAGAGCAAATAGCTTTTAAGGAACTGGTGCATAAAAAATATTTTGTAAGAAATCCAAAGATTCAAAGAGGCTTAATTTTAGCCTTAGGTATAGTTGCTTTATTTACGGCCAATATTATACTTTCGGGAATGTTAATTTTTCTCTCAATTAAACTGATCGGAAGAACTACCTTGGGAGACGAGATAGATTTTAAAATTGACGGACTTAAATTATTCCTTAAATCAATGGACCGCAATTATAAATGGCAGGCGAAGAAATTTTATACGGTTGAGCAAATGATTCCATATGCAATGAGTCTGGGCTATATAGATAAATTTATGGAGCAGTTAAAAATAATAAACCCCGACTATAATCCTACGTGGTACAGAGGGTATTCCGGCAGTTTTTATGGCGCATATGCGGGTTTTTACACATCTGTTAATTCAAATTTGACCACAAGTGCACCTTCTTCATCTTCAGGTTTCTCGGGAGGAAGCTCCGGTGGTGGGGGAGGCGGTGGTGGCGGAGGCAGCTGGTAAAGCCCATTTATTACTTGTTGACAAAAGTAGATAAACAAATAGAATCAAATTGGAATTTATATGATATATCCCGCGACAATTGGAATAGTTGGTGGAGGTCAACTAGGGAAAATGCTGACTGTTGCTGCAAAAAAAATGGGATTCTTAGTAATAGTAACGGACCCAACTCCTAAAAGTCCTGCAGGTCAGGTAGCAGACCGGCAAATAGTGGGTGGATACAAGGATGCAAAAACAACACGTGAATTAGCAAGACTTTCCGATATTGTTACTATTGAAGCGGAATTCGTAAATGATGAAGTTTTGCAGGAAATTGCAGATGGCGGAAAGCCTGTTCACCCATCCCCAAAAACCATTAGATTAATAAAAGATAAACTAAGGCAAAAGGAATTCTTAAGAAAAAATAAAATTCCAACAGCAGAATTCCTAGAAATAAAAAACGAAGAAGACATAATTAAAGCATCAAAGAAATTTGGATATCCAATTTATTTAAAAGCCAGAGAGGATGCTTATGATGGAAAAGGAAATTATTTTTTAAGATCTCAAAAAGATATTAAAAAAGGACTTGAGAAACTTAAGGGACGGAGTCTTTATGTAGAGAAATTTGTACCATTTATAAAAGAGATTGCAATCATGGTAGTAAGAAGTACTAAGGGTGAAATAAAAGCATATCCAGTTGTTCAAACAATTCATAAGGATAGTGTTTGCGATACTGTTATAGCTCCAGCCGTTATTTCCAAAAAAGCAAAAAAAAACGTAACAGAAATTGCACAAAAAACTATGCAAAAATTAAAAGATGCGGGTGTTTTTGGAATAGAAATGTTTTTAACGAAAGATGAGAAAATCCTGATTAACGAAATTGCACCAAGGGTTCACAACTCTGGTCATTACACAATTGAAGCATCAGTTACGTCTCAATTTGAACAGCATGTCCGTGCAATTGCAGGTCTGCCTTTGGGCTCAACAGATATGATTGTTAAGTCGGCTGTGATGAAAAATATCCTAGGAACATCGGAAGGGTTAGGTTTTCCGGAAGGGCTTGAGAGGGCTTTAAGAATCC
>MFOV01000017.1:85963-86224 GCA_001782515.1 Candidatus Levybacteria bacterium RIFCSPLOWO2_01_FULL_39_10 | reverse complement strand
CGGTAAAAATGAAACAAAAAAAGCAAGGAAAATGGGACACATAACTGTAGTGGGAAATAACATAGCTGATTGTTTGGAGAAGGCGGAAAAAGCGAGAAGAGTATTGGTGATATAATGCTTGATATAGAATAGCAAATAGTAAATAGCAAAAACACAAGGAATATTTAATATGAGCGAACCGAAAGTGAGCATCATCATGGGTTCAGATTCAGATCTGATTGTCATGAAAGATGCGGTGGAAGTTTTAGATTGGTTTGGAAT
>MFOV01000017.1:85107-85822 GCA_001782515.1 Candidatus Levybacteria bacterium RIFCSPLOWO2_01_FULL_39_10 | reverse complement strand
CTTAACACCACTTCCTGTAATTGGAGTTCCAATAAAAACTAAATCTCTTGATGGGCTTGACTCGCTGTTATCAATTGTTCAAATGCCGCCGGGAATTCCGGTGGCAACAGTTGCAGTGAACGGTGCAAAAAACGCAGGAATTCTGGCAGCAAGTATAATTGGCTCATCTGATAAAAAAATTTTAAATAAACTTTCAAATTACAAAAAAAATCTTGAAAAACAGGTTTTAGAGAAAGCTCAGAAATTAGAAAAATCAGGATACAAGAAATACCTGTCCGACAATGATCGCTCCGAGAGCCGTGTTCGAACAGAACAGAAAGGCGAACGGAAAGACTAGGCGGATCTTAATGAAAGTAATAAAAACGGTTGATTTAAAAGGGCTTGGGAAAAAATACCAAGGAAAAGTACGCGATTATTATATTGTTGGAGACAAAAGAATTATAGCTACAACTGATCGCATTTCCGCATTTGATGTAATTTTAGGATTTATCCCTCATAAAGGCACAGTACTTAATCAACTATCAGCATTCTGGTTTGAAAAAACAGAAGACATTATCCCAAATCATTTAATTTCAGTACCTCACCCCAATATTTCTATTGTTAAAAATGCAAAAATTATTCCATTTGAAATGGTAGTTAGGGGATATATAAGCGGTGTTACAAATACGTCTATTTGGGGATCTTATCAAAAGGGTGAAAGGGTGATTTACGGAAT
>MFOV01000017.1:77096-85016 GCA_001782515.1 Candidatus Levybacteria bacterium RIFCSPLOWO2_01_FULL_39_10 | reverse complement strand
CGATCGCGGAACTAAAATATGTGCAAAAGCGGGAATTATTTTGGTAGACACAAAGTACGAGTTCGGTCTCGATTCAAAAGGTCGCTTAATATTAATTGATGAAATTCATACTCCGGATTCTTCCAGATTCTGGATTAAGAAAACTTACAAAGAAAGATTTAAAAAAGGCTTGGAGCCGGAAAATTTTGATAAAGAATTTTTAAGACTTTGGTACGCAAAAAGAGGATATAAAGGGGATGGGGTTCCCCCAAAAATGTCAGAGAGCCTTGCTATTGCTGTTAGCAAACGTTATATTCAGATTTATAAAAAGATCACTGGAAATAAATTTAAGTTCGACAAAAGGATTCCAACTGCTCAGATAAAAAAATATTTATAAGTTTTATGGCAGCAGTTACAGAAATATCAAAGCCACAAATATCTGCAGTTAGACATGAAGGAAAAGAATTTCCTGAGGTTGTGAAAATTGCAGTCCTCATTTCAAATAAAGGAACAGGTTCTAATTTACAGGCTTTAATTGATGCTAAAAAAGAAAGGAAGCTTCCTAAGATAGAAATAGGCTTGGTTTTGAGTGATCAACCAGATGCTAAAGGACTGGAGCGGGCAATAAATCATGACATACCCTACGATGTAATTCCGTTTCAAAAAGGAGAAAATAGAGACTTTTATAGTTCAAACATTGCGCTCAGATTAAACCAGGAGGGAGTTGGAATTTGCGTAATGGCAGGATGGGCAAGGATTTTATCCGAGCCCTATTTTAGATTGTTTAAAGGGGTGACTATTAACGTTCATCCAGGATTACTTCCTGAGGTAGATAAGAGTCCCTATCTGTTTCCTGATGGATCAAAAGCTTCATGGAACCAGGGATTAATGACCGAGAAAGCTGTAGCTAATTTCCTGGGTGGTAATTGGGCAGGATCAACTGTACACGTTGCGACACTTAATGCAGATTCAGGGCCTGTTATCGAAAGAACACTTGTTCCGGTTTTACCCTCGGACACGGTAGCGATTTTATATGATAGAATGAAACCGGAAGAACATAAAGCTTTGGTAAGAGCGCTACAATATCCAAAAAGAATTTTTGATATAGCAGGAAGAGTAAATGATTCAAACGATTAGGGTAGTGTCAATTGATGAGCGGCAAGACCTCAAAGGAAATGAACTTTTATCCCTAATTAAAAATTCAGGAATTTCGAAAGCCAGAAGTGTGCGCATTTACCGGCTAGAAGGAATAGATAGGAAAAAGGCAAAAATCCTCTCGGAGAAACTACTTTCCGAATCAATCAATCAGAAATACTATATTAATAAGCCAGCTTTTAATGATCAATCCAAAAAAATTGAAATAGCTTACAAACCGGGGGTAATGAATCCGGAAGTTGCATCAATAATAAAATCTGCAAAAGATTTGGGGATAAAACTTGCGGCAGCAGACTCATCTTGGGAATATGCATTTTTTGGAAAAATAAATTATGCGGAAATAAAAAAATTTGCAACCGAACTAAGCTTGTTTAACCCACTTATTGAATACATTGTAAATAAACCTCCTAGGACACTTTTAATAAAAGGAAGAGTCGGGCCTACGACAACTGTTGAGATTAGAGATGTTGAAGATGAAGCACTTATGGAGCTTTCAAAAGATAAGTTATTTTTAAATCTTGAGGAAATGAAAGTAATTCAAAGATATTTTAGAAAAATAAAAAGAGATCCAACGGATTGCGAATTGGAAACTCTTGCTCAAACCTGGAGTGAGCACTGCGCTCATAAGACATTTAAAGCAAATTTAATAGTTGATGGGGTTAAAAAAACCCCCCTGATGGAACGGATTAAAACTGAAGCTCTAAAACATAACAAAAATATTGTTTCCGCATTTGTTGACAATTCTGGAGTCATGAAGTTTTATCACGGATTTGCAATTTGTGGAAAAGTGGAAACCCACAACAGCCCCTCGGCAATTGAACCGTATGGAGGAGCGGCAACAGGAAGCGGGGGAGTTTTTCGGGATATTTTAGGAACAGGACAGGGAGCAAAAACAATTGCCTCAACCGATATTTTTTGTTTCGCCAATCCTAATCTTGCTAAAAAAGATTTGCCGCCCGGGTGTTTGCCCCCAGATTATTTGTTAAAAAGAGTTGTAAAAGGCGTAAAGGATTATGGAAATAGAATGGGAATTCCTACGAATAACGGATCGGTTCATTTTCATAATGATTTTCGTGCAAAACCTACGGTAATAGTCGGCGCATATGGAATAATTCCCCAGAAGATTGCGAAAAAAGGACAACCAAAACCAGGAGATTTAGTGATAGCTGTTGGAAGCAGAACCGGCAGGGACGGGATTCACGGAGCAACTTTTTCCTCAGGTGAAATGACAGACAGAACTATCTCTGTTAACTCGTCAGCAGTTCAAATCGGTAATGCTATTGAAGAGAAGAGAATGTTTGACGCAATTATTGAGGCAAGAGACCAGGATTTAATAAATGCGATAAATGACTGCGGAGCTGGTGGGTTTTCTTCGGCAATTGGAGAGATGGGGACGCATACCGGAGTTAAAGTTGATCTATCTAAAGCTCCGTTAAAATATCACGGACTTTCTCCTTGGGAAATTTGGGTTTCAGAGTCCCAGGAGAGAATGGCATTGGCTGTTGCCAAAAAAGATGTAAGAAAACTTCTTGCAATCTGCCGCAAATATAACGTGGAAGGAACAATTCTTGGAGAGTTTACGAATACAAAAAAACTTGAAGTTTTTTATGGGAAAAAAATAGTCGCGCAGCTATCAATGGAATTTTTACATAACGGGCTTCCTCAAAGAAATATGATCGCCCTTCGTCGTTCCACTCCTCAGGGTAAACCCTTCGTTGAAAAAAAGCTCAGAGAACCTAAAAATGAAAAGGAATGGATAAAAATTTTCAAAAAAGTTTTGTCTCATGGAAATGTTAACTCTAAGGAGCCGATTGTCCGCTTATATGATCACTCAGTTCAGGGCACAAATGATTTACAGCCATATGCGGGTGTTAAACTGGACGGGCCAAATGACGCTGTGGTTCTGCGCCCGTTTTTGGATAAGAAATACGCAGTTGTAATCTCACACGGTTTAAACCCAGTATTAAATAAAATCGATCCGTATGCAGGAAGTCTTTGGGCTGGTGTTGAAGCACTATCTAATTATGTAGCAGTAGGAGGGGACATTGAAAATGCATCTCTTATCAATAATTATATCTGGCCGTTTCCGGATGAAGAGTCGCTGTGGTCTTTGGATAAATCAGTGGACGCAGTGGTGGATTTGATGAAAGGAATGGGGATCCCGGTGATTTCAGGAAAAGACAGTTTATCCTCAACTTACAGAAAGGGAGATATGGTTATAAAAATTCCACCAGTTTTATGTATTTCGGTTTTTGGAAGAATTCCAAATGCTTCAAAAACCGTAACTTCTGATTTTAAAAGGGAAGGTTCGGTAATTTGTTTGGTCGGAGAACAGGATTTGGAAATGGGAGGCTCTGTTTATTATGATACGTTTGGGCTTATTGGAAATAAAATTCCAAAAATTAATCTTGGACGGTTTGGGAAAGTTGCAAAGACAATCTATAAAGGAATTCAGGGTAGAAAAATTTTATCTTGCCATGATGTTTCTGAAGGAGGTTTGATTTCTTCAATCTTTGATATGTGTGTTGGAGGAGACTGCGGAGTAAGTTTGAAAGTGTCAAACAGCGCAAGGTTAGACTATTTTCTTTTTAACGAAACTGCAGGGACTTTTGTTGCTGAGGTTGAGGATGAACGAGTGGCAAAAAGTTTGTTTAGAAATATCCCGTTTCAAATAATCGGAAGAACACAGAAGGAAAAAAGAATTGAAGTCTCATCGAGCAAGAAAATTTTTAGTGCGGATTTGAATGAATTAAAAAAAATTTGGAAAGAGCCGATGGAGCGATTATTCCCATAATCGATATTAAAAATACATATTAAAAATAAAATATACAAGAAGCGGTTTAAAAATAAACATATTTAATATTTACTATGTATATTTGCTATTTACTTTTTAAAATTTAATATGAAAAAGCCGAAGGCTTTGATACTTAAAGCGGATGGAATTAATAGGGATGAGGAAATGGCGTATGCGTTTAATATTGCCGGGGCTGAGGCAGAATTAGTTCATATAAACGACCTTCGTTCGAAGAAAAAGAAACTATCAAATTTTCAAATTTTAGGAATCCCGGGAGGATTTGCATATGGGGATGATATTGTTTCAGGGAAAATTTTAGCAACTGAGCTTGTTAGCTATTTATCTGACGAACTCCAAAAATTTGTATCCCGAACGGACACAGCTGTGATTGGTGTTTGTAACGGATTTCAGGTTTTGGTAAGGACCGGACTTGTTCCGTTCGGCAAAGTGGGAAAAATGGATACAACACTTGTCGCCAATGACTCAGGGCATTTTGAATGCAGATGGGTAAAAATAAAAATTGAGAAAAATTCGAAAAGCAAATTTTTAAAAGGTTTGGAAAATCAAATAATCTGGTATCCTGTGGCGCATGGAGAAGGAAAGTTTTTCGCCCGCCCAAATGTTTTATCAAAAATTGAAAAAGACAATTTAGTTGCATTCCGTTACGTAGATGAAAGCGGTGTTCCGATTCAGAACTATCCTGATAATCCAAACGGGTCAATAAATGCGATTGTCGGAATTTCTGATATAACGGGCCGAGTGCTGGGCCTTATGCCCCATCCGGAATGTTTTGTCCGAGCGGAACAGCATCCGAACTGGAGAAGAGGAAATGTCAATTCTCCTCAGGGTTTACCATTGTTTAAAAATATTGTTAATTTTGTTAGTCAATGAAAAAGAAAATAACTTATTACCAGGTTGGGGATAATTACGCCACTAAAGATCCTATTAAAAAATTATTTCAGGAATCTGCGCGCGCGACCGGAAAAAATTTGATAGTCCACAAATTTAAGGAAGTAACCGACACCAGGGGAGAATCTGGATATGTTTGGCGACAGGGAAATATTTATATGGCCTCAGTTATTGAAGGGTTGGGAACAAAAAATTTAATCGCCGATGGAACTAGAAAATTTACAAAAAAAACTCATTATGATGTTATAGCGCATGATACCGTAGCGACAATTATTAATGATTTAGTAAGCGTTGGAGCTACTCCGCTAGTTCTTCATGCTTATTGGGCAATTGAGGATAATGATTGGCTTTACGACAAAGAACGAATGACAGATTTAATAGTTGGTTGGAAAAAAGCTTGTGACATTTCTGGAGTTTCCTGGGGCGGAGGTGAGACCCCAACCCTTAAAGGAATAGTTGAGAAAAAAACAGCGGAATTTGGAGGATCAGCAGTTGGTATAATTCGTTTGAAGAAGCATTTAGTAACTGATAAAAAACTAAAAGAAGGAGATAGAATAATTCTCATAAAAAGTAATGGAGTAAATGTGAATGGAATTTCACTTGCCCGGGCAATTGCTAAAAAACTTCCCAAAGGGTACGCCACAAAATTAACAAACGGGAAATTGTATGGAGAAAGTTTGTTAACAAAATCAAACATTTATGCAAAACTTATCCAGGATTTACAAATTGCTGATATTGATATTCACTACATTTCAAATATCACAGGACACGGACTAAGAAAAATAATGCGAGCTCGCCCCGCTTTCACATATATAATCGAAAAAGTTTTCGAGCCCCAGGAAGTATTCGAATTCATCCAAAAACATGCAAACCTGGACGATTTTGAGATGTATCAAACTTATAATATGGGGCAGGATTATGCTTTGTTTGTATCACCAAGAGATGTTGCAAAAACCCTTAATGTAATTCGCAAAAATAAATTTAAAGCAATTGAGGCAGGATTTGTTGAAAAGGGGGAAAAGCAATTAATAATAAAGCCGATAAAATTAAAATTTAGCGGCGAAACGCTAGACTTAAGATAACTTAGTATGTCACCACATGATAGTTTTGATTGTCAAAGTTGTCTGTTGACAAAACCCAAAACACGTTACAAAATGGGATTATATAATGGCAGGGGCTGAATCAGATAATAGACCAACTTCTTTTATTCCTCAAGAAGAATTAGTCACTGCAACCGCCGAAGCAGAAAGAATCCAATCGAATTGCGGACTATTTGCAATGATTGATGTCAGCGGGTCAATTGGTGGTTATGACTTAGCAGATGCGACTTATCGTGCCGGAAAAAAAGTTCAGCACAGGGCTGAAGGGGACGCAGGGTATGGTGTTTTTGATAGTAGAGGAAGTGGAGAATTTGTAAGGGGTAAAGGTAAAATTGATGTTGCTTTTCAAAACGGAAGATTGATCCCAATAGTGCCCGATGGAAGAATAGCAATTATACACACTCGTTATCCAACATCCGGAGACTCTGATCATATGCCAAATATCCAGCCAATGAGCCTTGATGAAATAACTCTTGCTCATCACGGTAACTTAACAAATGCGAAAGGAGTGAGAGATAGATTAGGAAAGATTGAGTGGGGTGGAAATTTTCCGGATAATGATTCATGGGTAGCTTTAAATGCAATTGCAAGAGCAGAAGGCCAAAGTCTTGAGGAGAGAATGGTAAATGCACAAAGAAAATTTGAGGGAGGTTGGGCATTTATTGCAACAGATGGGAAAGGAATAGTTGCATCCCGTGATCCCGAAGGAATACGCCCATTATTTTTTGGTGTAATTGGATCATGGGAAAATCCAAAAGCTTTTGCCCTTGCCGTCGAGGATTCCGCTTTAAAGGTAGAAGGTTTAGAAATTGATACGTATAGGGAGGTTTTGCCAGGTGAGACAATTTCAATAAAAGGGAAAGAAGCAATAACCGTGGATTTGTCTCCGGCTCCTAACCAGCGGTCTTGTATTTTTGAAATAGTTTACATGATGGATCCTGATAGTAAATTTATGGGGCATAATATAGCAACAGCAAGGATTAAAGCGGGGGAACTATTGTGGCAGGAAAATCCAATTCATGTTGAAGAAGGGGATCAGATAACAATTATGCCTGTGCCGGATTCAGGAAGAGATTATGAAACTGGTTATTTCAGAGCAGCGCATAGAGCATTGGGTAACAGAGTTGATAGGGTTGAAGGACTTAAGAAAAAGAGATATGAAGGAAGAAGTTTTATTCAACCAACGGGAAAAAGAAATCCAAGCGAAAGATTCATGGTGATACCGGAGTTGGTTAAAGGAAAGAAAGTGCTTCTAGTTGATGACACTCTGGTTCGCGGAGATACAATGGGAGGAGGAAAAAAACTGGAAGGTCTAGTGTTCATGCTAAGAAACGCGGGAGCAAGTGAAGTACATGTGAGGCTGGGCGCGCCAGCGATAGTAAACCCCTGTTACTGGGGAGTAGCCTTTCCTACCCGTGAAGAACTTTCAGCTCATAACTATCCCGATATAAATGAGAGAGCAAGAATATTAGGAGTAGATAGCTTAGGTTATTTAAGTCTGAACGGATTATTTGAGGCATGTGGCGCAGATAATGAAACTCGTGAAAAATTTTGTACTTATTGTTTTGGGGGAAACGGCCCAAGAAAAGTTCCGACAAGTTTAGGAATTGATTCCGGAACTATCGATTTGATCGAACTCAAAATCATTAGAAAATAAGTCAAAGATTATGTATACTTATAATTTCTTGACTTAATTATGAAGAAAAACAATAGATTTATAATTATCGGATTAACTCTGATTTTAATAGTTTTCTCAGTTTTTCTTTTATCCAAACAAAATGCATCAATCAGCTCATTAATTAATCAAGCGGATTTTCCGAACAATAATCTGGGAGGGGAGCTGGTAGGTAGTCCCCATGAGCTGTCGATAGATTATTTGAGGAGCCTTGATTTTCCGGGAAGCGATTTAGTGGTTGAGCAAACATTAACTCCGGGTTCTAACTACCAAAGATACATTGTGTCGTATCAGTCAGAAGGCCTTAA
>MFOV01000017.1:60216-77089 GCA_001782515.1 Candidatus Levybacteria bacterium RIFCSPLOWO2_01_FULL_39_10 | reverse complement strand
TTTTCAATCACGGATATATCCCGCCTGCCGAGTATAGAACAACCGAGCGTTACATTGCATATACTGATGCTTTCTCAAGGAACGGTTATGTGCTACTCCGCCCCGATTACCGCGGACACGGAAATTCGGAAGGGGAGCCAACTGGTGCATACGGATCAAACGGATATGCAATTGATGTTTTAAACGCGTATTCTTCTCTTCAAAAATATAAAGATGTAAATCCCGACAAAATTGGCATGTGGGGACACTCACTCGGCGGATTTCTGACACTTAGGGCAATGGTTGTAAATCCTGATATTAAAGCAGGAGTCATCTGGGCAGGAGTGGTTGGCAGTTATGAAGACTTGTTTGACAGATGGAGAAGGCGAGGTGCTCTGTCTGGTACGCCTCCTGTAACTCCTTCAAGGAGAGGAGGATCATGGCGCCAAACACTTTCCGAGCAATTCGGAGACCCTTCGGAGAATAAAGCTTTTTGGGACTCACTTTCCGCAAATTCTTTCCTTTCCGATATTTCAGGGCCAATTCAACTCCATCATGGGACAAATGATGAATCGGTTCCTTATGAATTTAGTGAAACACTTAAGCGGCAAATGATTGAAGCAGGTAAAGAAGTGGAATTATATTTGTATGATAATGACGATCACAACATTTCTCAGAATTTTAATATTGCAGCTAATAGGAGTGTTGAATTTTTTGATAAGTATCTTAAATGACATGCATCTCTGGACTGCTTAGTCTAAGAGTTTTGCTATCAAGTTTTCCGTGGAAAAATCTAAGCCTATAGGATTCAATTGCTTCTTTTAAAACAAAAGAATTCACCTGTTTTAGTCTAATTCCTGTTTCACCGCTAAACTGTCTTCCGACATCTTTCATATTTTTTATAATTTTTGCTACCCTTTCTCTGTTTGCTTGAGGGGAGGAGGAAGTTCTAAAAAGGGCATATAAATTACCTTTAGATGTCAAAAAAAAAGCGGCTGTCGCCGCTTTAAAGTGTGCATCCTCCAAAAGAAGATGCAGGAGGTTGTCGGGTTGCGGTAACGAATCTGATACTGAATAGTGGACAATAGCAGCAACGGATTTTTCTTTTGGTAAAAACTTTGTCGGATCTTGTGGATTAATTTGAGGGGTATCAAATACAATGGAAATTGTATTTGATAAAGGGTCTTCACTAAAATAATTATTACTAGCTGGGTGGAAGTCTGATCCATTCACATAGTAAATTCCGGCTTTATCTACTTCCTTTTTTTCTTTTTTTGAAGAACTTTTAATACTCGACAGCTCATCATAAAAATCACCAATTTCTATATATCTAATAGTTTCATCAATTGCACGTCCGGGGTTTTGTGTTGAAAATCTTATAATTTCCGGTAGGGTAATTGGACCGGCTTGCTCTTTAATTTCAGTGGGGTGGGCAAGTCTTAAAATTTCCACACTTCTAAAAACTTATCAATATTAAAATTGTTTGTCAATAGAAAAAATAAAATATCTCTTTGAAAACTATATGTCTTCGTGATAATCTTGGTATATGGAAAAATTAGAAAATTTAGCAGCAAAAATAAGACAGAATTTTTCTTCAGCTTTTACCAAATTTAAAAATTTATCTCTTAAGAAAAAAATTGTTGTAATTGTTATTGCGCTTATTGTCATCGCAATCCTTTTCAAAGGAGTTTCGGACGCAACAAAAGAGCCGGGCTACACTTTGGCAAAAGTTGAAATCGGTTCGGTTGATGAGATAGTTTCTGAAACAGGAAACATTGCAACTACAAACAGGACTGATATCTACTCGCCGTCTAATGGAGTGATTACTCAAATGTACGTTGCAAACGGAGAGGGGGTTTTGAAAAACCAGTTACTTTTTGAAGTTGAAAGCAGCGCAACAGTTCAGGAGAAACGAGCAGCAGAATCAAATTACCTTGCAGCAGTAAGTGCACTAAACTCAGCCAGATCAACACAAGACACGCTTCAGGCAGATATGTTTTCCAAGTGGCAGACATTTCAGGACACTGCAACAAGTTCCGAGTTTGAAAATTCTGATGGAACACCTAGGTATGATCAGAGGGCACAGTCGGAATTTCACATAGCTGAAAAAAATTGGCTGGCAGCTGAGAAAAAATTTCAGGATCAAAAAACCGCAATTGCACAGGCACAAGCTAATGTTTCATCAACCAAGCTTCTACTGGATGCAACAAAAGATGCAAAAGTACTTGCAACAGCGGAGGGTATAGTTGAAAATGTTTCAGTAGGAACGGGTTCAGGAGTTAAAATAAATCAGGTTCTTGCGCCAGTCAGGCCTGTTATGACAATAGTTTCGACTTCGCCGACTGAGGTTACAGTAGAGCTCGGCGAATCGGACATTGTAAAAGTTAAGCCCGGACAAGAAGTCGTACTTGACGTTTCGGCAGTTGATGATCGGGAGTATCAGGGAAGAGTGGTTAGGGTTGACAGCGTCGGGACTGATGAGGCAGGTGTTATAAGATATTCTGTTTATATCGAAGTCTTGGATGCGGATCAAAACCTTAGGCCGGGAATGAGCGCTGATTGCGATATAAAAACAAAAAGCCTTGAGGGGGTTCTTATAGTCCCCAATTCAGCTGTGAAACCTTATCAGGGAGGGCGCGCGGTAAGGGTGGTTAATCCCCGAACAAAAGAGATTGAATTTATCCCTGTTAAGATCGGAGTCCGCGGCATTTCCCATACACAAATTCTTTCTGGAGTTGAAGAAGGCCAGGAAGTTGTGACTGCGCTTTCAAATGAGTCAATTGAAAGACCGAGTTTATTTTAATTAAAAATGGCAAAAGCGCCCCTTATTCATTTGGAGAACGTAACCAAACGCTACCAGCTTGATGATGACGAGTTTTACCAAGCTTTAAACGGCGTAACACTTTCAATTTTTGAAGGGGAATTTATTGCGATTATGGGACCTTCAGGATCCGGAAAATCCACAATGATGCACATATTGGGGGCACTGGACACTCCCTCGTCCGGAAAACATTTGTTCAAAGGCAAGGATATAACTTCTTATAACGATGATCAACTGGCTGAAATAAGAAACCGCGAGATCGGATTTGTTTTTCAAACATTTAATCTTTTGACGCGCACCACTGTTGCAAAAAATGTTGAGCGGCCCATGCTTTATGCAGGGATTCCTCCAAAAGAGCGGGAGAAAAGAGTCGGTGACGCGCTAAAGCTTGTAGGAATTTTGGATAAAGCAAACAACCTCTCAAACAGGATTTCGGGAGGACAAATTCAAAGAGTTGCTATTGCCCGCGCAATAATCATGGACCCTGGAGTTATTTTTGCAGACGAGCCAACAGGAAATTTGGACAGCAAAACTTCCCACGAGATCATGGAATTTTTCAAAAAAATAAATAAAAGCGGGCGAACTATAGTTTTGATTACACATGAACATGATATAGCAGAATATGCTCATCGGAAAATACATCTAATGGATGGAAAAATAATTTCAGACACAAAAAAATCAGAATCATGAAGCATGAATCAAGAATTATGGTTTAGTTATGGATTTAAAAGAACTAATTAATTCGGCAATTGGATCGCTTAGAACAAATATTTTGAGAACCTCTCTCACTATGCTTGGGATAATTATTGGAATTTCCTCAGTAATTCTTATAGTTTCAATCGGGCAGGGTGCTGTTGCTTTTGTGACCAATGAGCTGTCAGCATTTGGCACAAACGTTTTTCAAATAACTCCAGGTACTGGAGCATTCTCGGCTGCTGTTGGCGCAGATACTCTCACCCTTGATGATGTTGAGGCGATTGAGTCTGAGGAGGCTTTCACAAATATTGATAAAGTGGTTCCTGTTGCTGTTTCAACAGTTGATGTCTTAGCAAACGGAGAGGACAGGAATTTAATAGTTAATGGTACAACAGATGGTGCCTTGGATGTGTTTAAACCAGATATTATTGAAGGCGAATTTTTAACTGAAGAAAATATTGCAGAAAACGACAGAGTTGTTGTGATTGGGCGTGACGCGGCCGAGGATTTTTTTGGAGAAAATGCAAGCGTAGTGGGTGAGACTCTTAAAGTCGGGGGAAAAACTTTCAGAATTGTTGGAGTTCTTAGGTCTGACAGCGCGCTTGCAGGCGGGTTTTTGAATAATTCGATGTTCGTACCGCTTGGTGTTGTAATGGATGAATTTCCTGGAGGAGATAGAATTCAGGAAATTGACGTAAGGGTTTTGGACCAGGATCAGATAAACCAGACAATTGAGGATGTTGAAGCACTTCTTCGGGATAGACACGATATTGGGGAAGGGGACGAGGATGATTTTGGGATTCAGAGTTTTCAGGATATACTAGGAACTGTTGAGACAATAACAAATTTACTCACTGCCATGGTTGCTGGAATCTCAGCAATCTCACTTATTGTCGGCGGAGTAGGAGTTATGAATATAATGCTAGTTTCTGTAACTGAAAGAACAAAAGAGATTGGTCTTCTTAAGGCAATTGGCGCCAAGGAAAAAGATATTTTAACGCAGTTTCTTATTGAAGCAATAGTTATGACAGTCTCAGGGGGCTTAATTGGCATTGCAATTGGGGTTGGGGGTGCTTTTGCAATATCTGTATTTGTTGGAATTCCATTTACTCTTAGTATTCCAGCAATTCTTGCAGCAGTCGGAGTTTCAACTTTAGTAGGTCTTGTCTTCGGCCTTTATCCGGCTCGCCGTGCTGCCCGCCTTAATCCAATCGATGCCTTAAGATACGAATAAATTTCTTGACATTAGAAAACTGAGAGAAAAAATAACCTCCTTCGTTGACAAAAAAATAGCAACAGAGTAGTATCCTTGACATGGTAGGGTTCAACGAAACTGATAGAAGGCGCCTCAAAGAGCTTTTAAATGAAGCAGCTGCAGCGGACCAAATGTCCGATTACGAACAAAGGAGTTTTGGCTTGATTCCCTCAGAGGAGGAAAGCGTAACCGGAAGAAGATTTTTTTCAAAAACAGAAGGAAACCTTCATGTTGTGTCAGTAGGAGGAAAAAATTGGATAGAATCAGATCTTGAGGGGGGAATTTTTTTGTCGCCGGTTTCCCATGAAGACTTCTCAATGACTCTTGGTTTGGATGGAGAGATACTCGAAAGACATGAACTCACCATGCCCACTCTTTTTCCTGAAGAGTGGGTAGGAGAGCAAATTGTTTTTGAGATTAATGTGAAAGCAAGAAAACTTACGGAAGACGGCAAACCAATTTAAAAACCTACCCCAGCCTTGACACAAAGCTGGTATAATTGCTTCATGAAACCAATTCAATATCTTCTTGTCGGACTTCCTTATTCGGGAAAAACAATGCTTGCTAAGGAATTAGTTAAAAAATTGGGATTTGCTCATATAGATATAGACGAATTAAAGTTTGCAAAAGGCTTTAAAGATGTAAGCGATGATGACGTGCCGGATAAAGTTTGGGATGAGATTTTTAAAGAAGCGGATGAAATGATTGCTAAATATTTAAATGAAGGAAAGAATATTGTAAATGAATACGCTTGGGTTACGAAGGAGTGGAGAGACAGGGCAAGAAAAGCAGCAGCGGGGTTTGAAACAAAAATTATTTATGTTAACGCACCACATGAGGTTATTTGGAAAAGATGGGAAGAAAATGAAAAGGCAAATAACAGATTTCATTTATCAAAAGAAGAGGTGGAAAGAGCAATAAAAGAATTTGAACCGCTAGAGAAAGATGAAAATTTTATTCTCTATGATCAAACGATTCCCGTAGGGAATTGGATAGCAAAAAACTTTCCCCAGCCTTGACACAAAGCCAGTTTAAAATCTTGGTACCGTAGTACAGTCTACTGAACCATAAAATGGCGAAGCATTTATTTTGGCACCTAATAATATCCTTAAATACTTGAGTTTTTAAGAATAGGTTTATAGTTTAAACTGAGTCTAGTAAATCATTTGCTTCGGGGTGGTTGAAGTTATAGAAAACTGCTTTTTGGAATTCGGTTTTTGGGTTTCGGGAGAAACCTATAGTTTGACATGTGCGATATTTTTTGCTATATTTGCGCCGAAAGGATTCATCTATTGACAATTCAGCGGCAATAGTTGAATATCAAATTATGGCCGGAAGTATTACAGAACAAGGTCATGCCCCTAAACAAGAAGTTCGATCTCCTGTAGCTACCCATGGAGCCACTTTAGTGGAAGGAAAACCAGTCTCATTCGGTGGAACAGGAGACTATGGTGAACATCCCATCTTCGTTTTACCGGGCGAAGAACCAATTTCAGAAGGTATGCTAAAACTAGCAAAAATTGTTGGGCCCCCGCACTGGAACGCTCTTGTGGCACAAACAAAATCAGATATGACTCCTGAGAGAAGATCAGCTTTCCTGACAACTTTGTTAACCACTCCAGTATTGGACGGAGTACGGATTGCTAAATGGAATAGAGGGGATTGGCGTGTTTCCCGGCATGATACCGATAATGCTTATACTTTCGCCGATACCCGTCTCGGTGGGGGTCATATGAGGCACGCACAAGCGGGCTTTGCGCAACATCTTAACCGCTTTATTCAAGGTTTTCCCGAGGGAGAAAGAGATATGAGAGAACTTTTTCAAGCAATTTATGAGTTAGGTACATCTGGAGACTGGGAAAAAAACCCAAATCTAGCCCGTGGAGTGGCTAATGCTTTTTGGGATGTTGGAAAAGTTTTAGAATCTTGGACCGCACAGCCTCAGAATGATCAGTCTCAGGCTCTTCCCGCAGCTGTTTAGATAGAATTTAATAAATCCTGGGCTTCTTTGAGATTTGAATTATAAAAAACTGCTTTTTCAAATTCGCTTCTTGCAAGTTCGGTTTCTCCTCGAGACTGATAGATTTTTCCTCTTAAAATATAGAGTTCGCTGAAAGCTCTATTATAATAACCTAATACGTGGTCGGTTATTTGGAAAACCCTGTCATAATCTCCTAATTCATAATAAGCCTTAATTGGCTCAATCTGGTACCAAAGCGTGCGGAAGGGGAGGAGATTTTCTACTTTTTCAAACTCTTCGACTGCACTTTGATACTGCGCTGTATTAGAGTATGCGACTGAGAGATTAAATCTAGCATAAATGTCGCTCGGGTTTGCCGACAGTTCTTGTTCGGAGTTTCGAACCGCGTTCGTCCATGCGGTTTTTGCGTTCGCATTTTCTCCAAGAATCCTCTCGGCTAGTTCAACTTTGTCTCTTGGTACTAAGACCAAATACTCATAATTAAACTTTTTCCAGATTTCATTAAAGTCCGCATAAGTATATGTTAAATTTTTGTTTTGGAGTGAATCATCCTGAAGAAAAGTGCCAGCAGTTTCATCATAACCTTTAATTATTCTGTAATGTCCAATATCTTCGGTGGGTTTGGTCAAAGTTCGGGCAATAACAGGCATATCATTTGCGATAAACTTCTTAACAATTTCCGGATTTCCCATTGGCCTGTGATAGGGAACAAACCCGTATTCTTTGGATTTCTCGGCAAGCTCTTCAAGAGTCACTGACTTGTCGTCATTATCTCCTCCTGGAATTTGGTATGGTCGCAAACTTTGTCCGAGCTGCGCTTGCGACACGTTTATTCCATAAAACCTAAGAGTCATAGAAAGCGCAGCCGGCCCGCAGTTATTAAAAGTCTGGAAAATGTGATAACCGCCGTTTGAGAGAACTTTACTTGAGGGGATGGGAGGTAGGGTGTAGGGGGTAGGCGAGGGAGACGCCGTTGGTAAAGATTGATTAGCGATTAAGGATTTCTGATTAATGATTTTTTCACCGCCAAGAAGGCTGCCAATAAAAATCAAAACAAGTCCCAAAAGCTTCAAGCCAATCAAGGCTCCTACAATAATTAGTGAGCCTTTTATAATTTTTGATAGTCTCAGTTTTGTTTTTATATTTTCCATATATTTGTTAAAATTGCCCAAGTGATTCGGAAAATTATTATATTTGGTGTTTTTATTATATCTTTATTTGCCGTTTTCTCACTTCATGTATTTCTAAATTTTCAAAATAACGGAAACAAAGCCATACAATCTTTTTCTAAAAATTCCCATTGGTTTTTGCTTCATAGAAAGTCAAACCGGGAATTTTTGTATTTTGGAGCATCTGGAGATATCAATAATAGCAGGCTGGTTCGTGAATTTCAAGTTAAAACGGGAAATTCTTCGTCCAGTCCAACTCCTCTTCCCAAACTTTTAGGCAGAGACTACTGGCTGATAGTTAGTAAGGAAAACTCCGCGGATAATCCTGAAACAGCGCCATATTTTCTGCAGCTTGATATCCCTGTATCGGACCAGTGGCCATATGGCCCTGTTCCGTATGAAGAGTGTTTGGACGATTTGGGAAACAAAACGCAGTGCGATTGGGATCTTCCCGGATATTTTGGTTTGCACGGAGTGAACGGGAACAGTTTAAAACTTGCCGAAGAAGATCCCGGCAGTTCCGGCTGTATTCGGCACTCAGATTCGGACATTACTTATCTTTACAATTTACTTAACCCCAAAAATCAGGAAATACGCTATTATATAGAAGACATATAAAAATGGCAGAACAAGAAGTTAATCCTCAAGAACAAATAGACCCCAAGACGGTGAAAAGAAAAAAAATCAGAAAGTTTTTGCTTCTTTTTATGGCTCTTGTTGCCATAAACGCATTTGTCTGGGGATCGCTTTATTTTGGAATCAAAAATTATGAAGATGCAAAAAATAAAATTACCAGTTCCAGTTCGTCATTAAATCAGGAAGAAAAAACATCAGCTGAGTCCACTCCATTTCCTTTTCAGGAAATGACAATTCCGTATTTAAGGTCAAGAGAATATAATTCAAAACTGAGAGAATTAACACAGATCTCTTCCAACAATGATTATTCTACCTATCTCACGTCTTATGATTCAGACGGACTTAAAATCAACGGTTTGTTAACAATTCCGAATGAAGACCCTTCGACTAATGCTCAGGGTGATGGCAAAAAATATCCTGCCATCATTTTTGTCCACGGATATATCCCGCCGCAAAATTATCAGACCTTGACAAACTATGCGTCTTACGTTGACTTTCTTGCCAAAAATGGATTTGTTGTTTTTAAAATTGATCTTCGGGGGCATGGTGATTCAGAAGGAGAACCGAGTGGAAGTTATTATTCAGGAGATTATATTATTGATACGCTGAACGCTCGCGCCGCACTCGCCAGTTCAGAGTTCGTAAACAGAGATAAGATTGGACTGTGGGGGCACTCCATGGCAGGGAATGTTATTGCCCGCGCGCTGGCAGCACAGCCTGAAATTCCGGCAATCGCTATCTGGGCAGGAGCAGTTTACACCTATACCGACTTTTCGGAATTTAGTATCGAAGATAATTCGTATCAGCCGCCACCATCAGATGCACCTAGCAGGAAGAGGAGAAATGAGATGTTTGAAAAATACGGACAGTTTGATTCTGCATCAACCTTTTGGAAACAAGTCCCCATGACAAATTATCTGGAGGGAATACAAGGCGCAATATCGATAAACCACGCACAAGACGATGGTGTGGTTGATATTTCCTACAGCAGAAACTTCAATGAAATTCTTGACAAGACTGATATTACTCATGAATTAAATGAATATCCCTCGGGCGGACACAATTTTACTGGAGCGGCTTTTAATGAGGCAATGGGAAAATCGGTTGAATTTTTTAATAAATACCTTAAATGATAGATTGACACCGCAGTATCTTTATATATAATCGCATTATGTCAGTTGAGGCCCCCAGAAATGTTTTAATTGTTGGATCAGGTGCGAGAGAGCACGCAATTGGTTGGAAAATTCATCAAGATGCACAAAAATCTGGACAATCGGTGAAGCAACATTTTGCTCCTGGAAACGCGGGGACTTCAGAGCTTGGCACAAATCATGATATTGGAGCAGAGGATATTGATAAAATTACAGATTTTGCTGTAGATCAGGGTATAAATCTTGTAATTTTTGGTTCTGAAGCGCCGCTTTTTGCCGGAGGAGTCAATGCAATTGAAGAAGCGGCAAGGAAAAAGGGAGTTGATGGAGTTGATTTGGAAGCATTCGGGCCATCACAGGAAGCTGCTCGTCTTGAAGGCAGTAAAGCTTTTGCTGTGAGGTTCATGGAAGAATATAAAATACCACACCCGAAATCAGAGATATTAAATTCTTTTAATGAAGCAATAGATTACTTGCGGCGCAATGATCCTACCAAACTAGTGCTCAAAGCTGATGGTCCGGCTTTGGGGAAAGGTGTTTTTCTTCCAAGTTCTTTTGATGAAGCAGAGGAATTGCTCCGAAAAATGATGTTAGAGGGGATATTTGGTGAAGCAGGGAAGCCTGTTGTTGGTCAGGAAAGATTGCGCGGTACCGAGGCCTCGGTAATTGGATTCGTCTCAAACGAAATAGGTCTCCTTATTCCAGCAAGAGATTATAAAAGGGCATATGATGGTGATGAGGGGCCAAACACAGGAGGAATAGGAGCTTATGCTCCAAGTGATGAGATTACACAAGAAGATCTTGATGAGATATATTTTAGAATTTTGTCTCCCACAAGAGAAGGAATGAGAAGACGAGACACCCCTTTTAAAGGGGCACTCTATGCAGGACTCATGTTAACTGATGATGGCCCGCAAGTTCTTGAATATAATGTTAGGTTTGGAGATCCCGAGACTCAAGTTCAAATGAGACTTCTAAGATCAAATCTTTTAACTCTAATAAAGAAAACAATTAAAGGAAGTCTCCAGAGATTTGACGTAAGAAGCAGTGCTGAGCACTCGGTGGGAGTAGTTTTTGCATCAGGCGGTTACCCAAGCGAATATGAAACAGGAAGAATAATTTCAGGACTGGATAAGATTGAAGAGGGGATAGAAATTTTTCATGCAGGAACCAGAATAAATGAGAATGGAGAGCATGAAACATCAGGCGGAAGAGTTCTGACAGTTACTGCAACCGGGGAAACGCGTGAAGAGGCTAGGAACAAAACCTACTCGGCACTAGGAAGAGAAGGAGAAGAAGGCAAAATTTGGGTCGAAGGTGGTTTTTATAGGAGTGATATTGCGGCTTAGCTTATTCTTCTACGATTAAAGTTCCGGCCATTCCTTGCTCTTCGTGGTTTCCAACTGAGCAAATGATTTTGAATTCTCCTGTTTCAGTCGGTGTAAACTCAACTGAATCCTGCTCTCCCGGATTAATTCTTGCTGTTGCAATATCCAGGTCCGCTATTGTAAAGTCGTGGGGAACGCTTCCTGTATTTTTAAATACCAGCGTAACTGTCTCTCCTTTTTTGACCGTGACTTCTGAGGGCGTAAATTCGAATTCATTTCCCTCAACAACTATCTCACTGCCTTCTGTCATTGCAGAATCCTCAGTTTCTGAAGTTTCAGATGATAAAGTTGGAGTCGGAGTTTGTGATCCTTCAGGAGTTGCGGTTTGATTTGAATTTAGGAAATAAAATCCGCCTCCGGCAACGATTATTACAACAATTACTGCTATTCCTATCCAAAGCCATTTTTTATCCATGTTTTAAATAATACACTATGAAAGTTAAAAGTCAATATATATAATAATTATCAAATGTTTCTAAGCATATTAAGAACGATTGACGAACTGCTTAATGGAATTACCATGTATCGGGCAATGCTCTATTTTCTGATTATACTTTGGATACTTTCAGCCACTCTTTCACTTGTTGACGCGCTTCCGTTTAATTTTTTGGAAATAACTGCATCCTCTTTTGTAATTTTGGGGGCATGCTATATATCAAATAAATTATTTTCCAAAATTTTCAAAGTATCAACTAATCTTGAATCAACCTATATAACAGCACTCATTCTAATATTCATTATTCTTCCTGCAAAATCATTTCCTGATTTTGTTTTTATTGCTCTTGCAAGTGTTTTTGCCATGGGGTCAAAATACGCCTTAGCAATAAATAAAAAACATATTTTTAATCCAGCAGGAATTGCTGTTTTTCTGACAGCTATTTTTTCCATAGGTTATGCCAGCTGGTGGATAGGAAATTTCTGGACTCTTATACCAATTTTAATAGGGGGACTTTTAATAGTTAAGAAAATTCAAAGAATTAGTTTGATAGTTGTGTTTTTAATTACATTTTTAGGAGCAACTCTTTATTTCAGTTTTATAAATCAGTCTGATATTCCTAGTACTATAAAGAGTTTGGTTTTGGATTCACCAATTTTATTCTTTTCATTTGTAATGCTTGTTGAGCCTCTTACGTCTCCAACCAGGAAAAAAATGCAGATCATCTATGGAATACTTGTGGGAGTTTTGGCTGGCTCTCAGTTTAGTATTGGACCATTTTATTCAACCCATGAAACAGCCCTTGTCCTCGGCAATATTTTTGCGTTTTTAGTCGGATTTAGAAGACGCTTGGTTTTGACATTTCTTGAAAAAAGCCAAATCGCAAATGGAGTTTATGAGCTTAAATTCAATTTAAATAAAAAATTTGCATATTTACCCGGACAATATCTTGAATGGACATTATCTCATAACAAACCGGACAGCAGGGGTGTTCGGCGGTATTTTACGATTGCGTCTTCTCCGACAGAAGATACAGTCCGATTAGGAATAAAAATCAATAAAGAGAAATCAAGCAGCTTTAAAAAAACACTTATGGACCTTGAGAATGGTTCAAAAATCAATGCCGGGCAGTTGGGCGGAGATTTTGTACTGCCTGAAAACAAAAGTGAAAAATTGGTATTTATTGCAGGCGGAATTGGGATTACACCTTTCAGAAGCATAGTTAAATATTTAATAGACAAAAAAGAAAAAAGAGATATTGTTCTTTTTTACTGCGCGTCAGATGTTTCTGATTTAGTTTACCGCGATTTGTTCGAATCAGCAAAAAGCATAGGTTTAAAAACCCACTATGTTTGCACGCGTCCACCCCAAGGGTGGAAAGGTAAAACGGGTAGAATTGATGAAGAAATGATTAAAGAAGAAGTCCCGGATTTTTCTGCCCGAACTTTTTACTTATCAGGACCAAGTGCCATGGTTGATGGATATAAAAAACTTCTCAAATCTCTTGGGATAAAACCACAAAAAATAGTCACTGATTATTTCCCCGGATATTGATATAAGTGCTATAATTTCCCCATGAGTTTGTCAGTGGGAATTGTAGGACTGCCTAACGTTGGCCCCGCACGAAGTTTACTTTCTCCCGAGGTTTACATCCTCGCGTCGAAAGAGCACTCATGCGGGACTGCACTTTTTGGGTTTGAAAATCAAAAGATGGGAGCAATTAAATAATATGAGTCTAAGTGTAGGGATAGTAGGACTGCCTAACGTTGGAAAATCGACCCTTTTTAATGCGCTTCTTAAAAGGCAACAAGCACTCGTTGCAAATTATCCTTTTGCAACAGTTGAGCCAAATGTTGGAGTTGTTCCGGTACCGGACTATCGTCTGGAAAGATTGGCGCAGATTGTCCAAGATTCGGATTCACGCGGATTGCTGCCGCCGGTTGTGCCTGCGACCGTGCGGTTTGTTGACATTGCAGGGCTTGTTGCGGGTGCTGCACAGGGTGCTGGACTTGGCAATAAATTTTTGTCGCACATTAGGGAAGTCAGCATTATTTGTCATGTGGTAAGAGTATTTGAAGACCCAAATGTAATTAGATATCAAGATGAGAGAGAGGCCCGCCTCGCGTCGAGGAGCGACAGCGAGTCGAGGCGGGGAAGTCAGGATCCTGAAAATGATTATGCAGCGATACAAACTGAGCTTATGCTTTCCGATCTTGAATCAGCTCAAAGCCATGAATCAAAAACAAAAAACAAATCGGAAAAATTACTTACAAAAATAATTATAGATGAACTGAATGTGGGCACACCTGTTAGAAATATGAAATTTACGGATGAAGAGAATGAACAGGTTAAGCAAATGTTTTTCTTAACAAACAATCCGGAGATAATTGTATTAAATGTAAATGAGGAGGACTATGTGTCTAAAAATGTTTTGGGAATAATAGATAAATACTCAAGAATTCTTCAGATTTCAAAAAATAAATTTGTCGTAATATGTGCAAAAATTGAGGCAGAACTTGCGGGGCTAACGGATGAGGAACAAAGACAGTATTTGGGAGAGCTTGGGTTCGGAAGTCCAGCAATTGACCGTTTAATAAAAAAAACTTATGAGACGCTTGGTCTTATTTCATTTTTAACTACAACAGGTGGAAAAGAAGTAAAAGCTTGGACTATTAAAAAAGGTTCGAAAGCACTTGAAGCAGCAGGGGAAATACATACAGACTTTGCGGAAAAATTCATAAAAGCAGAAGTTGTAACTTATGATGATTTTGTAAAACTCGGCGGCTGGAAAGGTGCACGAGAACACGGAAAAGCAAGACTTGAGGGAAAAGAATATATAGTAAAGGATGGAGATGTGATAGAGTTTAAGATCGGATCTTGACGGCGATCCCGCACAGAGCTTACTTTCTCCCGAGGTTTACATCCCCGCGTCACAAGAGCGCTTATGCGGGGCAAGTGTGATTGAGTTTAAGATTGGAAGTTAAGTCGTTAACTGCTACCGTGCTATGTAGCACTGAAGCGTACGTTAGGCGGAAGTTAGCTGGTTCGACTTCTTTTTGTTATTGCAGTAATTACGTCAGCTGCTAAAGGAAACCACATGATAAATTTAAGTTTTCTTTCTTTTTTTTGCTCTTCTTGGTATAGGAGGGAATTTATGAGTTCATTTTTTCTGTCAGGATCTCTCCTACTTACAAGATCCTCTGTTGGTGTAGAATTTGCTTTAATTCCAGCTTTTCTAAATAACATTTCTGCTCGAGCCAAGTGAAAGCCGATGGTAGCAAGTAATAAATAGTCTTCATTTATTTCCCCGTTGTCTATTAGAATTCGTGCTTCTTTTGCATCTGTATTAGTGTCCCATGATCTTGGCTGGATAAAAGCTCTGTCAGCCAAGTGTGGAAAATTTCTTTTGAATCTAGTTCGTTGGTATTCGGCTTCTGATTTTGGCGGTTCACCGGGTAGATCACCACTTTCCCTAGCCTCTTCTATGCTGAGTGGTTCTTGTCCTGCAGTATTTCCAATAGTGTACCAAACCACCCGAGCATCACCGTCTTCAATTGCAATTCCTCCAGAATCAGATCCTACCTCACTCCACGTACTTAAGTGTCCTGGGGTTCGTCTAATTCTCTCACCTGTCCAATCTACGCCTATATTTTTCCCCAAAACCATTATGGCAGGTCTTCCGTCTGGAGATGGTTGTCGTTCAATCATATTTCAGGTTGTATTATAATAAACAGCATCAATAAAATCAACTATAGGTTATTTTTTGTTTGACATGCTTTAAATATTAACGGAAAATGTTAAAATACACTTCGAAATTATAAAAATATGAATCCCGTTAAAGATCGCTTTTATTATGTTTATATTCTACAAAGTTTAAAAAGTAATAGATGGTACACTGGTTCAACTAATGATTTACGCAAGCGTTTCAATGATCATCAAAAAAATAAATCCACTTATACAAAAGGAAGAGGGCCATTTAAATTGATATATTATGAAGCTTCACTGCATGAGGAGGATGCAATTGCGCGCGAAAGGTATCTTAAGAGCGGAATGGGCAAAAGATATCTTAAAAACAGATTAAAACGCTCGCTATCTTTAACGGGATGAAAAAGAGGCCAAGGGTTGTGACAATTGGAGGAGGAACAGGGAGTTATTCTGCGCTTTTCGGACTTAAGAAATATCCTCTAAAACTAACCGCAATTGTAAACATGATTGATGACGGAGGTTCATCCGGTGTCCTCCGGGACGAGCTTGGAGTTTTGCCGCCGGGGGATGTGAGGCAGTGTTTGGTAGCTCTTGCCGAATCCTCAACAACTCTTCGAAAACTGTTTAATTACCGGTTTGAAGAAGGGGGACTAAAAGGTCACACTTTTGGCAATATATTTTTATCCGCTCTTGAGAAAGAAACAGGGAGTTTTAAAAAAGCAATAAATGAGGTTGGCAAAATTCTTAGAATTAAAGGAAGTGTTGCGCCGATTACCTACACAAAAAGCACACTCTGCGCAGATCTTTTAGATGGAACTACAGTTGTCGGAGAAACTCATATTGATGTTGTTGAAAAAAAAGAGGATCGAGCACCGATCAAAAAAATTTATTTAAAACCAAAGGCAATAATTAATGATGACGCAAAAGAAGCAATTCTTTCTGCGGACTATATTTTAATAGGTCCAGGTGATTTATATACTAGTATACTTCCCAACATCTTGGTAAACGGTGTTCCCGAAGCGATTAAGAAAAGTAAGGCTAAGAAAATATTTGTCATGAATCTTATGACCAAGTATGGTCAAACCACAGGATACGGCACAAAAAAACACTTTGAAGAACTTGAAAAATATTTAGGTAAGGGGATAGTTAATTTTATTTTAATAAACTCTGAAAAACCGCGCAAAAAAGTTCTTGATTGGTATGATGAATACGACGAACATCCTGTAAAAGACAACTTAAAAGCAAGCGGAAGATATGAAATAATAAAAGCAGATTTACTTCGCGACGTCGTTGTTAAAAAAAGCGAGGCAGATGTACTCAGGAGAAGTATTATCCGCCACGACCCCAATAAACTCGCAATTGAGGTGACGAAACTCATTAAAAGTTAAGTAGGGGTTTTTTTAATTTCCTCAAGAAGTGTGTTTTTCCACCCTCCCAAAAATTGATCTCCGGGGCAGGTTCTTTGTTGTATAACTTCTCTGTGTCCAAGAATCCGTGATGGGTCAACAAATGAATAATTACCAGAAATTACCCTAGATGCTGCTTCAATTTGGGAATCAGATGGGGTAGAATGTTCAAAATTTCCGGAAAAAGATAGCCCAATACTTCTTGGGTTCAAATCCAGTGCGTGTCGTCCTACAGCGCTGTCTTCAAGAA
>MFOV01000017.1:56853-60204 GCA_001782515.1 Candidatus Levybacteria bacterium RIFCSPLOWO2_01_FULL_39_10 | reverse complement strand
TTCCATCAGGCCTGACAAGCCAATGGTATGCAAAAAATACCATCCTGCCATTTCTAAAATGACCAGACCAAATTGGTTTACCTCTTAGCTCTTTGTGTCCCCAAACATCATTGTCCAGATATCTTTGAGCATATTGTCTTATAAGACCAAGAGCAGAAAGTTTTTCTAGTGTTATGTTGGGATCTTCCTCTGTATGATGAATTACAACAGTATCTATAGGTTGTCTTTCCGAATCTAAGTCCGGGCCAGTTTGAGCGAGTGGTATGAGATTTTTTGAAAGCATTTTACTCACAAGATCATAAAAAGCATTTCTTCTAGCAGAAAGTAGCGGATCATCGTGAACAACTGGGAAGATATCCTTTCTTAAATAATCCTCAAGCCTAATATACCAATCTGGGTATCTGAGTTGGTCTCTTATATAGTGTTCATTGCTTGATAATCCTTCTTCAGATCCCATATAATTTTAAGTATATCTTATAGGATAATAAGATTTCAATTTAATAATGGCACAAGATAAAGGACATGAAGTCAGTTCTGTCACACCGGAAGCAAAAAAAACTTATTACAATGAACAACTTCAAGGTATATCACCTCAAGCATTATTTGTTTTAGGGGGAGGAAATAGGTTAATTGTTGATTCAAGGGGAAGAGAATCTTATAAAACGTCTCCTTATAAAGGAAAATTTTTCCCTGATAAAACAGGTGGGGCAAAAGCAAGACCAATTGCGGCAGTTGAACTAGCCTCTTTTTTTCCTGATGCCAAAGTTGTCACAATGAGTCATCGGCCTTCTCATCTCCATCAGCCAGGAAGCACAGCTGATGAAATTAACAAGTACCCCTCCTTTGCACAAATACTCTCAGCTGATATTCAGAGAATGGGGGTTGATAAGGAAAGAATTGCAGAGGTTCCACAGTCAACATCAACACTTTCTGAAATAATGGAGATAATTAAACTTAGCGCTGAGAGAAGGTGGCAAAATGTTGCAGTAATAACAAATGATTATCAAATTGAAAGATCTCAGAGCATCTTGGAAATGTTAAAAGATGAAGAAAGATTACAAGCTTTAAGATCTCAGCTTGAAATCTTATTTCAAACAGAGGATGAACAAAGACTTTTTTCTCAAAAATGGCAGGATTTTGAAGGTGCCCTGTCCAATTTTAAACAGGCAAATACAAATATAGTTTTAATTTCAGCAGAAGATGTTTTAAGAAAAAGAAGCAGGCATTATGGGGTTCTTATTGATGAATTGGTTAGTTTACCCGGTTATATAAATGTTTCTAAACAGGAGAAAGAAATGGCGGATAAAATAGCCCAAGGAGAATATAATTTTGCCCAGGATACTTTTAGACAATACATACTTTCTCAAGGCACAGAAATTTAAATTCAATTTTCAACATGCGATTATCAGCTATCCTCAGTCACAAAAGATACGGCGTAAAAATCCACAAAGAAGCTAAATATAAGACAGGATTTGAAGACAAAATTGCAGAATTTGAGATTTTTGATGAGCTTCCGGTAAAAACAGGATTTTCTTGGGGAGAAAAATCAAAATCCATGGCTTTTAAATGGAATGAGTTTGGCGGAGAGGGAGAAGACTTGGATGAGAACCAAAGAGACGTAGTAAGATCAAGAATAACTGGTTTTTTAAATCCAATTGGAATAAAGTATCCTGGAGACGGGATCATCCATATGCTTGGAATTTTTGAAGGCTCACAGGATCAATTTCAGGTAGTTGATATATCTGATTTGGATCAAGATCTTGACGAAACAGAAGTTAAGGCAAATTTTGTTTACACTTATGACCCGAATGTTGCAATTGTCATAAGACCTGCAGACTGCAATATGTCGGTCATTTATGCAAAAAACAGAGAAGGCCAAGATTTAGTCGGATTTATTCATTCATCCGGTTTGTCCGTTAACGCAGGTATCCCAAGAAAGGCAATAAGGCATTTATTGGAAGTAGAGGATATTGATATTGCTTCAATTAGAATTGGAATAACGCCCGGCATATCATATGAGAATTACACAATGGCGGAGGTTGGGGAGATACGAGATGATGAGACTCTGGATGCAGACGGACTTAAAAAAATTCAAAAATCAAAAATTATCGAGAGTAATTGGAGAAACGACCATATCTCGGAAAGAGTAAGTGAGGGAGACACCGAAAGAAGACATGTTGATATACTCGGTGCAACAATTATGCAGTATATAGAATCAGGACTTAATCCAAATCAGATTGAGGCATACGATGTTGATACATTTTTATCAATGCAGGAGAGAAGAGGGTTTTCCCATAGACTCTGGGAAGTCTCAAAAGAGGTTGGAATTCCTGCAAAGCCCGGACGATATATGGTTGCAGTGAAGCTTGATTCAGGCAAAAAACTTGCCGATGACCAAAAGATAAGAAATCATCCAAAATCTATATAGATTTAAGCTTCTTATAATAAGCTTACTCTGCCAATGTGGATTGATTCAAGCATTCTGTGGGTTCTCAGGAATTTTTCTAATGCCTCTTTTGTTACTTCCATAATAAATTTTGGAGATTTTTTTAAATTTCCGACAAACTCAGGAAACCTATTGGCAAGAACAACATCAGGCGGGATTTGTTCAATTCTAAGCCCAACTCTTTTAAATGCATCTTGTATTTTTTCTCTGTCAAGTGATGCGGTTGAAACAAGCCCCAGACTTTTAAGCCGGTGGCGCCTCATTATTTTTTTTAATTCCTCTGCCTCGTTTTCGGAATTATTAGATGAGTCATCAACTATTATTGATTTCTTAGGAATTCCAAATGTATCTATAAGATGATCCCGCATAAGCTGAGCACGGGACGGAACACCTTCTTTGTGAGACGGGTTTGAAGATAGAATTATTTTTCCAGCACCATTTGTTATTCCAAGATCTTTAAGAAGACCCGCGCCTAAAATACTGAGCCTGTCTTCCTGAGGGAGATCACCATCGCCCAAGCTTACCACAATTAAAGCATCAACCAAGCCTTCACCACCTTGTTCGTGGGCTTCGGGAGGGGACAGTGTCTCCTTCATATCAATAATAGTAACATAATTGCCAGCTTGTGGTATAATTCTCGGGTTTGAAAAACACCAGCCACTCATAGAGCGAGGGTATATGGCGTTTTTGTAAAGCACATTGACCTTCCTACGCGTAAGGCTTGGGATGGTCCAACAAAACTTCGAAGTGTTTGATTAGTACGAGCATTGCTCGTCAATCGAAGCGCATGCGAAGTTTGGCACATTGACACACTCAACAGGAAGGGAAGGAGAGAAATGCTCGATCGAGATATGCGAGGACGTATTGGACTTGCGTTCATCGTTGTTGTAGTGGTGATCATTGCA
>MFOV01000017.1:37548-56813 GCA_001782515.1 Candidatus Levybacteria bacterium RIFCSPLOWO2_01_FULL_39_10 | reverse complement strand
GTTGTTGTAGTGGTGATCATTGCATTGTCGGCAGGAGTTGCCTTCGTGCAATCGTTCCACTAAAGACATATGGGGCATCTTTCTTAAGAAGGAGAAGAAGCCGTGATCCTAAAGCCCGTCATCTATGACGAAGTAGAGCTGGAGCGTCTTCAGCGCAAACACGATCCAAATAATAAACACGAGAATCGTCTTGGTGTTGAGTTTGGACGCTGTTCCTACTGCCGTGCGAGGCTGAAGAGAGTTGATCGATTCAACTTTCACTGCAACGCCTGCGGAAGGAATTTCCAAAAGCGTGTAGTAGGGGATAAGCGTCCACCTGCAGTTCAGGTTCCCGGCCTTACCGGTGAGCTTCGCTGGGTCCGAAAAGGAGTCAGCGAAAGGATTTTCTGATGACAGAAGCGCCAGTATGGCACTATTTGCACTTCTTGGTGCAGTAGCACTGTCTTGGTCTTCATAGAAGGAGGGACTCGTGAATTCCGAGCACGAAAAAGAACGAGGCTATCTGCAAACACTCAAAGGGGTGCTTGACAGATATCTGAACCGTCTGCTCTTGGTAGCGGTTGTGTCAACCATTGTCGTTTTGGCGGTGATGGCAAGAAACAGCTGACCTGTTCCAATAGCCGTGGAAGGGTTTTAACTGCCGTGATCATCATCGTGATCATCAAGCAGAACCTGTACAGGATCATGCAGATCATAGGGGTCCTGTCATGGATTTTAATTGGTGTCGCATTTCTCATTCTGGGCTAGGTCCATATCGTAATCATCCGCAATAAAAGGAGAAAGGAGGTCGCGATTGAACGATCCGCCCATCTCCCACAACATCTTGTTGAGAGAACCTGCAAAAGGAAATTTTTGCCAGTCTGCCATTTGTTCGCAAATGGACAGAAGAGCACTCGTTTTTCTCTTTTGCAGAGGGGTCGTGTAAAACACGATTACAGTTGGCGGCCCGTTTGGTTGCATTTTGTTAAGAGTTTGACTCTTAACAAAACCCATGTCACAAAGACAACCAAACGCGCCGCCCTTTTTTTATATAAAAAACATATTGTCTATAGCCTTTACTTATGATAATATTACAACTACAAAAAATGTCATACAACTTAACTCTTGTTCTTAAGTCAACGCTTAATACAGAAGACAGAAAAAAAATATCCCAAAAAGTAAAATCAAACTTTGATAAAGCAAAAATTACGCAGTCCGATTGGGGGCAAAAAGCACTTGCATATCCAATAAAGAGGGAAGCATCGGGCGTTTTTATAAATATGGATATTGAAACAGAAGAAAGACTTAAGTCCGATTTTGAGAAAACACTCAATTCTGATAGTAATATACTTAGACACCTTCTAATAAGAACAAATTAAAAGTTAAAAATGAAAAGTTTAAAACTACAATTAAAAATTAAAAATTTATTTTCCAAAAATCGAAGATTTTTGAAAGGAGAAACCGACTTACAATAGTCAAAGTCCGAGTGAAAACGAGGACGAGACGCAAAAGTCGAGTTTTGACGCAATGGCAAGAAGTTTAAACAGAGTTCAATTGATAGGAAATCTTACACGCGATCCCGAGCTCAGGTACACACCTGCGGGAACAGCAGTTTGCACTTTCGGAATCGCTACCAATAGGTCCTGGACAACTGATTCGGGAGAAAAAAGAGATGAAGCAGATTTTCACAGAATTGTTGCTTGGAATAAGCTAGCAGAACTGTGCAGTCAGTTTTTAACAAAAGGAAAAAAAGTTTATGTTGAAGGAAGACTTTCAATCAGAAATTGGACAGGGCAGGACGGAGCGCAAAGGTCAACAACAGAGATTGTGATATCGGATATGATTCTTCTTGACTCAAGCGGAAGAAGGGCAGTTGAGACTGAGGAGGAGGAGATACCGGAGCCTGCAAATCTGAAAGATGAGGAGAAAGAAAAAATGCCAGAGGAAGAAAAAAACAAAAAACCTGAAAAACCAAAAAAGTCAAAGAAAGAAGATGATGAGGAAGTATCCCCAGACGATATTCCTTTTTAAAACCCTAAGCACTAATTTCTAAATTCTAAATAAATTCAAATGTTCGAAAATCAAAATTTAGGATTTAGATATTAGAATTTAGAATTTGCGACTGAAAGGAGATTTGTGGCCCGTAAAAAAAGAAAAATAAGAAGAAAAATATTAAAAGGCGTTCCAAAGAAATGCTATTTTGACGAGGAGAAAAAAGAGCCTATGTTTTCGGACACCCAGACACTTCTTAGGTTTTTGACAGAGCGCGGGAAAATTATTCCAAGGTCAAGGTCCGGCCTTTGTGCCAAACACCAAAAGTCACTCACCCTCAACATTAAATACGCAAGACACTTAGCCCTTTTGCCGTTTGTGGTACGGGGATAGCAGAAAATTATAAGGTTTGCGCTCGTCGTACATATCACTTCAGAGAACTCGGATAATTACTCAGATTATCAGAGTGTCAGATAATCAGATTTTCTGATTGCTCTGGAACACTTGAGATTTTTTGTTGCTTTATTTATAATAGTTCTCTATGCGTAGATCCCCAAAAATCCAACTCATCCTTGTTATTGCTATATCTTTGCTTGTCGGCTATTACATAGGCGTTAATAAAATAAATTTTGAATGGAAAAATTACCGCCCTGTAATAACAGTTGAAGGCAAAGAACCTCCAAACGAAAACATAAGTGGTGATTTTTCAAGGTTCTGGGATGTATGGCAGAGAATTGAAAGAAGTTATTACGACAAAACAAAACTTGATCCTGAGAAAATGATAAATGGTGCAATCTCGGGGATGCTGGGTTCCCTCGAAGATCCATTTACGGTTTATTTACCTCCTGTTCAGAATGATAACTTTAAGCAAGGTCTTGCGGGGCAATTCCAGGGAATTGGAGCAGAGCTAGGACTTCAGGATCAAAGAATAACTGTTATTGCGCCTCTTAATGGAAGCCCTGCACAAAAGTCAGGTGTTAGAGCAGGGGATGCAATTTTGGCCGTAAACGGCACATCAACTGCCAATTGGACACTTTCCCAGGCTGTTGAAAAAATAAGAGGGCCTAAAGGCACAAATGTCACTCTTTCAATTCTTCATAAAGGGGAGAATGCACCAGCCGATATTGATATAACACGGGACACAATTACTGTTGAAAGTGTAGAGTCATGGTTAAAGCCGGTTAAAGATATTGACAGGGTTGAAGTTGATAACAAATTTGCAAATGAGAGAATTGCTTATATAAGTCTTTCACAATTTGGAGATACAACTAATCCCGGCTGGCTTGATAAAGTGAACAAACTGAGTTTAGAGCTTAGCAAAAACAAAAACGTAAAAGGGTTAGTTTTGGATCTTCGAAACAATCCTGGAGGGTATTTGTCAGACGCTGTTTTTATTGCATCGGAATTCATTGGGCAGGGAGAAACAGTTGTAATTGAAGAAGGTGAAAAAGGGAAAAATGAGCTTAAATCAAATAGGCGAGGCCTTCTTCTTGATATCCCTGTTGTGGTTCTTATAAATAAAGGCTCTGCTAGTGCATCTGAAATTGTTGCAGGAGCACTCCGCGATCACAAGAGAGCTATAATTATTGGTGAGACGTCATTCGGGAAGGGAACAATTCAACAAGCAGAAGATTTAGGATTAGGCTCAGGACTTCATATAACAATTGCAAAATGGCTGACTCCAAAGGGTGAGTGGATAAATGAGAAGGGGATAACGCCCGACATTGAAGTTGCGCTTGATCCTGAAAATATAGACCGTGATATCCAACTTGAAAAAGCAATTCAAGAACTTATAAAATAGAAAATTATGAAAAGATTAATAATTCTTGTTGTAATTTTAATTTTGCTTCTTTTTGGCCTTTCTTATTTCTTTGATAAATTCTCACTAAGTATTAATCCTAAGATTGGGTCTCAAACACCAAGCAGTGAAAATGTAAAACTTTTGAATGAAGAAAATGTTGTGACAGACGCTGTTGACAGCGTCGGACCATCAGTTGTGACAATAGTTGAGGACCAACCGGCAAGGATGGAGCAGCCATTTTCATTCGGTCCATTTTCTATTTTTGGACAAACACCCGGGCAGGAAGTTGACCCAGAGCCCCGAAATATTGGATCAGGCTTTGTTGTCGATAAAAATGGCTTAATAGTTACAAATAAACACGTTGTGTCAGATACCTCTTCAAAATACCAGGTGCTTACAATAAATGATAAAACTTACGATGTTGTTAAAATTTACAGAGATCCTTTAAATGATATTGCAATTCTTAAGGTGGATGCAGGAGGACTTAAACCTGTAACCCTTGGCAGTTCCGATAATCTGAAAGTCGGACAGTTTGTAATTGCAATTGGTACTGCTCTTGGGGAATTTAGAAATACTGTTACCACAGGAGTAATATCGGGTTTGGGAAGGGGAATTACAGCCGGCAGCAGTTTTGAGGGTTTTGTTGAGAAGCTTGACAATGTTATCCAAACTGACGCGGCAATAAATCCGGGAAATTCCGGCGGACCACTTCTTAATTCTTCATCGCAGGTAATTGGCATAAATACAGCCGTTGCCTCGGGCGGAGAAAATATTGGATTTGCAATCCCAGTTAATGAGATTAAAAAATCAATTGAAACCTTTAATAAAGGCGGACAGTTTGACAGGCCCTACCTTGGAGTTTCTTATGTGATGGTTGATAAAGATGTTGCATCAATTAACAACTTTGCAGCAGGAGCTTACGTTCAAGATATTGTCTCAGGCTCTCCTGCTGAAAGTGCCGGCATTAAAAAAGGCGACATAATTATGGAAATTAACGGTAAAAGAATTGAAAAAGATAAACATGAACTTTCAGAAGCTATTTCAGAACACAAGGTGGGAGAAGAAATAACAATTCAGCTTTGGAGAGACGGAGATACGGTTGAAGTAAAATCTAAATTAGGAAATGCCTCGGATCAATAATAATGATATTAAAAACAAACGTTCCTCTTAAAAAATACAGCCATATAAGAATTGGTGGACCAGCGACGTTATTTTCAGAATTCAAATCAGAAGAAGAATTGATTGAAATTTTGAAGCATTGGCGGGAAGAAAATGGAGAATTGGATAATGTTCTTGTTCTGGGAGATGGAACAAATATTTTGTTCAGTGATCGGGGATTTTCAGGTCTTGTAATAAAAAATAGCATAGATTTTATAAAAAAAGAAAAAGATTGTATTGAGGTAGGTGCAGGCACAAAAGTATCAAGACTCGTTGAGTATTATATTGGCAACAGCCTTTCGGGTTTTGAGTGGGCAGGAGGGCTTCCGGGAACAGTGGGAGGTGCGGTGAGGGGAAACGCAGGTGCATTCGGCGGAGAAACAAAAGATATTTTAATAAGCGCTCGGTGTATTAACATTAAATCGCTTAAAAAAACTACACTTACAAATAATAAATGTAACTTTTCTTATAGAAACAGTTTCTTCAAATCTAACGCTGGAAAAGATGAGATAATTTTATCAGTAAGATTTTCATTTAAAAAAGGAGACGCCGACACGATAAGGCTCCTTACTCAGGAAAAAATTGATTATAGAATTGAAAAACACCCCCTTGACTATCCAAACCTTGGAAGTATATTTAAGAACGTTCCTGTTGAAAATGTTTCAAAAAGAGTTCTTTCGGAGTTTGGGAAAAACATAAAAAAAGACCCGTTTCCTGTTATCCCTGCTGTAAAATTTCTGGTAGGAAGCGGCCTTAAAGGAAAAACTATAGGAGGAGCAAAAGTTTCTGAAAAACATCCGAACTATATTGTAAATGATAAAAATGCAAAGGCCAAGGATGTTTTAAGTCTTATAAAGCAAGTTAAGGAAAAAGTGAAAGAAAAATACAAAGTTGTGCTTGATGAGGAAATAACAATTGTCGGTAATTAGGGCTTTAAGTTGAGATAAAGTTTGGTTAATATATATATGTGGATCATATTTTTTTCGAAATTACCCTTGTAGTTGTAGTTGCCGCGATTTTAGCAATTCTGTTTAGATATTTAAAACAACCTCCAATTCTCGCATACATACTAACAGGAGTAATTCTTGGTCCTTTGGCTATTATATATCTTCAAAGCCAAGAGATTTTAAGGTCGCTGTCGGAGATTGGGATAACTCTTCTTCTTTTTATGTTGGGCCTTGAGCTTCGGTTCTCAGAACTAAGAGCTGTTGGAAAAATATCAATAATTACAGGAATAGGTCAAATTGTATTTACTACTCTTGTTGGTTTTGTTATCGCAACTCTTCTGGGATTCTCACAAACTGCGGCATTTTACATTGCAATTGCACTTACTTTTTCAAGCACAATTATTATAGTAAAACTACTCTCTGATAAAAAAGATTTAAATAGTCTTTATGGGAAAATTTCAGTTGGATTTCTTCTTGTTCAGGATTTTGTAGCAATTCTTGCACTCATATTTCTTTCGGGATTTGCGGCAGGGGATGGGGTAAGTGCATACAGTTTTTTGATAGTTATTCTTAAAGCTGTTGTGATATTTGGCTGGGTAATTTTTCTTAGCCGGAAATTTCTTCCCGTAATAACAAACAGACTTGCTCGCTCTGAGGAAACACTTTTTTTATTCAGCATTGCATGGGCGTTTGGAATAGCAGCGCTTGTTGCATCTCCCCTTATAGGTTTTTCAATTGAGATTGGAGGGTTTCTTGCAGGACTTGCTCTTGCCAACACTTACGAGAGCTATCAGATTACAACACGGATTAGGCCCTTACGGGATTTTTTCATAATTATTTTCTTCGTAATGATTGGTATGGGCCTTTCTATTTCAAGCATATCAGAAATATTAATCCCGGGAATACTTTTTTCTCTATTTGTTTTGATTGGGAATCCTTTGATTGTAATGACAATTTTGGGATTATTGGGTTATAGAAAAAGAACAGGATTTTTGGCAGGACTTACTGTTGCACAAATTTCTGAGTTTTCACTTATCATAATGTTTATGGGGGCGCGTCTCGGACATATATCGGATCAAGATGTTGCGCTTATTACATTTGTCGGCGCTATTACATTTATTCTGTCAACTTATATGATAATAAACGGAAATAAACTTTATAGACTGCTTTCACCCTACCTTGATATTTTTGAAAGAGAAAACATTCATGAAAAAAATGTTAAGTCAAGAGATTATAAAAATCACATTGTTCTTATTGGTGCAAGAAGAATGGGCTCAGGGATTTTGGAAGCACTTATCGGGAATAGTGAAGATGTTGTTGTAGTTGATTTTAATCCAGACATAATACAGAGATTAAAAGAGGAGGGAATTGAATCGTATTTTGGTGACATAGCAGATCTTGAAATCCAAGATTTAGTTGCACTTTCCGATGCAAGGCTTGTCATATCAACAGTTTCAGATATGGAGGATAATCTACTTCTTCTTCAAAGTCTTAAGAAATTAAAAAAGAAACCAAAAGTAGTGATGCTCGCACTTGAGAAATTCGAAGCAAAAATACTTTATGAGAACGGAGCAGATTATGTTGTAGTCCCTCATATTGCCGGAGGGCATCATCTGGCGAAAATACTAGTTGACCAGAACCATATGGAGCTTATTGAAAAATATAGAATAAAAGAAGAAAAGTATCTTTCGGATGATTAATAAACACAAAAAGTTTAAATATAAAAATTTGGTAGTTCTTTTTATAAGTATTGCAATTGCGCTTGCATTATGGCAAATAGAGAGTTTTCATGAATTTTTACTGGATCTTGGAATGGCGGGGTATTTGGGGGCGTTTATTGCGGGAATTTTATTTGTTTGGATATTTACTATGCCAACAGCACTTCTTATTCTTCTGACCCTTTCTCAATCGGGAACACTTTCTCCAATTGAAATAGGAATTATTGCTGGAGCGGGCGCGGTCTTGGGGGATCTTGTGATTTTTAAATTTGTAAGAGACGGATTGTCTTCTGAGATTGAGGAACTATACCAAGAATACGGACCGAAACACTTGCAGCACGTTCTAAACTCCAAGTATTTTCACTGGACTCTTCCAATAATAGGTGCGATTATGATAGCTTCCCCCTTGCCGGATGAGCTTGGCGTTAGTCTTTTGGGGATTTCTAAAATGCGCTCGTATAACTTTATCCTTCTTTCATTTTTCTTAAACAGCTTGGGAATCTACACCATCATTGCTCTCGGACAGATTTTCTAAAGTTTGTCTCACCACATTTGAAAGGTTTTCTCCGTCCAAAATTTGTGGAAGATTGTGCCAGGATTTTCCTATCCTGTGATCTGTGAGTCGATCCTGCGGAAAATTATATGTTCTTATTTTCTCGGCTCTCATACCGCGGCCAACTTGTGTTGATTTAAGAGATGAGATTTGGCTGTGTTTTTTCTCTTGTTCTTGCTCCCAGAGCTTGGCACGCAAAAGATTCATGGCAAGCTCTCTGTTTTGGGCCTGGTGTCTTTCAGTTTGTGAAGTAACTACAATGCCTGTGGGAATGTGCTTAATTCTGACTGCTGTTGAAACTTTATTAACATTCTGGCCTCCGTGACCACCGGAGCGAAATGCTTCAAATGTTATATCCTGTGGATTAATATGTAAATCAACGTCGTCCAGCTGCGGAAGAATAGAAACAGTAGCAGTTGAAGTGTGCACCCTTCCTTTCTTTTCAGTTGTTGGTATTCGCTGGACTCTATGGACTCCTGCCTCATACTTAAACTTTCCAAAAGCGCTGTTTCCTGAAATTTTTATAACTCTCTCATCAACTGATTCTACCTTAAATCCTTCTTTTTCAGCATACCGGCCGTACATTCTAAGAAGCTCATCTGCCCATAATTTTGCTTCATCTCCTCCAGCTGCGCCTGAAACTTCAAGGATTATGTTTCTGTTATCGAGGGAATCTTCATCATTAGTGTTACCTTGCTGATTGTAATTTCCGAGAATCTGGTTTTTTTCCCGATTCAGCCTCTCAAGTTCATCCTTTGCCATGTTTGACATATCTGGATCATCAAGAAGCTTTGATGTTTCTTCAATTTCTGCATCAATGTTCCTTATTAGTGTTTTTTTATAATCATCCATTATATTTATAGTAAATATTGCACTGGAGTTTATCTATTGAATGCTGGCTAACATTTCCCGGAGAGTTTTTGGAGCCTGACTTTTTGCTTCCTCTTTTACTTTTTTCTCTTTTTTAATCACTTGATATTTCTTGGCAGTTTCAGTTTTCTTTTGAAACTTTTGAATACGGGATGCTGTGTCCACAAATTTCTGCTCGCCGGTGTAGAAAGGATGGCAATTTGAGCAAAGCTCCACATGAATCACTTCCTGGGTTGAGCCGGTTGTAAAGCGGTTTCCACAGACACAAATAACCTGCGCCTGATCAAAATATTGTGGGTGAATTTGCTGTTTCATGAGTTTTATTATACTTTAAATCGAGCCTAAAAACAAGAGAATTAAGTCCTAAGTCTTTGAAATGGGTGGTAGTGGACTCGGCCTTCTGCAATAAAGATTCCTAAAAATACAAGTATTGCTCCAAGAATGTATGTTGGAGTTATTATCTCTCCAAGAAGAGGGATTGCAATTACAATTGTTGCCAAAGGGTCAACATATGAAAATATTCCAACTTCAGATGCTTTTACAAATTTAATGCCAAATGCATAAAGATAATGAGCAATAACTGCAGCAAAAACTATCCCATATAAAAGTCCAATTACTGCCTGTAAATTAATTTGAGTTAGCAAATTAAAAGTCTGTGTTTCATACAGAGCAAAAGGAATAATCGGTATAATTCCTATTACAAACATCCAAAAAACCAAAGCCAGAGGATCATTATTTGCTGTGATTCGTTTTAAAATTAAAGCCTGTGCAACACTGCAGACAGTTGCGCCAAAAAGTAAAAAATTTCCCAAAACACTTCCTGTGAGTCCGCCTGACTCGATAAATGGACGAAGAATTATTGCAAGAACTCCTAAAAGACTAACCAAAGTTCCAATAAGTACTTTAACTTTTAGCTTTTCATTCAAAAAAATAACGGATGAGATTATAAGAATAATAGGAGCGGATGCAATAATAATCGGCGCATTAATACTTGGCGAGAGCTTGAGTCCGAAAAAAAGAAGGGGAATCTGGACTGATATGCCAATTAAGGAAACTAAAATAAGTTTGGGAATATCGGACCTTTGAATTCTCAAAGACTTATAGACAAAAGGAAGAACAATTAGTGCTCCTCCAAAAAACCTGATGAACGTAAAAATAAAAGGAGGAACAATTTCAAGAGTCCATTTATAAATAGGGAATGCAGCGCCCCATATTATATTTGCAAAAATAAGAGCAATGATTGCAAGCTGAATTCTACTTAAGGATCCAAACATGGTTTGAATGGTTGAATAGTTGCATGGCTAAACAATAAACTATTTAACTATTTTAGCTATTTCGTCTAAGGTTACTTCTTCTTTTTCCCCTGTTTTCATATTCTTTAGCTCGAGTTTATTTTCTTCGACAATTAAAACATAGGGAATGCCTTTTTTGTCAGCATATCTTAACTGTTTGTCTAGTTCTTTGTCATCAACATAAAGTTCTGTGTTTATTCCTTTATTTCTAAGTTCATCGGCAACCTCTGCCGATCGCGTACTTGTATTTGTAATTAAGACTCTCGTCCCTCCCAAATCTTTGCCCTCGAACAATTTCTGCTCATCCATAGCCTCAATTATCCGGTCAAATCCAAAAGAAAAACCAACAGCTTGAATTTTTTGACCGGCAAATATACCTATTAAATCATCGTATCTTCCGCCCCCGCCCAAAGATCCTGCTGGATAATCATCAGATTTAACTTCAAAAATTAAGCCTGTGTAGTAATCTAATCCTCGTGCCAGTTTCGGATCGAACTCTAAATAATCTTCATTTATACCAAACTTACTTATATAAGAAACGACTTTAAAGAAAGATTCTGTTTTTTTCTGACTGTTAATCTTTTGTAAAACATTGTTGGCTGCTTTCATTCCCATGACGGTAGAAAGCTCATCTAAAACTTTTTCTTCGCCAACTTTTTCAATTTTATCAATAGCGCGAGCAATAACTTTTCCTTCTTCATCTGAAAATAAATTTGAGAATGAGGAACGGTCGTTTATTTTGACTTTGAAGTTTTTAAAACCAAGAGCTTCATATCCTCTTATTGCCAGAGAAATAATTTCAGCGTCTGCAAGTAGGGAAGGGGAGCCGACTGTGTCGATATCGACTTGGAGGAACTCTCGATACCTCCCGCGCTGAGTGTTTTCAGCTCTCCAGACATTTTGGATTTGGTAACGCTTGAAGGGGAGAGGAATATCGTTAGCATACTGTGCAATAACTCGAGCCAGGGGGACTGTTTGGTCATATCTCATTGCAACGCGCCGTCCTCCCAAATCTTCAAACTTATACATAAGCTTTTCTCCCTCATCTCCGTATTTTCCGGTAAGAATTTCCTCATACTCAAGAGTCGGAGTTTCTAAAGGTTCAAAGCCATAGGACAAGAACACCTTTTTTAAGATGCTCAGCGCGTACTGTCTTTTTCTCGCTTCTTCGGGCAAAAAGTCACGAAAACCCTTTAAAGTTTGAATTACCATAGTTCGATTATACTCACCATAGTCCTGAGCGAAGTCGAACGGACTATGAAATAATTGTATCAAAAAGTATGACTTTTCCAAAAAGAGATTACTCAAGTCTGTTTTCCTTCTCTTTATAATAGAGGGTGTATAGTTCTTGGGCAAAAATAAGAAGTATTGAAATAACTGGGATTGCAAGAAGAGCACCCATTGCGCCCGCCACTTTAATTCCAATAAGAAGTGAGAAGATAACAACAATCGGATTAATATTGTAAGCTTTGCCTATTATCTTGGGGCCTAGAAGATTGAAAATTACCTGCTGAGTTATAAAGATAACCAAAAATATCAAAATTGCCTGATCCGGTTTTTCAACCAAAGCGACCAAAAGCGGAGGCAGGACTCCTATTATAGGACCAATTACAGGAACCGCAGTTAAAATTCCGGCAAGAATTGCAGTTGATGATGCAAGTGAGATATCAAATACTGTCAAAACTGTCCATGTGATTAGACCTCCTAAAACTCCCCAGAGGACTTGTACTCTTACAAAATTCGCAAACGATTCATTCACAACTTTTTGGATAAACCTTATTGAGTCGTGATGCTTTGTGGGAGAAAGTGTAAAAATCTTTTTATTTATATTTTCTCGTTCAAGTACTAAATAAAAAGACAGAATAAGAATAACTGTTACATTTATAAAGAACTGAGTAACCGAGGGAATAAGATTGGACGAAGAATTTAGTGAATTCACAAAATTATCAACAAGAGCCTTAAGCTGCGGAGGCGTTGTTTTAAGAAACTGACTAAGAACCTCGTTAAGATTATTAAACTGCGAGATCAAATTCGGAATAAAAAGCCAGGAGACAACTATAATTAGAAACGCTGAGAGAGTGAAGACAACAGCAGTAGCCACAGTTCTTGGAAGTTTTAAGTTCTTCGTAAAAAAATCAACAAAAGGATCAAGTATAAAGCTGACGAGCCACCCCAATATAAATATCCAGATGATATCTGAAAAAAGGGCGACTGTTTCAAACAGAAACTGAAGAAGGTATATTATAACCGCAATAGTTAAAAGAAAAATAAGCAGTTTAAAAGAGGTTAGTTCTTTCTTTAAATTATTTAACACAAGCTCATTATATCTTAATTAGGTTATTTTTTGAAATATTATTTTTTGTCCTTAGGGATAGGGGAGGGGCTTTTTTGTAGATCAATCTCAATATTGGGGTCTTTGGGACTATTAGGAAAAACTATTATTTTTGATGCCGTAATACGTCCTTCCTCATCTTCATCTTCAAATCCAATTATGAAAGCGTTTTTAAATGTTTCAAAATTTGAGAACCCTGAGTTTTCCAAACTATTTCTGTCAAATTCAAAAGTTTCGGTGATTCTTTCAACATCAACAATATAATTCTCTTTGTCTTTTGTTGTTAGTGTGATTGTAAAATTATCGCTGTCAACTTCAGATATAACACCCGTAAGATATAGAGGAATTGAAAAACTATTTATATACCGCGCGAGAAGTCTTTCAGAATCTTTATTATAGAGTCCGAGTATTGATATAACGTCTTCTTTTTCAATATCTGAAATTCCCTCAAGATTTCCCGAGAACACAGTAAATTCATCAACATCAACGATTCTTCTTTTGCCGGAAAGAGTAGTAACAATTATCTGAGTGTCTGATATCTCGTCAACAGTTCCTATTATTCCTCTTTTTTCAACTAGATTAAGCTCTGCAACGCGGGACGCTACCTTGTCTTTTATAGCATCAAGAGTTTTGCTCGACGGAATCGTTGATCCTGTTCCGTTTTGCGCAGATACCCCACCTGGAAGAAAAAGAAATAGCGTTATAATTAAAATAATTTTTCTCATATTAAAAATCTTCCTTTGTATAAGTAACAATACGTCTTTCTCTTATAAATTCACCGTTCGGCGCTATTGCAACAACCTCTATTATATTTTCGCCGTCAGAAAGAGTTATGTCCATTGAAAAACTTCCGTTACCGGCAGAAACTCCTCCTTCCTCATTTTCTTCAGTAACAACTACAATTGTTGAATTAGGAGAGGTTTTTCCGATCACTTTTATAACTCTCTCATCAAACACTCCTTCATCCATTGGTTCATTGACCTCAAGAGATATAGAGGCTTGATTTTCGTTTTCATCAGATCCTTTTATGGTTATTTTTTTAATATCAGCCTCATTTATTCTTTTAGAATACTGATAAATAAAAAAAGTAGAAGCTGAAACAATTATTCCAATTAAAACTGCGCCTGTTATTAGAAGTAATTTTTCCTTATTCATTCAAAACCCGTGCCGATTTTTGCACTCCAAATACTACGTTAAAAAAAATTGCTTGTCAAGGAAAAGAGCCTTATGATAGGATAAGAGAGTGGATGTAGCGCTGGTTAGTGAAAAAACAATAAGAATCAAAGGAAAAACATCAACTGTTATTGTAGATCCGACTTCCTCAATGTCAAAAAGTGAGGCAAGTACCATTATACTCACTCACCCCGAAGATAGCACCCTATCTGAAGCAAAAGTTGAAGGTTCCCGAATAACGATTAAAGGCCCGGGAGATTATGAGGTTGGGGGAATAAAAATAGTAGCAGTTAAAGTCAACAGTGGATTCTCATATCTTATAGATGTTGATGATGTAAAGCTATTGGTTGGGAAGGGGTCTGAGGTAATGGGGATATATGAAAAAATAGAAGCGTTTCATATAGCTGTTATAAATGCAGATAAAGAGTTTAAGTATTCTCAGATTCCGTCGCTTGACGTAAATGTAGTATTGGTTTATGGAGAAAAAAAAGAAGATGTTGTAAAATCACTTGGCAAAAATTCCCAAAAAATGTCTAAGTATTCGGTGACTTATGATAACCTACCATCCGAAATGCAGCTTATAATACTTGAGAGGTAAATTGTCCTGTTTTTATATCTTCTGATTACTTGTAATTTACTGGTCTTTCTAATATCATTTTAAAACTCTTATGGCAACTGTAATTAAAACACCTCCAAATAATGAAGAGGCAGAGCAGTCGGTTCTCGGCGCGATACTTATTGACAAGAATTCAATAGGACTTATTGCAAATGATTTATTTCCTGACGATTTTTACAGTGACACAAACGCCAAAATCTATCAAGCAATGCTTGAATTATACGAGGCTGGAAAGCCTATTGATCTTCTGACTCTTACCAAAAGACTTAAGAAAAACAAGGCAACTGAAATTGAAGCATCTTACTTAACAGACCTTGTAAACACAGTGCCGACCGCAGCAAATATAGAGCACTATGCTGATATCATAAAGGAAGACTCCACCAAAAGAAAGTTAATCAGCTTAGGCACTAAAATGACTGATATGGGTTTTTCAGAAGAAATCGGCGCAGATGAACTTCTTGATAAGGCAGAGAGTTATATTTTTTCAATATCAAAAGGATACTCAATGGAAGGTTTTGTTCCTGTAAAAGAAAGCCTTGCAGCAAGTTTTGACAGAATTGATGAAATACACAAACAGGGAGCAGGGTTACGTGGCGTTAAGTCAGGCTTTACGGATCTTGATAATATTCTCTCAGGCTTTCAGGATTCAAATCTAATTATCCTTGCAGCGCGTCCGGGGCAGGGTAAAACTGCAATGGTTGTTAATATTGCACAAAACATTGCCGTAAATGATAAAAAACCTGTCGGGATTTTTTCACTTGAAATGAGTCAGGAAGAGCTTGTTGACAGACTTCTTATAGGCCAGGCTGATGTTGATGCATGGAGACTTAAAACCGGAAGACTCTCAGAAACAGATTTTGCAAAATTGTCAGAGGCTATGGGAGTTTTGGCGGACGCTCCTATTTTTATTGATGACACTCCAGGAATTTCAGTTTCTCAAATACGAACTAAGGCAAGAAAACTTCAGATGGAGCACGATCTTGCAATTCTTATTGTTGATTACCTTCAGCTTGTTGATCCTGGAAAAAGATACGATAACAGGGTTATGGAGGTATCCATTGTTTCGCAAGCTCTTAAAAACTTAGCCAGAGAACTTAAAATTCCGCTCCTCGCGGTATCCCAGCTTTCCCGTGCTGTTGAGCATAGGGGAGAGAGGAGGCCGCAGCTCGCAGATCTTAGGGAATCTGGTGCAATTGAGCAGGACTCAGACGTTGTAATGTTTTTATATAGGCCTGATAGTGAGATTTCATCAATTATGCAGACTAAGGTTCTTATTGCAAAGCACAGAAATGGCCCGATGGGAGAGATAGAGCTTCTCTTCCGAGGAGACAGGATCAGGTTCTATAACGTTGAAGGTAAAAGAAAAGTAGAGGAGGAAGAGCCGCCAACGGCCACTCCGATTCTTTAGATTTTTGATATATTTACATTTTTTTACAAGATCGGTATGATAAAAAGGTTAATACAAACCCGCCGGTGCTTACCGTTCGGCTTTTCAATTCTATTCGAATACGCCTCACGGAGCGCACTATTGGCGGGCGAGGGGAGGTGATATATTTTGGACGGACAAAACGATTGGCAAAATCCAGGAGCACCAGCGCCAGGCACAACACCGCCACCAGCAGGACCTACAACACCAGGAGGAGGTGCGCCTATGCCGGGAACAGGAACTCCGCCACCAGCTGAGCCTACAACACCAGGAGGTGCGCCAATGCCAGGAGGCACACCAGCGCCTGAGCCGGAAACACCAGGAGGAGGCACACCGCCACCACCAGCAGGTGGAGGAATGGGACAGGAAGACAATTCTGGAACAGGAGGAATGGGCGGAGGAACAGTTTAGAATCTCACGCTTTTCTTCTGTTCACAAATTTAAAATTAGACTAGCGCTCATAAAAACGTTAGTCTAATTTTGTGGCAATTTTAGTTTTTAAAAGTGGGCGGAGCGGGAGTCGAACCCACATGATCTTGCGATCAGTAGTTTTTGAGACTACCGCGTATACCATTCCGCCATCCGCCCAGTTATGAAAATAAATTCTTTTTAATCCAGCGCCTTCCAGCTGCTGATTTAAAGTATTTTTCTCTTTTTATAGTTTCCTTCAAACTGCCAAAAGTCTCTTCATGAATCAAGATCCACGGTTTGTATCTGCTAGAAAATGTACCCCTACCTTCGTTATGCTCTAAAAATCTACGCGCCTTGTTATTTGTATGACCTACATATGTTTTGGGAAAGTTTTTACTCTTCAATATGTAAACCGTGTACATCTTGTTTTTGAGACCCGCTCCTACCCGCCTCGACTCGCTAGCTTGTCGACGCGAGGCGGGCCATTCCGCCATCCGCCCTCGTCAAAACTCGCTTTTTGAGCTTTAAGCTTTGAGTTTTGAGCTTAAGTATTATATACTTTCCTTTATGATACATTCAACTCCGTTCAGTATCATGGTGAGGGAAATCGAACCATGACTCTTCAACAAATTTATGATTTAGCCATCTCTATGGGCGTAAAAGCCGATCCTAGGGGAAAGAAGGAAGTTAAAAGAATTCTTGGAAAAATTAAAAAAGACTATAACGACCTTCCCGAAAAAAAGAAAAAATATTTTGATCAGGAGTCTTTTAAAAATCCATACTCGGACACAAGAATTTTATGGGGAGATCCTAACACCCAAATTAAAAAAATTCTAGTGGGAATTGACGCAGACGCAACTGAGGTTCTTTTAGCAGACAGGCTCAATCAAAAAGGAGAAAAAATCGATGCAGTAGTTGGGCATCACCCAATTGGAATTACTCTTTTGGCACTTGATGAGGTTATGGATCTTCAAGTTAATGCTTATGCTGATATGGGAGTTCCCATAAATGTTATGGATGCTCTTATGCGGGAGAGAAGTGGCGATGTAAAAAGAAAGATTCATCCGACAAATCACAATCAAATAATTGATACGGCACGATTACTTAGGATTCCCTTAATGAACTTACATACTGCTTGGGATAACTTAGGTGATAAATTTATTACAAACTATTTAAAAAAGAAAAAATTTGACACAGTTGGAGAAATTGTTGACGCACTTTTGGAAATACCAGAATATCAGGAAGCAACAAGGGGCAAGAACGGACCGGAAATCGTCTCGGGATCGGAAAAATCACGAACAGGAAAGATCGGAGTATTTTTTACAGGAGGAACAAATCCATCAAAAGACATCTATAAAGAACTTGCAAAAGCAGGTGTGGGGACTTTGGTTGATATGCACATTCCGGAAGACGCTTTAAAAGAACTTAAAAAACTGCACGTAAACGTAATAAATGCGGGGCACATGGCGTCAGATTCAATCGGAGCAAATATATTTTTAGACGAAGTCGAGAAAAAGGGGATTGAGATAGTTCCAGCTTCAGGACTTATCAGAATCAAAAGAAAATAATGATAAATGTTACAGATTTAAGAAATGGAATTATTTTTGAGGATAATGGAAATCTTCTTCAAGTTCTAACTTATACCCACACTAAAATGGGGAGGGGATCGGCAAACATTAAAGTAAAGGTCAAAAATCTCAAAAACGGCTCAGTAACTTCGAAAAGCTTTATAAACGGCGCAAAAGTAAAAGATGTTGTGGTTCACAAAAAAGACGCACAATATCTTTATAAGGATGATACATCAGCCTATTTTATGGATCCTGTATCATTTGAACAGTTTTCAATTCCTCTTGCAAGCGTTGAAAAAGATATAATTTATCTTAAAGAGGGGGAAAGTTACAACCTATCATTTTTAGGAACGGCCCCTCTTGCTCTAAATCTTCTCCCGAAAATGGACTTTGAAGTTTTGGAAACTCCCCCAGGAGTCAAAGGAAATTCAGCAACAAATATCTACAAAGATGCTACACTTTCAAACGGGCAGAAAGTAAAAGTTCCGCTATTCATAAAGGCAGGGGATAGGGTTCGAGTGGATACAAGAACCGGTGAATATAGTCAGAAAATCCTGCCTGCTCGCCTCGATTCGGCGAAGCGGGCTGGCAGGCAGGAAGCTTAATAATATGCAAAGAAACCCCTTGATATCTGCTCTTTCTATTCCTTCTTTTTTGCTTCTTATCCTCTCAGAATTCTTCTCCCAGTTTGCCATGAACCTTTTTAACTTTATTCTTCTAATAGTAGTTTTTCAGATTTCAAGCTCAAACCTTGCAGTCGCAGGGGTCGTTCTTGCATTCACACTTCCTTCAATTTTATTTGGAATTATTGCGGGAGTTTTTGTTGATAATTGGAATAAAAAACGCGTTTTGGTTATAACAAATATTTTGCGGGCAGCTTCGGCTATACCTCTTATTTTTATTTCAACCAATTTGTTTCTGATTTACCTTCTCACTTTTATAGTCTCTTTGATTACTCAGTTTTTTATACCGGCAGAAACCCCGATTATTCCGCAATTAGTTCCTAAAAAGTTTCTTCTTTCTGCAAACGCAGTTTTCAGCCTTGGAATATTCGGATCAATCATAGTTGCGTACGCGCTTTCAGGCCCCTTCCTTTTAATACTCGGTGTTTCTAAAATCTTTTTATTTATAACAATTCTTTTCGGAGCTTCGGCTTTTTTTGCATTCCTTATTAAATTTAAATTTAAAAAACATAAAACGGATCAGAAGATTGAAATATTTACTGAGGTAAAAGACGCATTTTCGCTCATGGCAAGAAAAGAAAAAATTTACCACTCTCTTTTTATTCTTACACTTCTTCAGACCCTCATTCTTGTAATTGCTGTATTAGGACCAGGATACGCAACGAATATACTTAAGATTGAAGTTGAGAAATTCCCGCTTTTGTTTGTAACTCCTGCGGTAGTTGGAATGACTATTGGGGCAATTA